>MFJV01000001.1:499775-500101 GCA_001780985.1 Candidatus Gottesmanbacteria bacterium RIFCSPLOWO2_01_FULL_43_11b | reverse complement strand
GCTGGATTCGGATTTATGACCGCAGGCGGCGACAGTAAGAAAATTACCGATGCATGGAACAAAATCTGGCAGTCACTTTTGGGGCTCGTCTTTATCGTGGGATCATTTGCGCTTGCTGCTGTATTCGGACAAATTCTCTTTGGTGATGCAACATTTATTTTAAATCCAAAAATATACGGTCCGGGCCAGTAAAAGAATCATATGAACATTATTCCATCGGTCTTTGCGCAAGAAGAACTCGGCCCCATTAGCGGCCCGGGTTTAGGACCCTTTGGAGAAAATATCGCAGGAAGCGGCGGGACAGGTTTGCAACAAATAACCAATAT
>MFJV01000001.1:259569-499668 GCA_001780985.1 Candidatus Gottesmanbacteria bacterium RIFCSPLOWO2_01_FULL_43_11b | reverse complement strand
GAACCTCCAGTCTGCCCGCGACCGTTTAAGCAATGCATTCTTGGGTCTTGTTGTCGTTGTTGCCGGTTGGGGAATTCTTGCTCTTTCCGGCCGATTCTTTAACTTTGATATTCTCTTATCCAACCCGGAAAGTATTATTCAGAATTTGGGATTGTAACCTATGATCATAGCGCTCTTGGCACAACTGAAAAACCCGGTACTCCCACCGGAGCTTGGCGCAGGCGATCTCGAGGGTGGCGGCCGGGCAACGGGGTTACTTATCGGTAATCTCATTGGCGCAATCTTCATTTTTTCCTTCATACTCGCATTTTTCTATCTTCTCACCGGTGGCATTTCCTGGATTACCGCAGGAGGCGATAAAGGGCAACTGGAAAATGCGCGAAATAAAATAATCCATGCGCTTGTCGGGCTTATTGTGGTGGGAGCAGGCTGGGCCATATTTTCTCTCGTCGGGCAATTTTTAGGAATCCAATTTCCTAACATGGAATTACCAACAATAGAATAATACTTTTTGGTCTTGACAAGACCGAAAGAATTGCATAACAATGGTAATGAAGATATAATCCTAAATTATGTTACTCTCATCAGTCTTTGCACAAGCGCAACTTGAAATCAAACAGCCGGAAAAGCAAATTAAAATTAGCGACGTAGGCCAGCTAATTTCTGCGGTTGTCGGCACACTTCTCATTGTTTCAGCACTCCTGGCATTCCTCTACCTCATCTTGGGAGGAATTAAATGGATTACAAGTGGCGGCGACAAAGCGGGCATGGAAGAAGCCAGAAATAAAATCACCCACGCTATTGTAGGGCTAATCATCGTCGGTGCTGCCTGGGCGATCATGACCCTCGTCCAAAACTTCCTGGGAGTCACAATCATCGGCGGCCAGATGGAACTCCCCCAACCGTTCTAAAAACGATATAATATCCTCATGAACTCTGTTGTTTTTGCTGCTGTTAGTTGGGACTCGTGCCTGCAAAAAGAAGCGGCGACTATTCAATGTCTCGAACCGTTGTTTGAAAGTGTTGTCCGCTCTGTCATTTCAATTTCTGGTGTTGCGTTATTCATTGTTCTTCTTATCTCCGGTTTTAACTTTCTTTTTTCCGGTGGCGATCAGAAAAAACTTGAGCAAGCCCGCGGCACCATGACCAGTGCCATTGTCGGTCTTGTTGTCATCGTCATAGCCTATCTTATTCTCAATACCATTAAAGTGATTACGGGTGTCAACGTTACCGAGTTCGTCGTCCCTGAATAACAATCGCTATGCTATACTAAAAAATGAAGCTATGAAACGCTTTCTTTTTCTACTCCTTCTTTTTCTATTTCTCGTTCCTCTCCCAGTGTTTGCTGCAACGCCGTGGATGTTCGGAGGTGAATTTGATGCTGCCATTCAGGGAGGAGTAGAAGGGGGTAACAATGCTGAATCATGGGTAACGGGAAATCTACTGAACTTCTTTCCTAATTCCCTCAATGTAGGGCTTATTGGATTCAGCAGTAACACGCTCGAAAAAGCAGCAAGCGGTGAACAGCTTCCTTATGAGTTTTACCAACAACTACAACAAAGAAGTGTTTTGGGTGGAACGAGCCGGGCAATTGCCATGATTTATGCAAATCCTCCGGCTGACTTTGGCTACTGGCTTGCTGATGTTGGCCAAACGCTTGGATTTATTCCCAAACAAGCGTATGCACAGGGAATCGGCTTCTCCGGGCTTTCCGCACTTCTTCCTGTCTGGAAAGCATTCCGCAACATCGCCTATTTAATTCTTGCCGTTGTCATGCTTATCATAGGTTTTATGGTCATGCTCCGTAAAAAAATTGACCCAAAAACAGTTGTCACTGTTCAAAACGCCCTCCCCAGAATCGTGATAACGTTGATCTTAATCACTTTTTCCTACGCCATCGTGGGATTCCTGATCGACCTCATGTATCTCTTAATCCTTTTGGTTGTCTATGCCGTCGGAAACGCTATTCCCGGAGCCGAAGTTCTCGAACTTCAAGCTGCATTTACAGCTGGTGGTTCTCTTGAAATAGGAAGAATTTTTAGTACTCTTTCCCCAATCGCAATACCCGGAGGAATAGGAATAGTAGGAAGTATTGTCGCAATCATATTTGGGCAACCATTCCTTGCGGCGCTCATGATACTTTTTGGAGGACTTGTTGCCATACCCTTCACTGGTGATAGCCTGGCAGTTGCCGGTGCGTCGCCGATACTCCTACTTCTTCTGGCCCTTGGTCTCATCGTAACGCTTATCCGTATTCTTTTTATTCTCGTGAATGCATACATTCAAATTATCATTGCGTTGGTATTCGGACCATTGCAAATTATGCTCGACGCCGTTCCGGGTGGTAATGGGTTTTCTTCTTGGCTTAATAGCTTGGTTGTAAATCTTCTGACGTTCCCAATTGTTGTCTCTCTTATTATTCTGGGATTAAGTATTACCTCGAGTGTCAGCGGTTCGTTTTGGTCACCACCACTTGTACCAAAATCGCCTGACACGTCGCAATTTATTGCTGCGCTTATTGGAGTCGGCATCATTATGACCATCCCATCAATTGTCCACGCAGTCAAAGAAGCCTTGAAGATTAAACCACTGGTACCGACGGGAGCAGGAGTACTCACACAGCCGGTTCTTGGAGCAGCAGGTGGAGTATTACAACTTGGAAGTCAATTCTTCTATACTGCTCAGCTGACACAAATGGCGAAAGGATTATTTAAGAAGGAACAAAAATAATTACCCCTTTTTGTCTTCTTCTCCGGCTTCTCTAAATCCTTGAAATATCATAATTGGCAACACCATTGGTGTATATGCAATAATTTCTTTCCAGACATTCGATACTCGCGAACCAGTTCTTTCCTCTAACGCCCTTGCAGTATAGTTTTCTCCAGCACCCCACCCGGTGGGATGTGGATTTTTTGATAATAAGTTCATTCCGTTGAGAAGTCGAATAAATCTATATCGCTCGTTCGGGCCCCAAGAATTTGCGGCGTGATCAACTAAAACTTTGGCTACCGATGAAAGATAACGGTACCCCCCATGGCGCTCAAGGAAATCTGTAATGAAGGGAAGGTTTGCTATATCTCCAAATATTCCGCTGTAAGAAGCCCAGTTCTTTTCTCCATAAAATTGCAGCGTTCCCTCTGCAAGTAATCCGCAATATTCTTGAGCTGCGACATCATAATATATAACGATATTTTCGTAAATTTCTTTTTTCATGATCGCTGCGAGGTCTTCTTGTTTTGGATTAGAGGTAAAAGCTTGTAGGTACGGCAATGTGCCATCTCCGCCTTTAGCTGTGGCGTTTGCGTCCAAAATTCGACGGACCCATGCCCTGCCACCCGAGGAAGCATACAAAAGCTCTTCATACGGAACGTCAGTCGTGCTTAGATGGTAACGCTCTTTTCTCTCAACAATACGATCGGCTATGCGCTCAACAAAAGAGTGTCCGTTTCTGTCTCTCTCACCAGGAATGAAAACTCTGCTTCCGTTTTGGATTCTAAAATCAGTACTGTTTGGATTTAGTTCAAAACCAGAGACGACTTCTTTAATTCGTCGGGCATATTTCTTTACCTGTTCTATGCGTTGTCTGCGAATTGCCGGATTATCGTCTTGAATGATCTCATGGTCTGAATCAATAAGTTTATTGATCACGGGCATGTTTTGTTTCGCCTCTCCGATTGAACGGCTTAAAGCAGCCTGTTGCACAAGTTCCAAGTCTCCTTCAAGCCGAATTGTAGCAGTGGTAAATTTAGCCCACGCTGCATCAACTCTATCTTTTTCACGCTTCACTAGATGTTGAGAGGATTGGTATGTTTCGCTTCGATTAGCTGGATCTGCCGCCCAGAGTTTTGCAAAATTATCAACTTTAAATTCTCCTTTGTTCATGCCAGGAAAATCAAAATCTGAAGAGTGTATAAGCAACTCTTCCCCAAGCCTTCCGTTCTGGTCCACACCTCGCAAGATTCGTTGCACCTCATCATCTCCTAAAATCTCTGCTATAAGATCAAATCTCCGTTCTCCAAATGGAACTTCCTCTGGTTTTCGCTCACCTCTCATGTCTCGAGCTAGAGCTTTCAGGCTTAAGTTGTGAAGTTCTGGATCATCAACGAATCTATGAATAAATGCCAAAGGATTACGATCTAGGTCGTTTAGTAGGTGAATTCGAAACTTCCCTTTCAATTCTTGTTTCATTTCTTTTTCTGGAAGTCCCTTTAAATCTTTATCGTTTTTTAGTTTAAATTCTTCAAGGCGGAGACCAACAGAAAAACCAATAAGCTTTTGAAGTTCTCGTGGCAACTGCTCAGTCATAGCTTCAATACCCCAAAGGGAATCTCTTCCCCAATGTGTCGTAATATCGAGTATATTTCTCATGCCCTGAATGCGTCTGGCAAATCTTGGATCAGCCTCCGCTACGTCCAGTTGCTCTATGATATTATCTACAGACCATTGTTCCTTCCACATTTTCATCCCAGTATTCATGTCTCCGGTAAACAACATATACAACGGTGCGTGTAAAATAGCGACTCCGGGTTTTGGCGTTTTAAATTTGAGGAATAAGCCACGAATAGGATCGAGCTTGAGTTTTTCTCCAAAGCCCGATCTGTAGCCGCGAGCGCCTTTTACCCGAGTAAGTAGTTCCGGCAATCGAAGATTAACGATGCTAAAACCATAGCCCATTTCAAGCGCTATTTTTTTCTGCCATGGTGCCATTTCTTGCAATAATAAACGCTTTCCACCTCTGTACTCAGAAATGCGTCCTGATTTAATAGCCTGTCCAAAAAGTTCATAAGTCATGTCTTCCCACTGAGAATGGCCCTGCTTATCCTTTGCCATTAATTCATTTGGTAGGCGACCGTCGCTATTTGCCGCTATCCGAGCCATCTGACTTTCCTGTAAACGCATGGCGTACCCAACTCCTCGAACATTTTCAAACATAAAGTCAACATCTTCTGCAAGAAATGAGGAGGCAAACTTACCCAATGCCTCTTTATCGGCGTTGTGAAGAATATAAATAAAGTTGTGGTAAGACTCTTTGAGATCGCGTAGTCTCGTAAAACGTTCCATTATGCGCTGTGTTTCTTGAGGGGTCATCTTAAACCCATTTATTTCTCTCCCTTCTGACTCCAATCGTCGGAGGCTTGTCTTTAATCGTGCGTAAAATCCCTCAAGGTCGCCTTCTCTCCACAGACTGAATCCTTCCCGAAATGGTTGACGGGGATTATTATCTGCAGCGGAGAGAATTTCAAAGAATACTTCATCAAGATCTTTAAATTGACCCGAATCATTAAAATCACGTAGTTCTAGATTGCCTAACGTTTTAACATAATCTGGATGGTCTACCCAAAAATCTCTTCCCTCTCGCGTGGGTCGATTTTCTCTATTAAGAAGCAAAGACTGTTGTCGAACTAATGATTCAAGCTCTCGAATCACTTCCCGATCGGCATTAAGTTTTGGCTGAATAGCTTCGTTATTTGACTCTCTTCCTTCCCTTTGTAGCTCATCTCGAATATCGTCGTGTAATTCACCTTCCAGCTTAAAAGAGTCAAGTTTTCTTCGCAATTCTTCCAATTCGTCTCTGCTTGCCTTCTCGTACTTACTAAGAACCTCTTCGCCTAGGGTTTGAAGTTTTCCAGACGTTACACTTTTAAGGCCTTCTTTTATTTGTTCATCTGAAAGTGCACGATAAGGAGTGTAATTGCCTTCAAGAGGTGAAAATATCTCTTCTTCTTGTCCAATCTCCACTGTTGGTGTTATGACTTTTCGAGTCTCTCTGCTGAGTTCGTCAAGACGGTCATTAATTTTTTTAAGATAAGGCTCTACTTCTTCCTCTTTATATGTGGTTTCTCTTATTTTTCTCTTTCCGACTGAAAATTCTGATTTTTCTACCTTTGCTCGTGCCAAACTCTCCTTTAGATTCTCGAGCGTCTTTTTTTCTTTTTGTAAACCGAGGGGATCGAGGTTGTCCAAATATTTTTGTTCAGTTTCAAGATTTTCAGTCAGACGGTCATGTTGTCGTTCTGCTTCTGTTGTTGGTGCCTGATTAGCATTAACTCGCTCCTCCACTTTGTCGGTTCGATATAGGTCGAATCGACGATCTAAGCCTTTCCATAAAGTCAATTCCGTTCCCATATCCAAAATGTGGGGGTAACCTGATTCATGTGCGGCAATATTCATTGCTGCGTAGAGTGTTGTATTTATAACTTCTCTCGTTTGATGCGCTTGTTCTCGAGCTAACTCCATCCAATTCGTTCCCCAGTAAGCTTTTGCTGCTTCACGCATGAGGAAGTTTGCGTTGTCTCGAAGATTGTCGGGTGCGCGGGTTATGTTTTCGATAAGTCGAGCGACAGTAGCGGTCTGAGGGGTGGCGGCGTATGGTTGTAGGTAGTCTGGAACTTGACGTCCTGCGGCTTCAACCCTCCTCACGGAATTCCTCATGTTTCTCGTTGCTTCCTGGAGATTTGGATCGTTTGTTTCCTTGTAGTTATCCCTTTCAGCCTCGAGTTTTGCCTCCCGCCGTGCTTCCTCCTGTTGCGTTGGATTTTCTTTATTTGTGGCCTTTTTAGCCCAGATACCTGCCTTCCTTGCTTCCACCTTCTCGAGAACTCTTTCTGCCTTCGCTCCTCCGGCCCCACCGGCGGTCGCGATGTTCTTCAACGCTTGAGCTAATTGTTCTAATTCTTCAGGTTTTGGCATAGAAATAGTGACTTTTTCTTATTGTATCCCCTCATATTGGGGAGCGCAAGAATGGGGGTTACTGAGATGTTGCGGTCGTGCCTGTGCTACAATACGTCTATGTATAACTGGTCCGTGGATGAAAAAAGATTTAAAAAAGAAAGTCCCAAAGCATACCGTCTTTGGCGATTGACCCAACTCATTAATTACGGACTGGGGGACGAAAAATTAGATGCGGAAGAGCTCAAAAAAGCTTGGCCGAAAATTAAAGACAAACTGGATCCAAACGTAAAAGTGTACTTGGAATACTTATTATGGGGACACGTTCCATCCTCAAAAGACATCATAAGCAATTTTTGGACATTGTCCTAAAAGAACCGTATATAGTAAAGAGATTTTATTGGACTGATCGATCTTTTTTCGGAAAATCAGGAAATTCACCTTCCAAGCATCAATACATTTGTCGCTATTGCGGGGAAAAAATTACGAGCAAAAAAGCTGGAAACGTATATTTTCAAGCAGGGATAAACTTCCCCAATATTATAGTCGGGGTTTTGTTTCGCTTTGTGCGCTTCGCGTTTATTTTGTCGCTTCATCCATGACCTAACAGTCATGGTTTTCGCTTTCTTGAAATAAATGGTGGGGTGTGTTTAATTGTTTTCCTTCAGAGCATAATATGTTGCTTTTCCTTTACCTCTTCTCTCAATGAGTCCCAACATGATGAGCTTGTTAAAATCCTGTGTCCGTGTGGCTTTTGCGCGACTAGTGAGCTTCGCATACAGAGGGTCTGAGATAAAACCTTTTTTTTGAATAAAAGCAAGCATTTTTCGGTGGTGTGGCTTTAATTGAGTATGAGGACTCGCAGCAAGTCTTGGAAGCAGGGCTTCTACTCTGAAAAGTTCGTCTATGATTCCTTCTGTAAAGTATTCAAGCCAGGGAGTAAAGTTTACTTTACGTACGAGTTCATAATAATTTCCAAACTCTCCAACTGTTTGAAAATACTGTGTAACATTTTGGTTGTAATAGTTTTCGAAACTAAAAAGATTAAAAGTGTTGAGCCCCATCTGGGCAAGCAATACTTTCGTGGCCAGCCGGGTTGTCCTTCCGTTGCCATCCATAAACGGGTGAATAATAACCATTTGCTTATGAAATATACCGGCGACAATAAGCGGATCTATCTTTTCTCTTTTTTTATTCACAAACTCGACAAGATCCACCATAAGTGGACGAACATCCTTGCTATCGGGAGGAAGATACACGGGTTGCCCACTTCTGGGGTCATTGACGACGACAGGATTTTTTCTCAGATTCCCTATCTCTGTGTATGGTAATAAACCATTCATAATCTGTTCCTGGATATGTAAAATAAGATCAAGAGACAATAGAACTTCTCCTTTTTCAAGCTGTCTGTTTAGATTCTGAAGTGCTTGATTATAGTTGACCACTTCCCTTTCGGTTTCCCGAAGATGATCCGGCATTGATTTGAGGATTTTTTTTACTTCAGTGAGAGGAAGTGGATTGCCTTCAATGCTTGTCGAAGCGTGCACTGAAACCTCTCTTGCAGACCGCTCTAACGCTAAAAGAATAACATTGGGAAATCGTCTGTTGTTGAGCGTATGGATCAGGGTGTTGATTCGTTTGATATTGGCAAGGAGATGGTCTGTAATGGCATATTTTGGCTCAAGCATATATAGTCGAATTATAGTCGATTAATAGTCGAAAGGCAAGATCGGAAGACTGTGTTTGAAGGCATTACGAGAGACCCGTGATTTCACCTTCTCAACAACGCCTGGGTCGACGCCTTCAACATTGTCCTTTTTAAGATCATAGAGCTGAAAAAGAACTTCGTCTGCATCTTTATAGGTAAAACCAAACTCTCCTTCATCCGTCTGTCCTTCCCAAAGTCCTGCGGTCGGCGCTTTGTTTAAAATCTTATCCGGAATTCCGAGGTATTTTGCGAGTTGATAGACCTGCGTTTTGTATAAATTTCTCAAAGGTTCGATGTCAGAAGCGCTATCGCCGAATCTTGTGTAGTACCCCAAAATGTGTTCAGTTTTGTTCTCCGTGCCTACTACGAGGGCCTGTCTTTTCTTGGCTTGGTCAAATAAAATTGTCATTCTGACTCTGGCCATGATATTTCCCTGCCGCAGCCTGTCCATTCCAGGATCAAGAGAAACAACCTGATCAACAATAGGTTTAATCTTCTCGTAGGGTAAAAAATACGGGAAGACGTTTTTTTCGCCCAATGCACGCTTTGTCAGCTCATGGCTTGTCGCCGAATCCACCCCCCCGGAAACCCCGATAACTGCTTTTGTAAATCCTGCTTTGTCAAAAGCATTTTTTATAAAACTTGTTAATTCAGCCGCGGTTTTTTCAGGATTTATAGAGTTCATGGGTTTTAATATACTCCGCCACGCCGGACGGGACAAACTGATCGATTGGGAGCCCTTGTTTAACTCTCTCTCGAATTTTTGTCGCGGAAATGTCGTTTATCATAAGTAAGGGATGCGAAAGAACTGTCATATTCTCGTAGAGCGGTTCATTGGGAAATCCCGACCGTGGAAAAACGAGGAACGGAAGTTTTTTAATAAGTTCCTGCCAACTCCCCCACTGGGTAAATGACGGGAGCCAGTCAACGCCCATAATAAATGTATACGAATGTTCTTTTGGTAAATACGGAAGAAGCTCAATGGTATTGCCTGAAAGTTTGTTATCTATCTCAAGTGTTGAGATTTTTGTTTTAGGGAGACTTAGCATTTTGGTCATTGCGAGCCGGTCCTTTACAGATGCCACATCAGGCTTAGGCGGTTGCTGGCCGAAGTTTGGCAAAAACCAAATTTCATCAAATCCTGCAAAATCAATAGATTGAGCAGCCATATGGAGGTGGGCAAGATGCGGCGGGTTAAACGCACCGCCAAGAAGTCCGATTTTCATAGAGAAGATTATTATATTTCGTGAAAACTAAAAATGCCAGTTTTCACGGTTCTGATGCGCTTTGTACTATTGCGCGACCTATCGTCATACCTTTACAATAATTTGTATATGGAACAGCACCCTGTGCCACAGAATGTTACTACCTTCCAATTCCGTTTAATCGGCGACATGACGCTCAAACAATTCGGATATCTTTGTATCGGAGGAGTTCTGGCGTATATATCCTACAAACTTCCTCTTCCGTTCTTTTTTACCTGGCCACTGACGGTGTTCTTTGCACTTTTAGGTATTGGTTTTGCGTTTGTTCCTGTCGAAGAGCGACCCATGGATGTATGGGTTATGTCATTTTTTAAAAGTATCTACAACCCAACCCAATACGTCTGGTCAAGGAGGCCCAAGCAAAAACCGGCTGCTCAAGCCCATCATGTTGCTACTAAACCTCCGGTAACACCAAAAGAACCAACTCCTCGGTCGCCCGCTGATATGTTCTCTGGTCTACGCATCCTTACAATGAACCCTCCGGGTGGTTTTCTCGTTTGGCTAAAAAATCTTTTTACCTTCAAACCAAAAACCCAACCCCTGGCTCAACCGGCATTTACGCTGCCCCCGACAGTCGTTGGGAAACGGCCCCAGCCTGAGGTTACGCCACAACCGGAGATAAAAGAGGTTGTTTCTCCAGCTCCTGATGAAAAAAGCGCAGTACTTAGCCAAAAAGTTGAGGAACTCGAGACAGAACTTACCCAAAAGAACGTTTCGGACTCTCGGGTCTTGGAGCTTCAAAAACAATTGACTGACTTACTTTCCGACAAACGAAAACTTGAAGAAGAGGTTGTTGCCCTACGACGCAAAACAACAAGTGCGCCGACACAAAGTCAGCCGACCAAAACCGCCACTGTTATTTCCGAAGAGAAACCAACAGAACCAACAATTAAAATTATCGACCCGTCAGCAGCTGCAAAAGCAGGCCTCCCGCGCTTAACCACCTATCCCAATGTCGTCACGGGCATTGTGAAAGACACAGCAGGCAACTTCCTCCCCTCGGTTTTAGTTACCGTGCGGGATAAAGAAGGAGTGCCGCTTCGGGCGCTTAAAACAAACAGACTCGGCCAGTTTGCAGCGAGCACTGCGCTCTCCCCCGGAACGTACCTTGTCGAGGTTGAGGATCCGCGCGAACGCTACGTTTTTGATAGAGCGCAAATTGTTGTCAACAACGCGGTGCTCCCGACAATTGAAATACTGGCAAAAAGTCAAAAAGAGCTCGAGAGACAAAAACTTGCTCAGCAAATATTTGGAAACACACAATGAAACAACCAGTCGTCCCAATTAGGTCCACAACGCAGGAATTTACGCAGATAGAAGATATCGAAAATGATTTAGTGCTTTTTACTGACGGGTCAGTTTCGCTTGTTATTACGACAACTGCTGTTAATTTCGGTTTACTCTCTGAACGGGAACAGGAAGCAATTATCCATGCCTACGCAGGGCTTCTCAATTCGCTCTCCTTCCCCATCCAAATTCTTATTCGATCTCAACATAAGGATGTCACGGCATACTTAAAACTTCTTGAAGAACAGGAAAAGCTGCAAAAAAGCCCGAAACTTGCCCAAAGCATCCATTCCTATAGACTGTTTGTTGAGGCAACAGTGAAAGAAAAAGAAGTGCTGGATAAAAACTTCTACATTATTATTCCTTTTTCTCGACTTGAACTTGGATCTGCTCCTAAAATTCTTTTCGGGGGTGGAAAGCCCGGCCTCCCCTATCCCAAAGAGTACATTTTTGACCGTTCGACAATGGTACTTTACCCAAAGCGGGACCATGTCGTGAGGTTATTGGGAAGAATCGGACTCCGGGCAACGCAGATGACAAGTGAGCAGCTCATAAAGTTTTTTTTCTCAATCTACAATCCTGGTCAACCGGCACCTGATGTTAGTAAATTTATAAAACCATGAATATAACAACGCTTGTTAAAAAATTCATAAATCCCATGCCTGAGGATAACAGGCCGAATGCTGATACCGGCGAGCCCCTTTCCGTGCGGGATCTGATTGCACCACCTGCAATAGAGGTTGATTTTGACCACCTCAAAATCGGCGACCGATACTTCCGCACCCTCTTCGTGGCCGGCTACCCGCGCTATGTATCAGCTAACTGGCTCGAACCGCTCATCTCTTTCTCACATACCCTCGATATTGCCATGTACGTTTATCCGACCAGGAGCGAGGAGGTTCTGGAAAATCTTAAGAGAAAAGTCGGAGAAATGGAGGCAACGATCCAATCCGATATGAAACGCGGCAGAGTCATTGAACCTTCTATTCAGGTAGCGCTCGAGGATGCGCTTGCTCTTCAACAAGAACTTGCAAAAGGATCTGAGCGGTTTTTCCAATTTGGCCTCTACGTCACCATTCCGGCAAAAAGCCTCGACGACCTCGACCGAACAACGAAGCAAGTCGAGGCAACCCTGGGATCGCTTCTCATTGTCACTAAAAAAGCAATCCTTCAGATGGAAGAGGGGCTCAAAACCACCCTCCCCATGAGCCAGGATAAACTCGTTATCTTACGAAATATGGACACAACTTCACTTGCCACCACCTTCCCGTTTACAACGAGTGAGCTTACCGCCAATGAAGGCATCCTCTACGGGATTAACGAAGGAAACGACAGTCTCATTGTTTTTGATAGGTTCACTTTAGAAAACGCTAACACGGTTGTTTTTGGGAAATCGATAGCAAGGTGGGAACCGGTTCTCGTGCGGCAAAACGGTCAAACAAAAATGGAAACGATCGGCAACCTTGTAGAATCTCTCATTAACAAACATGGTATTACCCACCGAGAAGAAGAGATGGAGGGAGTAAGGCTTCCGGGTATTGAGGTCTACGCTTACAACAATGAGCTCAAAGGACGCTGGGCCCAAGTCGCTACTGCTGCGCGCAAGCCACTTTCAAAACGCGAAAAACTTTATAAAATTACCACAAAAAGCGGACGACACATTACCGTTACTGCTGACCACAGCTTGGTTGTTTTGAGAGATGGCCGCGTGCGATCGGTGCGAGGTGAGGCGGTGCGCGTAGGAGAAGCCGTGCCTGTTCCACGATTTCTCCCAGAGTCAATCGGGTTGACGAGCCCTATCTATCCAAAAACATTCGTGCCTTCGTGGCCAATGGGATTACCTCAAACTATTCCTTTGGAATCAAATCTTCTAACGATTCTGGGGCTTACGACAAGCGAAGGGTACCTTTCCCCGTCAACGCTTACCATTTACAACAGAGATCCCTTTGTGCTTTCCGCCATTCAGAACGCAACCAGCGGAATCGGCGCTAAAACAGCACCCCGATATGCTTCTGGTCGTATTCTTTGTGGGTACAATATTCAACCAAATGCGTATGCCAAGCTGTTTTCTGCTCTGGGCGCGGGCGGAAGATCAGGTCAAAAGCGCGTTCCGTCCATTATTTTCTCTTTGTCAAACACACAGATTGCCGCGTATCTGCGAGCATACTACGAGGGCGACGGAACCGTGTCGGGGTGGGAAGTTGCTTGTATGTCAAAATCTCGTGACTTAATATCAGACATTTGTTATTTACTTCTTCGATTTGGAATCGTAGGGAGAATCCGAACAAAATGGAAGAGAGCTACCAATAGCAAACACACCGGCGATACCTATTATGAGCTGGTAATTTCTGGAGGAGATCATCTTACGAGGTTTGCAAGCTCCATTGGTTTTCTCACTCTCAGAAAACAGCAAAAACTTTTAGGGTTGTTGGGAAAACATCCCAATACGAACGTGGATACGATTCCCACGTTATCGCGCACGCTACAAAAACTCCATGCGCAGTTATATCAGGGTGATGACATACGAGCACCATATAACCTTTCTCCGCTTAAAAGAGGCGTTTTTTCTCCGTCACGGGAACAACTCATTGAGATTATTACTCTCATGGAAAATCGCATTATCGAACTTCGGTCGCTTCGTGGCCGCGTCATGCAACTGAAGAACCTTCCCTCCGTTGACGCCATTATTTCCCGTGGCATCAAACACAAACAGCTTCACAGAGCTCTTTGGAAAGAGTTAGGACACACATGGAAACTTATGAAACACCGTGCGGTCATTCCCAAGGCAACCACTGTCTTTCGCGCCTGGAAAACCGTCTCTGGTGAAACAATCTCCCTCCCCGAAATCAAACACGAGCTCTATGATGTATTTCAAGAAATCGGCATTTCTCTTCAGAGATATGACAATTCGCTTTGGACAACTATCCGAAATGAGGCGAGGCGCCCCGGCGATACCGCCTATCCGCCAATTCAAAATGCGGTGTCCGTCCTTTCCAAACGATACCGTTCGCTACAATTGACCTTGCGCCACGCCGAAAAAAAACTCCATCATCTACGTCAACTCGCTCGGTCGGATCTTTTCTGGGATCCAGTCGTAAATATTGAACAAATCAAGCACAATGAGTCCTTTGTCTATGATTTAACAGTAGACAATGAAGTCTTTCTGGGTGGTTCTGGGGGGGTATTTGTTCATAATTCCGGTTCCGGAAAAAGCTACATGGTGAAACTTGAAGTGATGCGTTCGCTTATGTTTGACACAGAAGTTATTATTATCGACCCAGAGAGTGAATATGAAGCGCTTACCCATGCATTGGGGGGCGAGTATATTCGATTCCAGTTTGGCACAAATACAAAAATAAATCCCTTTGACTTAGCTCTTTTACAGCATAAGGGAGAAAAAGAGAGCGAGTTGAACCAAAAAATTCTCTCCCTTCACGGTTTCTTCCGGGTTGTTATGGGCAAACTTACTCCGAGCGAAGACGCGCTCCTTGACCGAGCGTTGGTCTTAACGTACAAGCAAAAGGGAATTACCCCAGATCCAGCGTCTCAATCGACTGAACCTCCTCTGATGGAAGATCTCTATAAAACACTTGTGGGTATGGAGGAGCCTTTGGCCAAGGGCTTAGCTGACCGCATAGAAAAGTTTGTCAAAGGCAGCATGGTGGGAATTTTTGATGCGCAAACCAATGTGGAAATTAGAAATCCGCTCACCGTATTTTCCATCCGCGATCTTGAGGAGGAACTGCGCCCCATTGCCATGTATCTTATTCTTGATTTTATCTGGACCAAAATCAGAAAAGACACAAAAAGAAGACTTTTAATCGTCGATGAGGCGTGGTACATGATGAAATACCCGGATTCGGCAACATTTCTAAATTCGATTGCCAAGCGCGCACGGAAATACTACCTTGGGGTCACGACGATTACTCAAGATGTTGAAGATTTCCTTGCGGTGGAGTTGGGGAAAGCAATTATTCAGAATAGTTCCATGCAAATTCTTCTCAAACAGTCCTCAGCTGCAATTGATAAGGTCGCAGAGATTTTTTACCTGTCTGAGGGAGAAAAACATTTATTGCTGGCTGCAGACATCGGCGAGGGTTTGCTTTTTGCCGGACCTGCTCATGCGGCAATGCGCGTTATTGCAAGCCCTGAAGAACATGCGCTTGCCACCACAAAACCGCAGGAATTAGAGTCAAGAGCGCAAAAACAACCGGCACAACCGACACCCTCACCTCAACCAAACATGCCAGCACGACCCATATTTACCGTTGAGCCGGTAAATGAGAAATGATCCTATGGCAGACGAACAAAAATTTACGCAGGGACTCAAAAACCTCCTCATTGCCCACGAGTTTTATCCGGGAAAATACGAGCAATTTAAAAAAAACCTCGCTCTCTCCGGAGTTCCATTTGTCTTTACAAACACCCAATTTTTAGAGATTCTCGAGCAATTTTCAACAGAATTTGTATTGTTTCTCAAAGAAAACACACCGCCCGAGCAACAGGCGGAATTTGAGCAGATCGCTCCAGGAGTTCTCGTTGAGTCAATTTCTGAAAATCTTCCCCACATTACCGACAAGATCGAGGGGTCGCGGCGTCAAAACATCGGGCGCATCGCCGGAGCATATGTAGATGAACTACGCGCTCTTGCCCGTTTCCCGAATGAGCCAGCGCTTCAACAACGCCTTGTTGATGAACTTTCAAAACTCGCAAAAGAAACGAGGGACCCCCGGAAGCTCCGCGAGGAAATGGGGTTGGCTTTAGTTCGAATTGCCGCAACAAGCGCCCGATCTGAAGAATTTGGAAAGCGGGTTAAACCGATTGCAGAAATTGTTTTAGAAAAAGCCGATAAGACAATTCGAGTCCTTGCTGCCCCACTTCCTTCGGAAGAAGAAATAACTCAAAAAATGTTTGAGTGGTCGGGCACCGACAAAGCACGATGGCTTGAAACGTACGCTACTCTAGCGAGCGTTGATCCAGCGCCTTCGTTTGAGGTTGTGGATCGACTTGCCCGTGTTGCCGAAGCGCTCGAGGCAACCCCTTCATCGGATATTGAAATCAAACCCGGGGTTTTCTCAAAGATTGGAGTTTCGGGGCTCCGGCAGCCTGTTCAAGGCGTTGCCGATGCGCTTCTTTCTATCTATCCCAAAAACGTCCGCGATGATATCGTACGGTCTGTCTGGTTAGGAAAAATTGAGGGAGCGATTGAAAAAACTCAGGAGAGAGTGGGGAGCCTGATTGTTGAATCGCCTGTTTTTCAGAATGCTATAGAACGGGGAAATAAAGTTTTTGGGAAAGGCGGCGGTCGGGCGCGCTCATTCATCTGGGATCTCGCCAGTTCTATTGCCGGGCCTCCTGTTGCTGTAGATGTATTTGTTTTAGAAGTCTTAGGGCTTGCGCCGGAATCATACACAGTTAATCAAGTCAGGGTTGCTGACTCCCACAGTCGTTCTCCCGGACTATTCCATCTGTTTTTTAACGAAGCTTCCGGTTGGGGGATTCGAAAAGCAACGAGTGCTGTTGTTGCAAAAGCTGGTAGCGGAACGGTTGGTCGCTGGTTTGGCGGACTTGTTGGAGCCATTGGTGGGCTTCCCGGAGTGATTCTCGGCTGGCTTGGGGGAAGCGTTTTTGCATCGTTTTTCGGCAGGAGAGGGCCCGGAAAACCACAAAGTTTTTGGGCTTCGGCTGAGTGGATCGTCATTGCCTCTCTTCTTTTCGTCGTCATCGGTTTTCCGATACTTTTCTTTTTCAAAACAGTTTCAGAATTTGGACCGTTTCAAGGGGAACGCGTAGGCGGTGGTTATGGCAGCGGCGGACCAATCATTAACTGCTCGCAAACACCCGAGGATCCCCGCTGTACGCTTACCCCGTGCTCAACAGGAGACTGTCTCTGGCCTACAAACGGCTACATTACACAAGGACCGTACGCAACGTGTAGATCTTCCCATGCAAGTATGAATGCCGTTGACATTGGGGCTAATTATGGCACAGAAGTTTACAGCATAACGGATGGAACAATTTCAGACGTACGAGGTAGATGCGCTGACACTGCGGTAGGACCATCCAGAACATCCCGCTGTAATCAGGGGTGGGGAAATTATGTTGACATTGAAACGCCGAACGGAGCAATTATACGCTACGCACATCTTTCTTTAACAACCATTAATTTGGTTTCCAAAGGACAATCTGTAACAAAGGGGGTAACCCAAATTGGAAAAGTTGATAATAACGGCTCATCAACCAGCAACCACCTTCACGTTGGCATTCAAAGTGGTCCAGGAAACATTCTTGATCTTTTACCGTTGACACCATCGCAAGCGCAGGAGGTACTAGGGTGTTCAAATAACACGCGCGGGTGTCTCGATTGTCCCGTTATTCAAACAGGATCATAATAAAAACAATGAAACTACGTTACCTATTCATCTTTTTCTTAATAATCATCACCGTGGCTGTTGGTGCGTGGTTTGAAAGCAGAACGAGAGAAAAACCGTCTTTTTCTCAAAAGCTTCCGCTGCCTACTGTGTATGTCGAGCCCCCGCCGCGGTCTATAGACTTTCCAATAACCCCTTCTGGGACAATCTTTGAATACGTCGGGTCAGAAATTCAAATACCAACAACCCTTCCCCTCTATGCCGTAACTCAAGATGTTTCTATCAATGCTCTCATGTCTCTTGCAGAAAGCTTGTCAACACGGCTTGGTTTTGCCGCTTCTCCCTCGGCAGTAATTAGTGGAGACACTTTTTCATATCTTCGCAACGAGAAAGAAAAAAGTTTTGTCCTCTCAAAAACAAAAAACATTATTGCGTTCTCTTACCAACAACTTCGCGCTCCTGCGGGCATATCGCTCTCTCCTCCAGAGCTGTCCGCAAACGCCTTCGTGCACTCTGTGTTTTCTTTGCCTCAAGAAATTTCTCTAAAAAACCTGGGGGCTTTCGATGACGGCTTTGATGGCTTGGTTGTTCTTGAGCGGCCGGTTCCGGGCCTGTTTGGATACACATGGGGTTTCTCTGTTGGTGGATACGGTTTGCTAACCCAGGAATATTCACCCGATTGGATACAGTCCGTCGTTGATGAACGAGGGGTAATTCGCTCTATGTCGTACGTCATTCCTCCAACGAAACTTGCCCTGCAGGGCACAACCGCAGTTATTTCTCTTACGGACGCTGTGGCAAACCTAAATGCAGGTCGTGGTGCACTGGTCGGAGTTACGCAAGGAGAGGCGCTCGGCTACGGAACAACTCCTGCCTTTGTCAATGCAAAAATCTTGAACGCCGCCTTATACTACCTTGTTTTAGGGAGTGCGCTTCATCCGGCATATTTCTTTGAGGGGGCGGGAACTACGGCTTCTGGAGCGACTCAACAATTTATTGCGGTTGTTATGGCGTCTGCTCACCCTTGAACCCGAACCGGTTTACCCTGAGGTGGTCCGAACGGGCATGATGATGTGGAGAAACGAGTCGTCCTTGACCTGGCGAAAAACGCCGGGGTTGAGACTTCCGGTCATTTCAAAGAGAACCTCTGGTTCGGGGAAATTTGCTAAAAACTCTAAAAGGAACCTGCTATTAAAGGCAATCTCCCCGCCGTCTCCATCAATTTTACTCGAAACCTCAACCTCATTCTTCCCAACCTGAGCAGATTCTGCTGAGATTGTCACCGCTTGGTTTTCAAGGGTGAATCGGATAATGTTTGCGTTGTCGCGCGCAAACACGGCCGCAGACTTAACCGCGCGGGAAAGTTGTTCCTTGTCAAAGAGGGCTCTTGTCGTAAAGCTTGTCGGAACTATTTTTGCAATGTTCGGATATTCGCCGTCAATAATTCTGGTAATAATGTCCGTGTCCCCAACGGAAAACGCAAGCTGGCTTCCGTCGGTTTTCGAAAAGAAAATTTCCTGTGCCTCTTTTTCTTCGGAGCTTGACTTCACAACCTCGAGGAGCGCTCTTGCAGGAACAACCATGTCAAGATCCTCTCGACTCATCGCAGGAATCTTTTTGAGTGACAATCTGTACCCATCGGTTGCTGCAATTGTTGTCGTTTTCCCTTCTGTTAAAAACCGCGCGCCGGTTAACATCGGCCTTCCTTCGTCGGTTGCTGCTGCAAACAGAACAAGAGACAGAGCGGAAGCGAACGTGTCTTTGTTTGTTTTTTCTCTGTCTTTTTCCTTAATCTCCGGGGTTGGAGGAAACTCTTGTGTGGGAACCCCGGGAAGGCTCGCTTTAAATCCTGCACAGGAAACGGAGAGCCCTCCGTCAACCCCCTGCAGCCGGGCGGTTTCTGTTGGTAGCGTCAAAACAAGCTCGGTTAGAAGACGCGAGGAAACACACGCTCCCCCTTCTTTTTCTACTTTTGCTCCAACCCACACGCGCTCTGTTGTTTCAAGGTTGGTAGTAACCGCACACAGGCGCCCCTCTTTGGTTGTTAATAAAACGCTTTGCGTTATGGGAAGCTGCGGTTTTGACGAGAGTATTCTCCCCGTTCTTGTAAGAGCCTTAAGCAGGTTTTCTTGCAGGATACTAATAATCATAAATTAAATAGTAGTAGTTAGTAATAATACGTGTGGAAAAGTGTATGCTTTTTTGCTTTGGGTGTCAACGGCCGGAAAAAATCAACACAAACAAGGGGGTTTACCCCGAGCGGAGCGAGGGGAAATTTATGTGGATAAATTCTACGACTTTGTGGATAAGTGGAAAAGATTGTTTTTTATCCCCTCAACCCCCTGTCGAAGCGCAACGTTTGTGGAAAGTTCTTGCGTTATTGTGGAAACGCCGTGCATAACAGTTGTGTGATCCCGGCCGCCCAAAAGTCCACCGATGTCATCGTGTGTAAGACCCAACTCAACCCTGGCAAGGTACATAAACACCTGGCGCGGACGGGCAATGGGCCGGTCCCGTTTGGGCCCCTTGAGCGTTGTTTGTTTAATGCCGAAGTGGTTTGCTACGGCCTCCAGAAGCTCTTGGGGAGAAACGCGGTGAGACCCTTCACCCGCACCACCCTCATCTTTAATGCGAAGCAGAGAAGAAACTAGCTCAATT
The DNA here is from genome assembly GCA_001780985.1 of Candidatus Gottesmanbacteria bacterium RIFCSPLOWO2_01_FULL_43_11b. Classification (GTDB taxonomy): domain Bacteria; phylum Patescibacteriota; class Microgenomatia; order UBA10105; family UBA927; genus 01-FULL-43-11b. The sequence continues at coordinate 479,710 of MFJV01000001.1, read as the reverse complement.
GAGGGAGGCGTTCCGCGCGTTGCTGCCTCGGTTGCTAGTCTTCTCAAAAACCCCTCGATTGCACGCGTATCAGTGATATTTGCAGCAATCAACTGGCCTACGTCAGCAGGAACGACCACTCCTAAAGAGACTGCTTTAATGTTGACAATTGCGGCGCGAAGTTCAAAGTCCGGCGGAGAAATATCCACAGCAAGTCCCCCCTCAAAACGACTACGGAGCCTATCTTCAAGCCGCGCAATTTCTCCCGGTGGCCGGTCGCTGGTAAGAATAAGCTGCCCCCCCTCCCGCACAACCGCATTGAACGTGTGAAAAAACTCTTCCTGGGCCGTGACTTTTCCTGCGATAAACTGTACGTCGTCGATAAGGAGGAGTTGCGCGCTCCGATAGCGCCTCTTAAACGCTTGTGTGGACTTCGTTTGAATGGCGGCAATAATTTCATTAAGGAATTCTTCACCCATAGAACACACGACGCGCGTCCCCGGCTTTTTATTTATGAGCCGGTTGGCAACCGCATGCATGAGATGCGTTTTTCCGACCCCCACCCCGCCATAAATAATCAGAGGATTGTACGCATCTCCGGGGGTTTTGGCCACCGCGGTTGCGGCAGCGTAAGCGAGCTGGTTGGTCGTAGATACGGCAAAATTTTCAAACGTATAGCTTGGATTAATACGAAGATTTTTAGCAAGCGCAATAAAGTCGGTTGAAGGAGACGATAAGGCCTGAGCAAAAAGTGGTCCTGCCTCTTTTTCTGTGAGTTGTTTTGGCAGCACTACAAAAACCAGGCTGGTATTTAATTTTGTATGTGCATCAAGGAGGCTTTTTACTAAGCTGTAATACTTTGTCTCAATAAGAGTCCGCATGAGCGGACTTGTGCAACCAATAGTAGCGACTCCGTCTTTGAGATTGACAAGTTTCGTTTGCGCAAAGTGCGTGTGGAAGGTTGGCTTACTTACAGAAAGCTCTATTTCGGCAAGGATTGTTTTCCAAAGTTTTTCGATATCCATAAGAAGGGGGGCGAGGTGGACAAGTTGTCCACATACTAGAAAAGTTATCCACCGTTGTCAAGGGCTTGTTAAAAAATCCTTGTGGTATAGTATGAAATTAAGATGGCCAAAAAAATAATTTCGCTTTTTTTTGTTTTGTTGGGGATAGGAATCCTTTTGGGAGATGGAAAACAACCAGTCGTTGAAATATATGGGGCAATATTGGTCATCCTCTTGTGGGTTTTGCACCGCTGGTTAGGATTTGTGGCTCGCCCGCTACCTCACCCTTTTCTTTTTCCATGGATAGCAATTGGTGTTGTTGCAATAGTATCAACCGTTTTTTCTGACAGCATTGGTTATTCGGTGTCCTGGATCGTTCGTCTTGCGAGTGGATATCTCGTGTTTCGGCTATTTTATACTATCGCCTCAGACAACTCAGCGAAAGTTTTTTCATTTGGTCTCCTTTTTTTACGGTGTGGGCTGCACTTATCTCTTTAGCATCATTTGCGTTTCCGTAGTTTAGATCAATGTTGCCGTCGATGAACCTTTTGGCAAAGTACGGTGGTTACAATCACCTAGCTAATATTCTCGTTTTTATCACCCCGCTCGTCACTGTCTTGCTTCAGAAAGTTCGTCGACCCATAAATATTTTAGTTGCCTTGTGCTTTTTGCTATTGCTAATTTTTACTGGTGCACGGGGAGCATGGATAGTGGTGGGAGCATATATTGCGATTTTCTCTCTTATTCAAAACAACACGAAATTAACAAAAGTTTTATACATGGCTACATCTGTCAGTCTTTTTGTTGTTGCGCTGGCGCCATTTTTTATAAATAAAGGATCGCTTTTTCGTCCCTATTCTACTGAGAGCAGACTTGAATACTGGCGACAGGCGCTTGAGGCTGTTAAGGAAAAACCGATGTTTGGGAGTGGTCCGGGAACATTTTCTCTCGTTTCAAAACGCCTTCAAATATCTTCTCAATTTTCCTCCTGGTTTGCGCACAGCCAGCCCCTTGAGATTGCAGTAGAGATGGGTATCCTTGGACTTTTGGCATTTGGGTGGTTAGCGGTATGTTACGTTAGAATTATGTTGAGAGCACTACACAAAAAACATTTTTCTTCGGACCAGTGGACAACGCCGTTGTTTTGGGGACTTGTTCTCATTTTTATTTATTCCTTTTTTGAATTTGTTCTTTCCTATTTTGTTATATGGTTGTTGTTTTGGGCAGCACTTGGGGTCTGTCTTTCCCGTTTCGTTCCAGAATTAAAGAAAAAAAGCACAGAGTATTCTCTTGGTATATCAATTGGTATTATTTGTCTTTTTTATCTTCTCTGGACAAGTAGCAACGTCGTCGCGTTGCTTACCGATCGCCACGACCTGCCTCTTCTTATAGCGCCGTTTGATATCGTCCGCGCCAAGGCATATCTTGTTATTACCCCACCCTCGTTACAGGACGAGCGAATTAAACGGGCGATACTGTATTTTAATAAAAGAGATCCAGATGTGTTATATGAGCTTGCAAAAAATTACGCAGGAATAGACCAATTGCAAAACGCAGCACGTCTCTATGAAAAAGCTGTCCAATCGGACCCAAAGAATAAAGATATAAAAAACACGTTTTTTGAATTTCTTTTGACACACCAAATGATAAACGAGATAAGGGACGAATTAGTCTTGCTGGGTAGCAGCGGATTAAATGAAGAGTGGACTCCAAAGTTTTACATAATTGGACTTGAGTATATTAATAAGGGAAACTTGGAGAAAGCAGTTCCGTTTTGGCAGGCAGCTGCGTCCCTATCACCTTCTTGGGGACATATGTGGATAGAATATGCAAGCTTACTTCTTGCTGTTGGTCAGAGACAAGAAGCGCGCCAGTTGCTACAAATCTGTCAGAAAGACACATATGCAGGATCTCATTGTCGTGAAGCGCTGTATTATTTTGATAAAGACGAATTCCCGCCTATAGGATTTTATAAAAACGTGATCCGCGGTTTACACCGGTTGGGGAATTCTTAAGTCATACTGGCTTAGATGAGCTTCCGCAGCTGTGGAATGTCCTCCGGGGCGAGATGGCACTCATTGGTCCGCGACCGCTCCCGGTTGCAGAGGCAAAAAAACTCAAACCATGGATGCAAAAGCGTCACGCGGTGCTCCCCGGCATTATCTCCCCCGCAATTCTTACAGGAAGCTATCACAGTGATTTTGATGCGTGGATGAAAAGTGACGTGGCTTACCTCAAAGAGAAAAGCGTGGGGTATGATTTGTACATAGTTGGCAGGACTCTACTATTTCTGCTTCGCTTATTAGCGCGGGAGATCGGGGTAATGGTATAATAGAATGTGTATGCAGGCAGTTCCCCAGTTTCTCAAATCGATCCTCTGGTCGACTGATGTCAACCGATTAGATCTTGCCCGCGATAAACAGTATATCATCCACCAAGTATTGCGCTTAGGAGACTTCTCTGCTCTTCGGTGGTTATTTCGCACTTACGGAAAACAGGACATTATCCATACATTTATCCACAAACCGGCAAAAGAATATCCGAGAAGGGACTACTATTTTGTCAAAAACATGCTCCTGTCGCTTAACGACCGGAGTCTCGATGAGGAAGCGTATGTCACAACTTTTTTTGGACCGATTCGACAACGCGCGCAAAACAGTTTGGTCTAAACTGTCCGCTCTCCACCCGCCGTTTGTCTTGGCGGGTGGCACCGCTATCATGCTTCAGATCGGCCATCGTGAGTCCTACGACTTCGACTGCTTTACCCAAAGGGAGCTTCCTGCGTCGCTTTACAGGACTGCGGCCCGTATATTCGGCCGGAATACCCAAAAAAAGATGGAGACACCTGACATGCTTACCGTCGTCACGCCCCAGTCTGTGGAGATAACGTTCATCGCCTATCCCTACGTGCCGCTTCGCCCTCCAATTGCAACCGGTAGCCTTCCTCTTTTTCATCTTGATGACCTTGCGGCAAACAAGGCGCATACTCTGGGTCGGCGAAACGTATGGCGGGATTATGTGGATCTCTTTTTTCTCATGAAATGGGGCTATTATGATTTGCGGGCGATCATAACGCTCGCAGAAAAAAAATACGGCAGCGAGTTTAATAGCAGACTTTTTACGGGGCAATTGGTTTATTTTGACGATGTTTCCATTGTGCCGACAGTATTTTTGAAGGAGTCGTATATCCCCGAAGAAATCAAATCATATTTGGAAAAACAAGTCACCGCATATTTGAAAACAGTCCTCCCAATCTAACGCGTGTTCAATTACGTATGCGCAGACAAAAAAAGTTATCGGTGATATCCAGTTGTTTTTCCAAGCAATCGCATTGCTTTTCCGTTTGTTCACCCGCGAGTTTCGTCACGCATCGAACAAAGTGATTATTTGACAAACCATTATCAAACCATTATTATCATAATATGTCTAAGACAATACTCCAGGTTCCTATTGACAAAACTCTCCGCAATCGAGCTGCTGCCATGGCGGTAAAACTTGGCTTTTCGTCGCTTCAAGAACCGATTCGTCTTTTTCTTCATAAGTTTGCCGCAAGCAAGCTTAACATTACATTTGAAGAACCCCCCACCCAACTCTCCCCTCGCGCCGCGCGTAGGTATGAGAAGATGATTCAAGACATAAAATCAGGACGTGTTAAAACAAAATCTTTTACTTCGATCGATGCGCTCATGAAAGATCTCCATTCATGATTATTGACCGTCATCCGATATTTAAGAATCATTTCAAAAAACGCATCGCAGACGACCCCAAGCTCGTTGTCAAAGTAAAAAATCGTATGAAAATAGAATAAGCCCATGTAGACCCATTGTGGTATACTATGAGCACATGAAACTCTATAAGTTTACTACAGTGTTTATTCCAGAAGGTGATGAGCCGGATGCTTATTATGTTGATGTACCGGCACTTCCGGAGGTGGCGACTGGCGGCGATTCTCTTGCTGAAGCCCGATTTATGGCCCAGGACGCTCTCGAGCTCGTTGTACTTTCCCGATTGGAAGAAGGGGAATCTATTCCTTCGGATAAAAAACCTCGTCGAGTGCCGAAGGGCGCTGTTGTTGAAGAAATTCTCATAACCGTCGCCCATGAAGTAAAATCTTCTCCCCTTACTCCAGATGTCAAAGCTACCTTCGCTTAGATCACATGAGGTTTTGACCATTCTTTTTGCTCATGGATTTGAGAAAATTCGTACTTCAGGAAGTCATATTCGGTTACGAAAAGGAACCAGATACGTGACCGTACCATACCACGCAGGGAAAACAATAACTCGAGGAACGCTCCGTTCAATCATCAAGCAGTCAGCCTTAACTCCAAAATCGTTTTTATCAAAACGATAAATATAGCTTCAGGATACGCTCTTCTGCTACAATAGACCTATGACTTTCACAGAGCTGCGAAGGAAGCACCCCCGCTTTATCTACGAATCGTTTGAGGTCAAAGAGGAGGGTGGTAAGCTGAGCATTCAGTTTTCGCTGACGCTTGAACCAGATATCATATTTCACCCGACACTCACAATTCCGATTGAAACAAAAATAGACAAGTCAATTATTGATTTGTTTGCGTTCCACCTGGGGATGGTTGAATGCATTAGCTACTGGAAAGCAGCGTGCCCGGTTGAGCTTGTTGTCAGGGCTGGTAGTCTGAATCAAGAACAAATAACCTTTTGGCACGATTTATTTTTAAACGGGCTAGGCGAATTTTTTTACAAAAATAACATTGATTTTACGCAAAAAGATTTCCTTCGTATTTCTTCGTCTTTAAACCCTAATACGAAATACGTAATACCAGCTCCTTTATCCCGTGATCTCGTCCTCGTCGGCGGGGGAAAAGATTCGGCTCTTACACTGGAGCTCCTCAAAAAATCGGGTCACCCCACCCGCCCACTTGTCCTCAATCCAACACGAGCGGCGTTGGATGCTATAAAAATTGCGGGTCTCACCAATCCAATCATTGTTAAGCGCACCATCGACCCGAAACTTTTGGAGCTTAATAACATGGGGTACCTCAACGGCCACACGCCATTCTCAGCTTACTTAGCTTTTCTTGGATTGTTCGTCGCGGTTCTTCACGGATATGAAAACGTGATCGTAAGTAATGAAGCGAGCGCTAGTGAGGGAAACGTGATGTTTCATGGCGTTGAAGTTAACCACCAATATTCAAAAAGTTATCGCTTTGAAAAAATGTTTCGCGAGTACGCGCAAAAATATTTAACAGATAAATACCAGTATTTTAGCTTGCTTCGCCCACTCAACGAATTGCAGATTAGTAAAATGTTTTCTGAGTTTCCACAGTATTTTTCTTCTTTTCGAAGTTGTAACGTAGGATCAAAAACCGACAGCTGGTGCGGTAAGTGCGCAAAGTGTGCTTCTACCTTTCTCATGCTCTTTCCTTTTGTTGCGTATGAGCAGGTGATTTCAATTTTTGGTGGAGACCTTTTCACAAAGCCGGAAATTATTGGGTTCGTGAGAGAACTTGTCGGATTAGGTTCACATAAGCCATTTGAATGTGTCGTGACGACTGATGAAGCAAAGCTTGCTGTTACGCTTAGTATCAAGCGTTACCAAAGTTTGGGGAAAGAACCGCCGAGAGATCTCCTTAATATCGAAAAAGAAATAGGGGTGGTTGATGAGAGGGTTCTTTCTGCCCGAAACAACAACCATTTCGTCCCGGAAGCATATCTAAAAATTTTATGAACGAAATTCGAGGCAAAAAGATTCTTATTCTTGGATTTGGACGCGAAGGCCAGAGCGTGAAGAGATTTCTCGCTGCGCACTATCCAAATATTATAATCAACACCGCTGATCAAAAAGACGGAAAAGATTACCTTAAACATCTCAATGAGTATGACACCGTTATCCGCTCTCCGGGGATTCCTAGTAGACTACAGGAGCTTGTAGACTATAAAAAAAACAGTGGGTGGATAACCACAGCGACGAATATATTTTTCTCACAGCGTAAAGGAATAACGATGGGAGTTACAGGAACAAAAGGTAAAAGCACGACTGCAAGCCTGACTGCTCACATACTGAAACAAAAATTTTCTGATGTTCGGCTTGTAGGTAATATTGGCAGCCCAATGTTGGATCACCTTGATGGAGTAACAAACAAAACAATATTTGTTATTGAACTTTCTAGTCATCAACTTGAAGACATTCGCTATAGCCCGCACATCGCCATTCTTCTCCCGATTGTTCCCGAACACCTCGATTATTACGCAAGTTACGACGCATACGTACGGGCTAAAACCAACATCATTCGTTTTCAGACAAAAAAAGATGTTGTTATTTTTCACTCCACTGTTAAAAAAATCGCAGAAACCAGCCTTGGTAAAGAAATTCCTATTGTTGATTCAAAATTTTCCGCGCCAACGCTTCGTGGAAACACCACAAATATTCAGGCGGCAGTTACGGTTGCGAAATATTTTGATATTTCTGGTGATACCATCAAAAAATCTCTTGGTACATTTCATCCACTTCCTCACCGATTAGAATTTGTGGGCGAATATAAAAAAATTCGTTTTTTTAATGATTCTTTGGCAACTATTCCAGAAGCAACAATTCATGCACTTCGTGCATTAGGAAGCGATGTCGAGACATTGATTGCCGGTGGTTTTGACCGGGGATTGGATTACACAATACTAAGAGATTATCTCAATAAACATCCAGTCAAAACACTTATTTTATTTCCGGATACCGGTGAAAAAATTGGCAGAGATGTGTCTATACAAAAATTTTTCGTTCGGAGTATGGAAGAAGCAGTGAAATTAGCATACAAGCATACGCCGAAGAATAAAATTTGTCTCCTCTCCCCTGCTTCAGCAAGTTTCAATCTTTTTAAAGACTACGAAGATAGAGGGAATCAGTTTAAAGACTGGGTGAGGAAACTGGCAAGATGAAAAAGTTACTCGTTCTTTTCGATATTGACGGTACGCTTACAAACAGAGTTGGGAATCTCAAAGAGTCTCTCTGGCGTTTTCCGTATGCAGTAAAAAAGCTTTTCAACGTTGACCTCAACCTTACGGTTGACGATTATATGAGTTTCAACGGTTGGATAGATAAAGCCCAGGTGTGGGAGATGGTCAAGACTAAAGGAGTCAGTAGAGACGAATATGAGAAAAAATTTCCAAAATTCGGAGAGATAGTTTTAGAGTATTTCAAGTTTCACAAACCTACGTATACGACTGCGCCGGGCGCAAAAGAACTTCTCCAAAACCTTTACGAGCGGGGTGTTAATCTTGGCGTTATTACGGGAAATGTTGAAGAAGGAGCATGGTGGAAGCTTGATAATGTAGGAATCAGAAATTATTTTTCTTTCGGTCTTTTTGGAGGGGAAGCAAACGATCGAGTGGAGTTAGCCAGTTATGTATTTGAGAAAGCGAAACGCCATTTTGGTACAGCATTTTTGCCCGATAACATCGTTATCATCGGCGATACGGTCCACGATGTGCGCAGCGCCAAGGAAAACGGCCTCAAAAGCATCCTCATTTTAACCGGAGGGCAAAACAGCGAAGTCCCTAAAGACGTCACACCAAATCTGATAGTTTCATCTCTGGAGGATAAAAAAGTTCTGGAGTTTTTAATGTAAGAAATATCTCGCTACTTTTTTCGTGTGTTTGAGGATGTGCGGGAGGACGCTGGGGGTGCAGGCAATGTGGCCGGCTTCGGTAAACAGCGGATAGTCGCGGCCCAGGAAGTCTGTGACCACCCCTCCGGCTTCACGAACAAGGTGAACTCCCGCAGCAAAGTCCCAGACGGACGGAAAGACAGAGAGCATTCCCTGGAAATTTCCCTTCGCCACCTGGCCGGTCATATATGCTTGACCGGCGCTCATGTGGAGAAACCGAACCTCGAGGGAGAGCGGCGGAGCAAGCTTCTCCATGGCAATTTTTCGCTTCCGTATGCTTTGGTCAAATCCGACGACAGACTTTTCCCACGGAAGGTCTTTGACGTGAATCGGTTTTTTATTAGCGTATGCACCCTCCCCCTTCTGGGCCCACAGCACTTCGTTCGTATCTGCCATAAATAAAGCGCTTGAGACGACTTCTCCGTCGTGAGCGTACGCGATCGACACTGTGTAAAACGGTAGACCAGCAGCGAATGAAATCGTGCCGTCGATTGGGTCAACAATCCAGAGATGTCCATGTTTTTTGGGATCAATTGTAGGACTTGACTCTTCAGATAAAATCGTGTGATTCGGAAACGAACGGTGAATGATATGAGCAATGAGGTTGTTTGAGGCTATGTCAGCTTCGGTTACGATATCATGCGCGTGTCCTTTAGTTTTTTCTTGATGAGATTGTTTAACTAATCGACGAAGAAGTTTCCCCGCTTGGGTTGCTGCTTCAATGGCAACTCTCGTTGTTTTGTCCATACGGTCGGTATTATATGATATACTTACCCATATGCCAAAGCGAACATATCAACCTAAAAAGAAAAAGCGAATACGGACACACGGTTTCCGCAGGCGAATGAAATCTCATGATGGACGAAAAGTTTTGAAAAATAGACGGTTTATTGGCCGCCGAAAACTCGCGATTTAATCATGCTCCCCCGACCACATCGTTTACCCACTCAGGCGTTCAAAGAAGTGTTTAAAAAAGGAAAAAGATTACATACACAGGAGTTGCAAATCATAACTCTGGAAAATAATATGAACGTATCGCGTTTTGGATTTATCGTCTCAACAAAAATCGACAAACGTGCAACAGTGCGAAATAGAATAAAAAGAATCTTACGCGAAAAGGTAAGAAATTTATTGCCTCAACTGCAATCGGGAAAAGACATTATTATTGTCGCTCGAAAAAAAGATGAAAAATTTTATTCTCAAAACAATACGCTTCTATCAGCGTTATCTGACACCTAGCACCGGTATTCTCAAAACACTGTGGCTTGTTGATAGTGCGTGTCGGTTTAAGCCCACGTGCAGCGAATATTCGTACCAAGCGATTGAGCGCTATGGTATAATCAGAGGATCAATTTTGGGGTTGAGGCGAATTCTCCGTTGTCACCCCTTAAGTAAAGGCGGTTTTGACCCAGTGCCAAATTTATGACGAATCCGACATTTTGGAACCAGTTTCTTGTCTGGCCGATTGTTAACCTTCTCCTTGTCTTTTATAAGGCATTTGAAGCATTGCACGTGCCGGGGCCATTGGGTTTTGCCGTGATTGCATTGACCATTAGCATTCGTCTTCTTCTCTCCCCTCTCATGCGCGCCCAACTTCGGTCAGCCAAAAAAATGCAAAACCTCAAACCTCACCTCGACGCCCTTTCAGTTAAACACAAAAACGACAAAACAACTCTTCAGAAAGCTCAACTTGAGCTTTACAAACAACACGGCGTCAATCCTGCGGCGGGGTGCCTTCCGCTCCTTGTTCAATTTCCGTTTCTCATTGCGCTCTATAACGTTTTTTACCAGGTACTCCAAAACGGAGATCTCCAAAAACTTCTTGCTGATATCAATACAATCGTTTACCACCCGGTTCTCAAACTTCAAACCCTCGACCTCACATTTTTCGGAATCAATTTAGGTATCCGCCCCAGCCAATGGACCACGCATGGTTGGTGGCTGCTTTCTATCCCTCTTCTCACCGGGCTTTTGCAGTGGTATCAGACCAAGCTCATGATGCCGACTTCGCCAACTCACAACAAACAACCTGCCTCGCCGGCAGGCAGGCTCACAACAAACAACAAAGAAGAAAAAAAGACGGATACAGCAGCGGAGATGCAAAAACAGATGGCGATTATGACACCTATTATGTTTGGATTTTTTGCGTATCAATTTCCATTAGGGTTGGCTCTCTACTGGAATATCTTTGGTATCATGGGAATGCTACAGCAACTCTCAATAAATAGAGAGAAATAATATGGAAAAAACTGATCAAGTGAAACAAATTACAGAAGAATTGCTTTCGAAACTGGAAATTTCTGGATCACTAAGCGTTGATATCGACGAGACTGGCGCTTACCGCGTACATATCGAAACGGAAGAAACGGGACTCCTCATTGGATTTCACGGAAAAACGCTCGAAAGCTTTCAAATAATCTTAAGCATTATGGTTTCAAAAAAACTTGAGGAGTGGGTGAAAGTTTATGTTAACGTTGGTGACTATCGTGAAAAACGAGAAGAAGCTTTGATGTATATGGCCCAGCGGGCAGCGGAGCGAGCGCTTGCTTCCGGCCGACCAGTCGAGCTCACTCGCCTCTCTGCAGCGGAGCGCCGGGTTATCCATCTTACGCTATCCGGTGACGATCGTGTTGCAACAGAATCTATCGGTGAAGGCGACAGTCGCGTACTTGTGGTAAAACCAAAGTAATGGCGTTTCATCAAAAGTTATTCTTCTTAGTTTTAACACTTCTGCCCACACAGCTCGGCTTCCACTTTTGGCCTGAATGGTCGATAGTTTTAGGAAGAAGAGTTGATTACCTCTCCCCTACTATTTTTTTGACAGATATTTTGGTTTTTCTTGTTTTATTCTTTTGGTTTATTGAGACAAAACAAAAAAAAATGAAAATCAATAAAATTTTTATTGTTTTCATTTTGTTTAGTATCGTAAATATTTATTTTGCACAAAGTAAGCCGGTTGCGATTTACAAATGGATTAAGGTTTTGGAATTTGTTGGCTTGGGATGGTACGTCATAAAAACAAAACCAAAGTTGCCATCGATTATCTACCCTCTTTCGATCGGTGTTTTGTATAGTTCGACAATTGCAATTTTTCAATTTATTTTTCAGCACTCCATTGGACTGTGGATTTTGGGTGAACGAACGTTTGCCGCCGATACACCCGGAATTGCAAGATTTAGTTGGGGACGGGAATTTCTTCGACCTTATGCTACATTCCCCCATCCGAATGTTCTGGGAGGATTTTTGGCAGCATCTCTCCTTTTCATTTTTTTCAAACTTCGATCTTCAACATTTAAAAATATAACGTTAATTCTCGGTATAGCAGCCCTTTTTTTATCGTTTAGTCGGAGTGCATGGATAGCCGCATTCGTCGGTTTTGGCATAATGAAACGAAAGTTTTTATTTCCCATACTCATCTTTATTTTTTTTCTGTCTTTTAAGTTTAATGTGCATGAAGAATCGGTCGTAATTCGGCAACAACTCAATACAAGTGCAATCTCCATGTGGAAAACGTCACCAATTTTTGGTGTAGGACTCGGAAATTTTTTAGTGGAACTGCCGAAATTTTTAGTATCCCGCGAGGTTTATTTTCTCCAACCCGTGCACAATATTTACCTCCTTATTCTTACCGAGACAGGTATTATTGGTTTGAGTTTATTTATTTGGATAATCTATTCTTTTGTTAAAAAGAAAAACTCATTCATTATCCGTATCTCATTATTCATGATTTTGTTATTGGGTTTCGTTGACCACTACCCTATTACACTTGAGCAAGGGCAACTCCTTTTAACGATTCTCCTTGTGCTACAATAATTCCCATGTCGACGCGTAGTGTCATCGTGTGGAATACGGGAAGCCAAATCGTAGGAAAAATTGCAACAACGGGAAGTATATTTCTGGTAAACATCTTTGTTGCACGGTTGTATGGCGTAGCAGCATATGGTGAATTTACAAAAATTCTAACGTACATTGCGCCGTTTTACTTACTTTCTGATTTTGGCCTGAATGCAGTTTTTCTTCAAAAGAAATATCCGTGGGAATCGCTCGTATTTTTACGACTTTTTTTGAGTCTACTCATTACCTTTTTTGCACTCGCGCTTCTTAATTTTCTCCCACAGGGAACAATGTCTGGCTACACACAGTTTGTACGCTTCGGCATTGTTATATTTCTTCCGGCAATTATTTTTCAGGGACTTCTGACATCAGCCAATGCGTTCTTCCAACAAAAGTTACGCTATGATCTTTCAACTGTCGCACTTATTGCCGGATCTACGGTTTTTCTTTTATTAAGTCTTATTGCTCTTCGACAGACAAGTTATACGGTCGGCATAACCGGGATTGTTAGTGCTCTCCTTATCGGAACGATTATTACGGGTATATCTGCTATCGTCGCAGCAAAAAAATTAAAAGGAACCTTCGTTATATTCCTTAACGCAAAAGAAATGCTGACACTCTTGTCTCAAAGTATTCCGTTGGCTTTGACTCTTATTTTTAACCTCATTTACTTTCGGATAGATAATTTTATTCTCATTCTGACCCGGCCAACGAGTGAAGTTGGCATCTATGGATTGGCGTACAAAATTTTTGAAACAGTGTTGGTCGCGCCAACATTTTTTATGAACGCTACGTACCCATTGCTTGTGCAAAAAGTGGGAACGCCCGCGTTTATAAATTTTTTGAGAAAAACAGGCAGTGTACTTTTTTTAGCATCGCTTGCAAGCGTCCTTGTTTTTTGGTTTGCTGCTCCTCTTCTCGCCCTCATACGATCTGATTTTGCGGGGAGTGTTGCCGCTCTTCGCGTTTTGATTCTGGGTTTTCCTTTCTTTTTCCTTTCATCAGGAGCAATGTGGGCATTGATCGCCCAGAGAAAACAAGGAGTGCTTGTTGCTATCTACGGATTCTCTATGCTTCTCAATATTGCGCTTAACCTGTGGTTTATTCCTAACTATGGCTACATGGCCGCAGCATGGATTACCATAATTTCGGAAGGATTAGTTTTACTTTTGTCCGGATTTGTTTTGAGGAAAGAATTGTTTTCAAAAAAATTGTCATGAACATTACTATTCATACCGATGGGGGAGCGAGGGGTAATCCAGGTCCTGCTGCCATTGGTATTGTCATTGATGCAGACGGAAAAAAAACCGCGGAATTTGGTAAAAAGATAGGGGAGGCGACGAATAATGTGGCAGAATATACTGCGGTGTTGGAAGCGTTGCGATATTTGAAAAATTCAGATAAGAAAAATAACGAAATACAATTTTTCATTGATTCCACTTTGGTTGTTAATCAGCTTAATGGCAAATTTAAAGTGAAAGAACCGACGCTGCGGGAGTTGCTTACAAAAATTCGAATACTTGAGGTTGAAGTTGGCGGAAAGATTTTCTACCATCACATTCCCCGAGAACAAAATACCCGTGCTGATCACCTCGTTAATCAAACCCTCGATGCTCTCATGTTACAGTGAGAAAGTATCGTAAGAGTGCACTATGAAAATTTCTGTTGTTTTCGGTCGGTCTCTTTGTCATAATACGGGCATAAATTTTACGAACATCTATGACACCTGCCAAATCACACACTGAGGGCGATCAATCGGAGAACGAGCAAATTGTCCGTATTGACGCTCAGGAGAAAAGCTTCATAGAACCGTTGCGGGATTTTTTTCTCTCATTTGGGTATCACGTTGTCGTCAATCAACATTCTAAAATTCTCCCTCAGTACCATATCATCTGCGGTCATTCATCCTTCGTGCAACAAATTCTTTCTTCATCCGGCGATGATGTGGGAAAGCGCCTGGCAATCTTATCGGACGGAGATGATGAAAATGTCGACAAATTTGAGCGTAAGGCAAAAGTAGTCATTATGGATGAACCCGTACTAACAAGAGAATTAGTATCCGACATGCTTGGATTTTTCTTCACTTCCCGTAAAAAACTACTTGATTTGAGAAAAAATCCCAAAAATCACCGAGAAGCGTACGTACCTTCAACCAGTGAGCAAGCGGCTCACGTTATGGAGATTGGTGATGAAAGCGATACGGAGAGAATAAATCGTATAGTGCAATCAATCTTTACCAAAGACGGAAACAGTAAGCATTCTCGAAAAAAAGTAAAACGTACTATCCATTGGAAGATAGTCATCCCACTTCTTATTCTCCTTCCATTTTTGTGGTATTGGATAGCACTTTCGTTTGCAACCCTTACTGTTGTTGTAAGCGGGCTTTGGCTTCGGTCTGGCAAAGTGACTTTTATATCTCAACTTACACCAATGAGCAGATTCTGGATCCGTCAAAGTGCCGGAATACTCGACATTGTGAAAGTCCCGGTTTCATTAATAAATGAGGATATCGTCTATGGGCAAGAGCGGTTTCTTTCATTGATTGACAGCATGGCCCTCACCATTGGGGGTGCAAATGACGTATTTACCAGAGGAAGATTTTTAGCAACGACCCTTTTTTCTCTTGCTTCCGATACAAATAAAGCAGGTTCACCAGCGCATGAAGTAGAAAAATTACGAACAGAACTCTTTTCAGTTCATAGCGGACTCGGCCTTGCAGAGTCACAACTCAACGCACTTCTTTCTGAATCGTCATTCCCGTTTGTAACCTCAGCTCTTAAAAAAATCGGAAATAGAGGAGCGGGTGAGCTTTCCCACTACCGCCAAACCATTTCTTCACTCGATGCTCTTCTCCTGCTTTACCCATCGGTTGCCGGATTCCGACAGCAACAACACTTTTTAGTACTTCTCCAAAACAGCTTAGAGATTCGTCCTACCGGCGGTTTCATTGGGAGTGTTGCTCTTCTGACAACCGAGGATGGGAGGATAACAAATATTGAGGTTCGCGATGTATATGAACTCGACGGACAACTCAAGGGGCACATCGATCCGCCCGACCCAATACGAGATATCCTTGGTGAAATTCACTGGTATCTCCGTGACAGCAACTGGGACCCGGACTTTCGAAACACTGGTAGTCAAGCTTTATGGTTTTACGAAAAGGAAACCGGTGTTACCGTTGATGGAGTGGTAGCAATAAGTACGCCATTTATCGTTGACCTCCTTTCTGCTTTGGGACCGCTGACGTTGGTCGATTATAATGACAGAATTACAGCCCAGAATTTCTATGGGAAGACGCTTTTTTACACCCAATCCGATTTCTTTCCCGGATCAACTCAGAAAAAAGATTTTTTGGGAAGTTTGACCCGTACACTCATTAATGAACTCACTGTTTCACGTAACATTAATCCTGCCGGGGTGTTTCGGGCAATGACGAACGGACTGACTCGACGGGATCTTTTAGTATACTTCCCAGATCCGGAACTTGAGAGTGTAGTTACTGGGCTTGGGTGGTCGGGGGAAGTATTTGCAAGGCTAGGATGTGAGGGAGTCTCAGGCGGGTGTACGTTCGATCCGTTGATGACGGTTGAGGCAAATCTTGGTGTTAACAAAGCTAACTACTTTGTCACGCGCCAGATTTCTCGAGGGGTTTCCATTGCTTCAAATGGAGTAGTTTCAGAGAAAGTGACCGTGAGTTTTGAAAATAAATCTTCCGGTAAACCAGAAGACAGCGGTGGCATATATCGACTCTACATCCGAAACATGGTCCCAGATAAGAGTGAAATAGAAGACGTTCTTTTTAACGGGGTACCTGTGGAGTTTGATCAGGCATCAGGTGTGGTTGGAGTTGCGGTTGATATTATGCCCGGATCCACCGGACAGTTAGCTATTTCGTATAAGCCCGGATTAAACCTTCAGTTCCAAGACGGCAAAGCAGATTACGAAATGTTTTTTCAGAAGCAACCGGGAATAAGTGACGTTTCTATGGTGGTTACTCTCGAATATCCGCCATTTTGGGAAATTAAAGGGGAGCAAGAATTTCTTGCAAAAGGAGGGCATCTCGAGTACAATACCACGGTGACGCAGGATTCACTCCTGCGGTTTACGTTTATAAAATGATGAAAAAGTATACGCTTAAAGCTCAGCCGCGAACCGCTCTTGGCCGTAAAGTAAAAAATCTACGCACACAAGGACTGTTGCCTGCAACTATTTATGGGAAGAAAGTAAAAAGCTCTTCAGTGCAGGTTGTGGCAGACGAATTTTTCAAGGTTTATAACGAAGCAGGGGAGACCGGGCTCGTGGAGCTCGTTTTTGAAAAGAAATCGACCGGCCTGCCTGCCGGCAGGCAGGTGCTTATCCACAACGTGCAACTCGATCCGGTTTCAGATACCCCTGTCCACGTTGAATTTTTCCAAGTAGATCTTAAAGAAAAGGTTAAAGCGAAAGTGCCCGTCGTATTTATCGGCGAATCACCAGCAGTTTCGCAAAAACAGGGAGTACTCCTTACCTTGCTTGACGAAATTGAAGTTGAAGCACTTCCTACAGATCTCCCTGAAAAAATCTCAGTTGATGTTTCGGGGCTATCTGCAGTTGACCAGGAATTCAAAGTGAGCGACCTAAAGGTTCCCGGTGAGGTGACTGTGTTAACAGATGCAGCTATTGGTATTGTTAAAGTCGGCTCATTGGTTACGAAAGAAGCGGAAGCTGAAGCCAAAGCCGCCGAGGAGGCGGCTGCAGCAGCAGCAGCAGAGGCAGCTCCGGCTGAGGGAGCACCGGCTGAAGGTGCAGAAACAAAACCAGAAGAAGCAAAGAAAGAAGAATTGCAGCCACCTACGGAAAAACCTCAAGAAGAGAAGAAATAAAAGGATTATTTGGATCGAGTGTTTCTACTTCGGTAAGATAATTTTTCCCTTCTTCTAATTTTGACAGTTGATAGGAAAGAGCCGCGAGCTGAATGTATGCATCGCGATAGTCAGGTTTATTCTTCACGACATTTTGCCAAAAAGCATACTTAACCTCTGTATTTTCTTTCTCCTCCTCAAGTTCCGCAACTGCTCCCAAGACATTTGTGGGGATTATCGGCGAATTGATTAGATTGACGGAAATGAGGAGAATTAAGCCTAGCCAAAAGATGGCTGCGGAGAATATTCGGCTAAAATGCGGGAAAAAATTAAGCTTGCTCATACGATTAGTGTGGCAGTATAGTTACTGTAGACACATATGACAACCAATACAAGAGGGATAATTGAGCTTCTTAAAAAAACCTACCCTAACGCTAAAATAATTCTCAAATACAAAACACCGTGGGAGCTTCTCGTATCAGTTGTTTTGTCAGCTCAGTGTACAGACGTATTGGTCAATAAGGTCACAGAGAAGCTCTTTGCGAAGTATAAAACTTTCGATGATTACGTGAAGGCAGACAGAAGTGAATTTGAAAAAGATATTAAGTCTACCGGTTTCTTTCGCAATAAAGCGAAAAATATTCTTGCCACGGCTCGCCTTGTAAAAGATAAATACGGCGGGAAAGTTCCGGGGACAATGGAAGAACTGTTGACCCTTCCCGGAGTTGCAAGAAAAACTGCCAATGTTATTCTCGGCAATGCGTTTGAGGTGGTTGAAGGGATTGCTGTTGATACTCACGTTGCCCGTGTTTCTCAACGTCTTAGGCTTGTGGATTTGGATAAAATCGGTGGGAAAAATATGCTCATCGATTTTAAGAAAGACGCTGATCCGGTGAAAATTGAGAGAGAACTTATGGGGGCAATTCCAAAATCAGACTGGTTCAAAACGACGTATCTCTTAATCGACCACGGTAGGGCTATTTGTAAAGCACAAAATCCAAAATGCAGCGCGTGTATACTCAATAAACTCTGCCCTTCCTCAAGGGCTATTGCATAGATACTACTCTCATGGTATTCTGCCTTCATGCCCCAAAATAAAAAAATAACCGCGCGATGGATTTTTATCGTACTCCTAGTTGCCCTGATTGCACTTTTTCTTACCAATAAAGGATTGTTGGTTGCAGCTATAGTTAACGGAAAGCCGGTTTTCCGTTGGGAACTCAACAATACCCTTATGTCCCGCTTTGGAGAGCAGACACTCGAGGGGATCATATCTGAGCGTATTATTGCCGACGCAGCAAGAAGTGAGGGTGTGGAAGTGGGAAAAACTGAAGTAGATAGTAAAATTGATGAGGTAGTGAAAGGACTTGGTGAGGATGTCAAGCTCGAAGAACTCCTTCAATTCCAGGGAATGACGAAGACTGATTTTGAAAACCAGATTCGCTTGCAACTTACCGTTGAAAAACTTTTAGGCCGCGATATTCAAATTACAGAAGCAGATATTGATAATTTTATTGCAACAAATAGCGCGACGCTCACTGCAACAGAACCGGCAAAGCTCCGTGAAGAAGCGAGAAACACAATCATGAGTCAGAAGATAAGTGAAAAGCTCCAACCGTGGTTTTTGGAAATAAAAGAGAAAGCAAAAGTGTTTAAATTCCTCTAACTCATCGTGAAGACCTGGCAGAAGCTTCGCAAGAATCCAGATCTCTGGGATCGTTATTTTATCCGCGAAAAAGTCATTACCGCAATCCGCACGTTTTTTGGAAACCAAGGGTTCCATGAAGTGGAAACACCGCTTTTAACAGGAAGCCTGCCGCCGGAATCTTACGTTGACGTTTTTGAAACCACACTTTTAGACCGCCATAGAAAACCTACACGTGCGTTTCTTCCGACTTCTCCGGAACCTTTCTTAAAAAAACTCCTCGTTGCAGGTATCGGCAACTGCTTTTCAATAACCAAAAGCTTCAGAAATACAGAGAGTCAGAGTAAAACACATAATCCTGAATTTACGATTCTTGAGTGGTACAGGGTTGGAGCAACCTATACAGACATTATGAAAGACTGCGAAGAACTCCTTTTGTTTATTAACACGTACTTACTTCGTTCCAAGGCAGCAAAAGGAGTTATTGATACAAAAACACTAATGTATCAGGGGAAGAAAGTGAGTCTTTCTTCCCCATGGGAACGGATGACGATTACACAAGCGTTTAAGAAATACGCGAAGCTAAATTTGGAGTTTGCGTTAACCGAAGAAAAGCTGCTTCCGATTGCGAAGGAAAAAGGATATGCCATTGGAAAAAACGATAACTGGGAAGAAGTGTTTTTACAGATTTTCTTAAATGAAGTTGAGCCTCATTTGGGTCGGGGGAAGCCCACGATTGTCTATGATTACCCCGTAATACTTGCAGCTTTATCAAAAAAGAAAAAGAGTGATCCCCGGCTTGCAGAACGATTTGAATTTTACATCGAAGGGCTGGAGTTAGGTGATGCATATAGTGAACTGACTGACTGGAAAGAGCAAAAAGAACGGTTTGAAAGCGAAGAGCGGGAGCGAATACAGCTTGGGAAAATTTCTCACCCGATCGATACGGACTTTATCGATGCGTTAAAAGTTGGTATGCCTGAAACTGGTGGGATTGCGGTCGGCGTCGATCGCTTGATCATGCTGTTTGCCGATGTTAGTAACATCGCCGACACGCTCTTTTTTCCAGCCGCTGATCTGTTTGAGAAATAATTGAACGGTTGGCCCATTCATGAGATAATAATGCCTCATTTATGGCCACTATTACCACCGCACAGTTCAGAAAAGGTATTTTTATTGAGTTTAAAGATGAACCGCACCAAATTGTGGACATGCAGTTTGTCAATCCCGGCAAAGGCGGAGCGTTTATCCGTACGAAACTTAAAAGTGTCAAAAGCGGACGAGTACAGGATTTTACGTTTAAATCAGGAGAATCGGCTGTAGAAGTGATGGTTGAGACACATGAGATGCAATACCTCTACAAAGAGGGGGAATCATATGTTTTTATGGATAATCGAAGTTATGAGCAGTATCAAATCCCCAAGCCCATGCTCGGCGATTTTATCTCATTCCTCAAACCAAACGACGTATACCAAGTCCTTATTCACGGTGATGATGCGATCGGCATTCGATTTCCCAAAAAAGTGTACCTCAAAGTAACCGAGGCAGAAGAAGGCGCACGAGGCAATACTGTTTCAGGTGGAGGGACGAAACTTGTTACGGTTGAAACAGGTCTTAAGATTTCTGTTCCTCTCTTTATCAAATCCGGCGACACAGTTGCAATTGACCCCGAAACAGGAGAGTATTTGGAAAGAGCATGAAATTTTCGCTGCCGCCGCAACTTGCTAATTTTATTCCTCCCCGCAAACATCTGGTTATTGAACTTATCGGTACGACGGTTATAGCGATTCTTGCAACAATTGCAATTGTATTTCTTCGGGGAGAAATCAATCGGGTGGAAATTGAAAAATCTGAAGCAGTAAGGCAACTGACGAAGCTTCAAAGCGAAGATCAGATAGTGCGAAATAATACGCTTGAAGAAGAAATAAAAAATATACAGTCGACATTTTCAAACGCAGCTACTGCATACGAAGAACTGGTAAAACTGCGGGAGCAAACAAAAGATACGGGTAAACAAGATAGCCTTTTTGCCACGATTCTGTCATTTTTGTCCAAACGGAATTATGCCTCAGCATCGGCCGATCTTAGTTCACTCAGGCAATCGATTACCGATGAGTTAACAAAAGTCGCTTCGAGCTTCACAATTCCGGTTAATGTTCCTCAAAGCAATACTCCTCCCGGATCTGGCTATAGCAGGCAGAGCGTAAGTTTGGATATTGGAACATATTTGGTGAGCATGGTTGCTGCTGATATGGGTAGCACGCGGGTTATTGTCGATACAGCATCAGATAATACGTGTACAAACGATTGTCCTGTACTTTCACTTGCTGATTATGTTTCTCGAAACGGTGCGTTTGCAGGAGTTAACGGTTCCTACTTTTGTCCAGCAGATTATCCAAGTTGTGCTGATCGGAAAAATTCCTTTGATACACTTCTTATGAATAAAAACAAAGTCTATTTTAATTCAGATAATAACGTCTATAGCACGGTGCCTGCGGTTATCTTCCTTTCCGGCTCAATGCGGTTTGTAGGAAAATCACTTGATTGGGGGAGAGATACAAGTCCTGACGGAGTAATTGCCAATCAACCACTTCTCGTTTCAGGAGGAAATGTTGTCTTTGGTGGTGACGATGACCCCAAAAAAGGGAGTAAAGGAAATAGGAGTTTTGTTGCAAACCGCGGAGCAACAGCGTATATCGGCGTGGTGCATAGCGCAACTGTTGCAGAATCTGCCCGCGTCCTCCAAGCTCTCGGAATGGAAAATGCTTTGAATCTTGATGATGGGGGATCGACAGCACTTTGGTCCGGGGGCTACAAAGTCGGCCCAGGCAGGAATCTTCCCAACGTCATTCTTTTTGTGGGGAAGTAGTTTTTATCCTGTAATTGCAAGAGATGAAACTACCGGTTTAACTAAGCTTGTGGGTGAAAAAGCAACAGCGACATTATCAATCGCCTATAAAAGGGTAGAAGAGTTTAGACAGTAAAAAAGCCCTTCAGTAGGTGCATAATATTAGTAACTACTAGATTCTGGTTTTTTCCATATTCAGAGGCAGTATGTTCATAGGCATTATCGCTAATACCTCGAAAAATATACCCCACTACACCATTTAGCTCACACGTTAAGGCGAATCCTGCAGATTCCCAGTCAACAGAAAGCCCTTTATGCAACCGATGCAATTGATGTTTTCTTTTTGTGCTTATAACGTCTTCATTGCCTGATAATATTGTTCCCCAGACGAGAGAAAAGTCATTATTTAGCATAATATTTTTTAAATTTGGAGGTGTAATTTTATGGTGCGGTGGAGGGATCTTGTGAGGAAATAATTCTATGACATCGTGCTCTATGACTCGTGTTGCGACGACAATGTCACCTATATTGAGTTTACTAGAGATAGCTCCTGCAGTCCCATAATGGATATATTGTTTTGCAGGAAATGCATCAATAAGAAATTGTGTTGCTGCGGCGGATTTAATTTTTCCGGATCCGGAAATAATGAGACTTATTTTTTTGTCAAAAAGAATTCCAGTATACATCTCCCATGAGGCACTCTTGTGCCGCTTGCGATGTGTTATCTGTTGTAACAGGGGTTTTGCTTCTGCAAGCAGAGGTATAACGAATCCGAAATCAAATATATTCATGAATTGCTCCCTACAGTGATTTCATAAATTGTTTCCATGGCCTCTTTCATGCGCGCAAGGTCATCCTGGGAAAGCCAGGATTTTTCCGCGACATTTTGGTCTCGATCTCCCACTGTCTGCGCTTCCCATGGAAGTTTACCGCGCTCATTACCGTAATGAATTGCCAGAAAATTAATATTTACTACCGGAATTATATCTCTATTCCGGATCACCCATTCGATGGTCGCTTTATAATCATCTCCCGGTATGCCAAGGATAAAATTAGGGATTATTTTTAATCCCAATCTTCTTGCCCGTTCGCATACTTCCTCTAAATGTTTTACTCTATATGGCTTATTCAATAACGCAAGATGCTGATCGTTCACCGTTTCTACACCGAATTCCATATATTTTACTCCCAAACCAACAGCTTCTTCCATCAAGCCGTCTTTTAAAGCCAAACTTGGAGGTGTTTGAACAATAAATCCTAAAAAATCTTGATTGTATTGCTGTACTTGTTCGGAGACTTCTCTGATAGCATGCCAATTTTTAGCTTGCCCAAAGGATTTATCATTGATAAAAATAAGCTTAAAATCAAGCGGCTTGAGTGCCTCTACCTGTTCTTTTATTTTCCCGGGACTTGCAATAGTTAATGTCGTTGGGACGGTACAAAAAGAACACACAAATAAACATCCGTCGCTGAGCATGAGCCTCGGAATACATTTTTCTCCTCTGAATAAAGTATAGTCGGGAGGAGAATCAAGTTGTACTTCAAGAACCTCTGTCAATTTACCCAGACCATTCAAATATCGCACATGACGGTAACCTGAAAAGTCAGCTGGATCTGTATACCCTCCTAATATCATGTTGCGATCGACACTTTGGGCGAGATGGTGAACCTGTTGCACATTTGCATCCATCACAGAAAAGAGAATTCGTTCTGACTGTGGTGTTTGAGTTAATAAACTCACTGAAGCATCCAGATCTTCTATGATGTGAAGAGATTTTTCATATCTATCTGACGGAAGTACTCCTGCAATAGTAGGAATCCAGAACGGGATCTCCATGTAGTGTTCGGGAAAGTAGTATCCATCCATTTTTGAGTAGGTTTTTCGATAGTAATCTCTCATTATGGAATCAGGAGTAAGAAGCTTGTCACTAAACTGAACAAAGCTTATAGATTCTTTATTGGGAGATTTCATCATATTGCCTTTGGATTCTACACATGAGTTCGGTATTCTGTCTAGTTTTGTGGTTTGACAATACTTTATTTTCCATGAAACAATACTAGTGTTATGGATGACCCATCTGCCCAAAAATCTTTAGAGTATGAAGAAACGCCTTTGATTGAGCCGATTGCTGAGGCTCCCAAAACACCTCCAGTAACACCGGCACCACCGACACCACAAGCACCGCCTCCTCCCAAAAAACCGTCTTTTTTTAAGAAATTTTTCGGTTTTATCGGTAATTTAATTTTTTTCGCAACCCTTTTTGTTCTTGGAATGTGGCTAAGCACCATTCTTCGTCAGTTTTTACCCACGGGAATTGAACAGGAACCAGTGACAGAGCAGGAAGTTATTGAAATTCCGACGCCAACTCCAAAAGATCCGACAGCACTGTGGACTTTATACACGATCGGTGGTCTTTCTTATAAACTCCCGCCCGAGGTGCTTGCGCCTGTCTGTGACGGAGCCAGCTGTGCGTCTATGGGCACGTATCTTCCTGGAGGCACGCGGTTTACGACATCAGTCCGGCAAACAAGTCTTTCGTATATGCAAACCGCAATTATCACAGACAGCGCTGGTCGGCCGTTTACAAGCCACGAAGCAACGGTTTCAGGAAGCCCTGCAATTGAATATAGCGGTAATTTTCGCGGATCAACAACCGGAGGCTACACATTCACGCAAATGCGCGGATTTATGGTAGGAGCAGGCGATACGCAGACCGTCGAATTCAACCATTTCGCTCCGGCCGGGATAACTTCGGATTTTGCAGACGACGATCTCCTTTTTGATCAGATTCTTGAAACTATAGAGTTACAGACCTCAAATTCTACCCCATCAGCCGCAAATCCCTGAAATACAGGTGAGTTAGGCTACTTTGTGTTGTTGAAATAATTTCGCGAGAGCTACTCTGTCTCGAAAGGGAGGAAGATGCATTGAAGGATTTTGAATGTGCATCGAATGAACGATTCGACAATGCAGGGGTTGATTTGGAGTTGGAAGATAGACTACCGCATATCCTAACTCTTGGAATAGATCAGCTCGTGGGACAATAAACAAATGATCTTGCCGTTTGGCATCTTTATCTAATATTGCTCCTGAAACAACATGAATATCATTGCTAAAACCGATACTTACTGATTTTCCTGGGAAATTAAATCCCATAATTGGCGCTCTATCTTTTTTCCTAATGTCAAAGTTAAAACCATTCAGGGTGTTGTTGCCAAGGAATAAAACAGGTAGGTCCGGTGGTATCGGTTGTCCTGGTGACAATCTCGAACGAACTGCTTCATATGCGGTTCTATACTGATGCCAATAAAGCGCTCGTGGGTCACCATAATTGATCCGATTTCGGGGATCTCTATTTATGTACCAATTTGTTTGCTGCTCTGACATACCCTACACTGGCCAACTTGACACAATAAGGGGTGTACCGTTCCAGCCCGGCATTTTTTGGTAGAGCTCTTCTGTCACAAAGGGCATGAAGGGGTGAAGGAGTTTGAGATAGCTAAGGAGTCCTTCGTGTAAAACCGTTTTAGAAATTTTTCCATTTTTTGCTTGTTCTATTATTTGGTCACAATACCAATGCCAGAAACTCTCGTAGAGAAGTTCAGACGCTGCATTAAAGTTGAATTTATCCATATAGCTTGTAACTTTATGTATGATTCTGTCCATTTCTTTTTTAAACGTAATATCTTGTTGGCCTTTTTTTGTTTCTGATTGCAAAAGAGTCACAAAACGGGCTGCATTCCACAGCTTATTTGCAAAATTACGCATGCCACGGATTTTGTCTTCAGAGATAGATTGATCGTTGCCTGCAGCAGTACCGAAAACAAGCGAGAAACGGAGCGCATCAGCCCCGTACTGATCAATGAGCCTGAGCGGATTGAGCACGTTACCTTTACTTTTACTCATTTTCTGGCCTTTACTATCTCGAATGAGACCGTGGTAGTAGACAGTTCGAAATGGGACATCGTTGGTAACATAGAGACCAAGCATAATCATCCGGCATACCCACCACGGCAAAATATCATACGCCGTTTCCATCACAGATGTTGGATAAAAATAATTGAAGTCATTACTACGGAAATCTGAGAGTTTACCCTGAGCCACGCGAAGCGTGGCGAAGGGCCATTGACCACTGCTAAACCACGTATCAAAAGTATCCGTATCTTGTTGCAATTTCGTTTTATGACATTTTGAACATTGATTCGGTTCTTCACCTTCGGTTACAGTCCACTCGTTACAAGATTGGCATTTCCATGCAGGTATTCTCATACCCCAAACAAGCTGACGGCTTATGTTCCAGTCCGCAAAATTTGTTAACCACTGGATCATGTGTTTTTCAAATCGCCTCGGCACAACGGCAATTTTTTTCTCTTTAATTGCTTTTGTTGCTTGCGTTGCTAACGGTTTGATTTTTACATACCACTGTTCCAAAGGTAGCGGCTCAATGACAGTGCCGCATTTGTAGCATGTCGCCACAGTGTGGGTGTAGTTTTCATCGATGTGGTCGATCATGCCCCTCGTTTTCATCTCCTCAACAACTTTTTCCCGCGCTGTTTTTACTTTGAGCCCCGCATACGGGCCGGCAATATCTGTAAGACGGCCATCAAATCCGATAACCTGCTTCATTGGGAGGTTGTGGCGCTTGGCAATTTCATAATCCGTAAAGTCATGGCTGGGGGTGACTTTTGCTACACCGGTTCCAAAAGAAGGGTCAATCGCATCGTCTCCAACAACTTTCATTTTGAATTTTCTAAGCAAACCCTCGACTTCAATTTCTTTGCCTATCCATTTTTTATAGCGTTTGTCTTTGGGGTTTACTGCAACTGCAGTATCGCCGAATTTGGTTTCCGGCCGCACGGTTGCCAAAATAAACGGGCCGTATTTCATGTAATACAAAGGATCAGCTCGCTCGACATGTTTTACTTCAAGATCAGAAAACCCAGTACCATCTTTTGTGCAATAATTCACTAATCGTAATCCCCGATATACCAAGCCCTCATCAAAGAGCCGTTTAAAGGTCGTGTAAACCGTTGTAACGACTGTTTGATCAAGGGTGAAGACATTCCTGCTCCAGTCGAGTGAAAACCCAAGCCGTCGAAGCTGATTTTCCATTTTTCCTCGGTTTTCATGGACAAAATCCCAAATCATTTTGTAAAGCACATCCCGCGGAAAATCAAAACGGCTTTTGTCTTTTTTAGCAAGCTCTTTTTCAAAGACATACTGTGTCTCAAATCCTGCGTGGTCTGCGCCCGGAAGCCAAAGTGTCGGATCGCCAATCATTCTGTGGTAGCGGGTCATGATATCCTCAATAACATACATCGCGTGGCCAAGATGTAAATCTGCGTTGGCATTAGGAGGAGGGAGAATAATAGTGAATGGTTTTTTCTTTTTATCGATCTTCGGTTTAAAGTAACCGCCCTTTTCCCACATCCTGTAGATTTTTCCTTCGACTAACTTGGAATCATACGCTTTATCCATGAGGCAATTGTATCGTAGTCTTTACAGCTCTTCCAGTTTGACGTTTTCGACTTGTTTGTCTTTTATCAAGTCGAGGTATTTTTCGGTTGTCGAGAGGCGCTTGTGGCCGACAAACTTAGACAGTGTTGTGATCGGTGTGCCGGCCATTAAATGATGGGCGATAAAGGTATGGCGAAGATCGTTGACCTTTGCGTCTTCAATTCCTGCAATGCGAAAGTATCGGTCAATTGCGGTTCGGATATTTCTTATAAGAAGCGCCCGACCTGTTTTTGTGATAAATAAGGCTTTGGATTTGGCTGCTTTATCGCGGATTCTAATATAGTTTCCCACAGCTTCTTTTGCCGCACGATTTAAGGGAACGTTTCGCTCCTCATGGCCTTCTTGGGAAGCAACGTGGAGTTCGCTATCTAGAATGTCTTCAAGGGTGAGATTGGCTAGTTCGCCGATCCGAATACCTGTTTGGAGAAAGAGTTCTACGATTGCATGGATTCTTATATCTCCCCGGCATGCATCGCGAAGCGCCCTGTATTCGAGTTTCGAGAGAACGCGGGGCGGTTTGACCTCATATTTGGGGTGTTCAATATCAAGACTTGGGTCAACAGTCACTGCACTACTTGCCTTAAGGAACCGGTAAAAAGTTTTCATGGAGTTAATTTTTCGCGAGATTGATTTGGGTGTGTAGTTATCGGCCGAGAGTTTTTTAAGGAATGCCTCGAGCTCTTCCCGTTTTACTTCGGTAATATCTTTTTTGCCCATGTTCCCGAGGAAGCTCGTGAGCTGTTCGATATCTTTTCCGTATGCTACGATAGTTGCACGCGCGCGTCTTCGGGAACCGAGGTACTCCAAGAACTGTTTATGAGCGGTCTTAAGATCAAGAGCCATATAAAAAGCAGGATTGAGAGCTTGTTTGCGTAAGCAAGGGCCTATAATATCATAGAAAATGATGGGATACAAGATCGTAAAATTTTTCAAAAGTCGACTCTTCCGATTGGTCGGAACGCTCGTTAGCATTTTTGTGATAGTCGGCGTTATTCGGAGTATGTACTCACTGTGGCAAAAAAGAGACATCGTAAATGAAAGAAGAGAAGTATTACTGGATCTTGAGAAGAAACAGGAGGAGCTCAAAAAGAAACTGAATCAGGCGCAAAGTCCTGAATTTATTGAGAAATCCGCACGGGAGGATTTAGGACTAATTAAAGAGGGGGAAGCGATTGTGTTGGTACCGATGTTAGAAAATAGTAAACAAGAAACGGAAAAACCAGAAGAATTGCCAAATTGGAAGAAGTGGTGGAAGTTGTTTTTCTAAAAGTGCTTGCACTGAGTAAACGAAGTGCCAGCGGCATGGATCGTCCCGCGTGGCGGGATTTCGGCCGCGTGGCGGCCTCAAAACAAAACTCTTGTGTCAGGGGAGAGGATCGAACTCTCGACGACCAGTTTATGATACTGGTGCTCTACCACTGAGCTACCCTGACATTTCCTCTATTTTATCAGATGCGGTACAATAGGGCTATTCTACCCATTCAGTTCGTAGACGGTTCCCCATAAAGGACACGTACGAAGCAGAGAGGGAAAGTCTGGAGGTGAAAATATATGGCAGTTAAATTATTTGTTGGGGGACTCAGTTGGGATACGACTGAAGATTCGCTCCGCTCTTTTTTTGGCGGAGTAGGCTCAGTGACATCAGCAACTATTATTACCGATAAATTTTCCGGAAAATCACGGGGATTCGGATTTGTTGAAATGAGCACTGATGACGAGGCGCGCAAAGCGATAGCAGAGTTAAATGGGAAACAATTAGATGGCCGGACGATAGTGGTCAATGAAGCCAAACCTTTGGCCCCAAGAGAAAATCGAGGAGGTGGTGGAGGGTTTGACAGAAGAGGAGGAGACAGGGGACGAAATGATCGAGGCGGACGCACTTGGTAATATATTTATATACAAATAAAAAAGCGACCCTCGTGGTCGCTTTTTTGTGTATTGGCTCGCACTGAGTGGGCGATGCGAGTCGAATGTGTTGCGGGGCCTCCAAGAAATCAGAACCTATTTCCTCTCGCCTGACAGAACCGCCTCATTTGGGCTCGTGACTTAGATGTCTACTCGTTCTTATTCCTCCAAAGCCAATTGCCACCTTTCCGCTTAGCGTCAAACAAGAGTGTTCCGTCCCAATCCGTGTCTACAGTTGTTTCAAAGGATACTCCATTTTCTTGGAATAACTTGATTTTTACCTTGGATTTCCCAGGATTTAAGAAGCAAAAATGTTGAATCTCTTGTGCGTATCTTGTCCCAAAACGAACGAAATGCTGCATGTTCCCCAACGGCCCTCGGTTAATATGTTCAAAAAGATCGAGATAGACCGTCTGATCAGGAAGGATATCTCGACACTCTTTATCTAAATGCGTCCAGCGTAAGGGAAGCGGAAGGAAATTTTTCCTTAATTTTTTACCATCGTCGACAACCTCTATGATATCTACTTGTACATTTTTTGCCGTATCGTTTCCGATGTTTTTGATGACTAATCTCCAAAGATTAAGACTTGGCGTTTGATTTCGGCTTATCAGGTCAACAATCTTCAATTCTGGTCTGAACGGTAAACTTCTTAACCATCTACCCCATATTGCTATTCCCAATGCAGTAATGGACGCAATAATCGTTCCGATTAAGCTACCATATTGAAGGAAAAAATTTCCGCTAGGCGTGGTTTCCATACTTGCTAAATTATATCACCATTGGGTATATAATGACTGCCATGAGAACAAACAGAGGGAAGGAATGAGAATTACAATAGATCCAAGAATATTTATTAGCCCACCCTACGTAGAATGTCCAAAATGTAAAAAACCCGACTATGGAGTAATATCAATTCATAGTTTTAGTTATACGCGTAGGTGTCGAGCTTGTTGGCATACGGAATCGTATTCGCTACCCAAACTCAAGAAAAAAGTCATTTATCTAGACCAAATGGTCATTAGCGAGATGATGAAACTCCTCCATCCTACCACAGAGATCACAAGGAGAGTAAGAGTCAAAGGTGTGTGGAAAGAGGTTTTCGCTAAACTTGATCGATTAGTAAAACTGCAACTAATCATATGTCCAGACTCTACTACACATCTACACGAGTCCTTGGTAACGCCTCACTACCAACTTCTTCGTCGGATGTATGAACACCTTTCAAATGGTGTGTCGTTTTACGACGAAGAAACAATCAAAAGATTTCAAATTATTGTGAATTTTAGGAAGTGGTTAGGTAAAAAAACTCAAGAGATAGATTTATATTCGGTTTTGCATGGAGATGACATTGATGGTTGGCAGGATAGAATACGAATTTCAGTAGATATGTTTGGCCAAGATAAAGATCTACCAGAGCGAATACGAAGCGATCGTGATCAGATAGATTCGTATATGCAAACAGTATTCAAACGGTGGCAGTCAGAAAAAGGTAAGGTTTTCAATGACTGGTACGAAGAAGAGGTTGGTCAGTTTGGAATTATGATACTCAAATCATATCTTCAAAGTCTCCAGCGACACTACAGTGCTGCTATGGGAGATCCAAACGCAAGGTTAGATTGGTTATTGCCTTCATCGACGGTCACGTTGGTATCGGAGATCCAAGATGAGTTAAAAGAAAAAGGCACACCTGAAGACCAATTATTACTAAAAACTACGGAGTACTTCAAATCAGAAGATATAAAAGAGGTGTCATATGGTCGTATTTCTGCAATGTTATTTGCAGCGGTGGCAAGAAAAGCTGCTTCAGGGAAGAAAAAGCCACCGACACGAGGTTTTGTAAACGACGTTAAAACAATCGCTTCGCTTGCCCCGTATTGTGACGCGATGTTTGTCGATAAGGAATGCCACACATATCTGAAAGAGGAACCCGTCAAAACACGCTTGGGGTTACATACTCAGTTCTTCTCACAGCTAGACATCAATGTTTTTTTGAACTACTTGGACAAAATAGAACGAAGCGCTTCAAAAAAACATTTGGAGAAAGTCAAAGAGATTTACGGTGAGGACTGGGGAAGCCCTTTTTTTGAAATGTTTGAGTATGATCCTTAGAAAAACACGAAAGACTTACTTGAGCTTCAATAATTCTTCTGATTTAGAAATTTCTACAGGTCTTTAACTTTTTATGTAAGGACGATGACTTGTCATAGAATGCTCCAAAAAAGACTTGACTATAGATTTGACATGAGGTCTTATTTGTATCCTTTGCTCTCAAAAGGAGGCATTTTGACCAGAGCAGCTCGCTTTCAAGCGGTTATTTCGCTGAAAAATACTTGACGTCTATGAATCTATTCACGAAACATAGTGTGATTTAAGTAATAGGATAAAAGAAAAACATGAGCTTTTCGGTTACCATTCCCCCTGGTTTTTAAACTCTGTAAGAGTAACCAGAGAATGGTACGGAGGGCGCCTCAAAAACATGGGGTACAATCTCAAAATTCTTTATCTATCTTCCCATGAGAATCCGCAATCGCGACATACGTTGAGTGCTTTAGAAGGCTTCCTGATGCCCCAAGTTAATGCTTGATATTGTAAGTCCATAAATTTTCTCCATAGACTAGGGTTAACTCTATTTATATTTGTGCTATCACAGCGAGGACATTTTTTCTTGAAGAGAAACATCGTACCTCCTACTTCCAATCAATCCATTGAGGCTCTGCATCAATCATCATTTTCTGTAATTCTCCTTTAGCTATACATGAGCTGTCGTGGAAGGTTAATACGAACAATCGCAATGTCCCGTAATCCGAAAGAATAAGGCTCGGATCTTGCTCTGCTAGAGCTTTTATCACATTAAAGTCATTCAATATAAGTGCTTTGTCTGAATCGTCAACATTTTCGATAATTGAGGGATACATCAGGCTCATCTGGACCGATTGCATCTTTGGGTTCACATCAACGATCGCATCAGACTCGAATTCTGTGCAAAGTTCTCCGTTAACCCTCCCCTGTTTCCGTAATGTATCAACTTTTTCATAGAACTCAATTCCTTTTGGAGTACTACCTTTGACAATTCTCCTTGTTGTAATCGTTTTTTCTGGCTCGATAGTAACTTCCCCCATTGAGGTGGTTGAAGGCATGATTGTGGAAGACGGCATGGGTAAAAAAGTATTGTTGTTTGTAGCTTTTTTCTCTGTTGCACCTCTCGCTTGAAAAGAGTATTGAATTATTCTAGCAAAAAGCCAAATTCCCAAAATAAGGAAAATAATAATTGCTGTTGGAGTTTTATACCGTTGCATTACAACAATTGGATCTCTCTGATCTTCGGCCATATCCTTCCATGAACCTACATCAAATTGGAAAAATAATCAAGCTCAAACATAGCTTCAAAATGGTTGTAAATCACAAGTTTAATAGAACAACTTTTGCGACAATCTTGCCATATGGCGTACCGACTGTCGCGACAAATGCTCAAGGCAATTGGTGTCAATGTAAAACGCTTGAGGAAGGCTCAAAAGAGAAAATCACTTGACGTTGCAGTTGAAGCAGGGATTGAACCCTCCTATTTCAGTAAAATTGAAAACGGAATGGCGCGACCAACACTTGAAAAGATTTATGCAATTTGCCGTTCGCTTCACATAAAATCCTCTCAAATTCTCCCATTTTAGATTCAAACCGAAGGCAAAAGTAAAAATAATACTGTTGTGAATACCATAATATAGATTGTTCTGACAATAAAATCCCTCTTGACAAATATTTTTTTTGGTCTACACTCACAATAGGGTAAATTATTAGATTTGCCGACGAAGATTCTCTCTTCGTCGGTTTTTTTGTGGAAAAAAATGGGGGCACACAGGAGTTGAGATGCCTTATTGGTTTCTCTCCTGGTGCCCCCAGAAGAGAAACGAGTAAGGCATTTTTGATGCCTAACGGGATAGAGTAGCGTAGAGCAAACGCGACCTACCGCAAGAGCGACGATCTGAGGGCGAAACAAGCGGTTTCCCGTCCCGATGAAGATCGCAAGAAGGAACGGCAACATGAAGTGAGATTATATCAAGTCCTCTGCGCCGTTTACAAAACCTTCAATGCTCTGGTGAAGTACTTACCTAGAACGAAGAAAGAGGTTTATGGAGAGAGAAGAGGGAGAAAAGAATATGCAAAGTCGACAAAGTGACAAAAAAACGACAAAACAAGTCCGTATAGACGCCAGCCTGCATCAACTCCTCAAGGTGAAAGCTGCAAAGTCTTCTACAACCATTAAGGGGCTTCTGGAGGAGTATTTAGCGGAGCTTCTCGCAGTGGAGGATAAATCTTAAATTGACTATGCAATTAAGCGAAAAAGCCATCAACGAATTTCAACTGATCTACCAGAAAGAATATGGCGTAATAATAAGCCGAGAACAGGCTATTGATTATGGCACGAAGCTCATTGATCTCGTAAAATTCGTGTATGGCAATCGTGTACCAAAATTGCTTGACAGAAGGAAGTAGAGAGGATACGATAAATATGGACACAGCTGAATACGACGGGTTCTTTTATGGGCAACGGTTCAACCCGTCAAAAGGTTGTGTCCACCGTTGCCCTTAATTGTGATTATGGATACTAATATTTCTCTCAAATACATTGGCTACGCTAGAAAAAGCTCCGAGGACAACAAAGAGCGACAGGCGGCGTCGCTCCCCGAACAGTTATATGAGATTGAGAGATTAAAAACTAAGGAAAATTTACATCTCGTTGAGGTGCTTCAAGAGTCAAAAACGGCTCACAAACCAGGGAGAGAAATTTTTGGGGCGATGTTAAAAAGGATAGAAAGCGGAGAGGCAAATGCGATTATTGTGTGGCACCCAAATCGTTTGGCAAGGAATCCTATTGACGCTGGTTGGGTTATTTACCTCATGGATGAAGGCAAGTTGATTGAAGTTAAGACGCCAGCTCGTTCATTTTATAACACTCCAACGGATAAGTTTATGCTTAGCCTTGAGTTTGGAATCTCAAAGAAAGATAGCGACGACAAAAGCGAAGTGGTAAGTCGAGGTTTGGAAAAGAAGTGTCGTGACGGATGGCGACCAGGAGTGGCACCACAAGGGTACTTTAATGACAGACAAACAGAAAGTGGCTTTCGGAAGGTGTTACCAGATCCAGAAAGACTTCCGTTTATCAGAAAAATGTTTGAGTTGTTTCGTGAGGGTACAACAGTTATGGAGCTTTACCTCATGGCAAAGAATGAATGGGGGTATCGGTCAAGACAAAAGCGGCGTTCTGGCGGTGGGCCTTTGTCGTTGAGTATGATCTATAAAATCCTCTCTAACCCTTTCTACTACGGCAAGTTTGAGTATCCAGAAAAAAGCGGGGTGTGGTGGAAAGGGAGCCACGAACCCGCCATAAGCGAGGAGTTGTTTAACGAGGTACAGGTACTTCTCGGCAGGAGAGGTAAATACACGCTGCAACACCATGAATACGCCTTCACTTCGCTTCTCAAATGCGGTTTTTGCGGTGCCACCATCACTGCTGAGGAAAAACATCAGGTGATTTGTACGGCGTGCAAATGGAAGTTTTCCATTACCAAGAAGAATAAAGACACCTGCACACGATGCGACACGAAGATTGAGAACATGCGTAACCCGACCATCCTGCACTACACCTACTACCGTTGTAAACGGCGTACAAGTCGATTATGTCATCAAAAAGGGGTAAGGCTGGATAGGCTTGAACAACAGATAGACGCAAAACTGGCAGAAATAGAGATTTCACCAGTCTTTATGGACTGGGCACTGAGGCAGATAGCGGCCATGAACGAGTCGGAAAAAGACTTCCAAGAGGATACTGTTGCTTCTATCAAAGGGGCACACGATGCGTGCAGGGCAAAGCTCAATAACCTCATTCAGCTCAAAATCTCGCCGCAGAATACTGACGGAAGCCTGCTTTCCGATGAGCAGTACAGAAGCCAAAAATCAGCCATTGAAACCGAGCTAAAAGGCTTGGAGCAACAGTTGGGTACTATAGACAACCGCATGGTGCAGGCGGCAGAGGACATTAACGAGGCGTTTACCTTCGCTACCAAAGTACGGGAGCGATTTGCAAATGGAGACGCGAAGTTAAAGCGGCGTATCCTCATGGACTTAGGTTCGCACCTAACGCTTACCGATAGAACATTGCGTTTGGACAGCCCGCCGTACTTGTTTACCCTCAAAAAGATGAAAAGTGAGGCACCTATTATCGGAGAAATGTTCGCACCTAATAAGGAGAGCGACAGAATAAGAAAAATGGAGGCAAAATATGCCTCCATTCCTACCTTGTTGCGGGGCCTGGAGTCGCACCAGGTCTAGAAGATTATGCTTACTGTTTCTCCGATTGCTCGGAGTGTCGGACTATATCATCCCCGCCCTTCGCGTAGGGCGGGGTTCGGCGTGTAGTCTCTACGGGTTTCCTCCGCTGGCGGATCTTCCCTCGGTATTGTCCCGCTAAGCGGGATTCCACCGATATAGCCGAATTATCACGCGAAAGTTTCCTCTCGATGAGCCCATATTGTGAGCCTTCTGTGCTGCTTTACACTACCCCGCGCTGGACTAACAACATTGTCTATTATAACTTTATTTGAAATTAGCGTCAATCTTGAAATCGAACCCTGGTTAGAAGATAATTTTACCATATGGCTAAATCTCAACTTCGGCTAATAGCTCGCGATTTACGCAAGAGCGGATTAGGAATTAAAACCATTGCGAAAAAACTTGGAGTTTCTTCAAGCACCGCAAGCCTATGGTGTCGAGATATTGTTTTGTCTCCTCAACAAATCCAAGTATTAGGAAAAAACGCACACGATCCTTATTATGGCAAGAGAAAAGTATATATTGAAAGGCAAAAACAATTAAAAGAAGACAAGATAAGACAATTGTTTCAAAGGGGTATCATTGAAGTGGCAGAACTTACGCCTCGTGAATTATTTATTGCTGGTATTGCTTTATATTGGGCAGAGGGATTTAAGAAGGATAATCTGATGGGATTTTCCAATTCTGATCCCAATATGATCCGTTTTATGGTTCGTTGGTTAAAAGAGGCTTGTAATATTAGCATTGATCGGTTGCGATTTCGATTAGGGCTAAACGAAACATATAAAGATAAGGTTCAACCTATTCAAAAGTATTGGCAAAAAATACTGCGTGTGAGTGACCAACAATTTCAAAAACCTTTTTTTCAGAAGGTAAAATGGCAAAAAATATACGATAACCCAGAAAATTATCACGGTGTTTTACGAATTCGAGTTAGTAAAAGCACTGATTTGCTTCGAAAAATACACGGATGGATTGCTGGATTATATAATTAACAGCCCTTTTATATACTTGATTCATGGCGAAGAATAAAAATGCAAGGTGGACGAGAAAGAGGTTATTAAAGCTTGGTATTCCGGCGGTTCTGATTCCCGGAATTCTCACCGCACTGGTTTTGGGTTGGAAACCTGATGTTTTTCAAAATACTCGTGACTTTTATGCCGTTAAATCGCTTTTTCCCAAAACCGGAGTGGCGCGAGAAATCTATGACGGAGACACGTTTCGCCTCCAAAGCGGTGTGGAAGTGCGAATGATCGGTATTGATGCTCCCAATCGCGGCGAAAAACGCTGGGTGGAAGCGCGGGATACCCTTACTTCAATCGTCAATGACAAACGTGTATATCTTGAATATGACCGATATCAGGATGACAAATACGGTCGGGTTCTCGCGTGGGTTTGGATTGCATGTGAAAATGAACCAACGTTTTTGCCGGCAAATTACATGCATCTTACATACAATTCTTCCCGGGAGGGATTAATGGAAAATCCAGAGGGGTGCAACGACGGAGCGCTCGTAAATGAGTTGCTTGTACAAAAAGGATTAGCGTCAACCGAGCAGTATAAAGACAGAGGTGAGTTAAAATACGAAAGGCGTTTGAATGGTCCATTTTGATATACCACTATCTATTTGATAGAATCACGTTCATGCCTTTTGTTGAGATAACATCAGGTTTTTGGAAGCGCGATTTTAAACTTTTAGAACCCGGAAATCTTGTCCGTGGAAAGGTTGGAGGGCGAGACATTGCAGTGGAAATTATTGATGGAGATCAAATAACCTTTAATGGAGTAGTGCTTGGAACGGAGAAAGCGGGAGTAATTTTTGACAGAGACGGTCGCTGGAGAACGACAAGAAAATTCATTGCGTATTTAATTCAAGATAAGGTAGATGATTTATTTGAGAACTCTCGTTTGGCATCATTAGATATAGTAGCACCAGGCGCTTTTTTGGACTCACTAGAGAGCGTTGAGCGATTAGCAAGAATTCAGGCAGGGGATAATAATGCAGGCAAATGGACTCTTGGAAGATTATTTGCTGCTCTCGTCTCGGTTGGCACGACAGAACGATATTCCAAGGACCCGTAAAAATACAGGAAACACTTACTGACGAAACCGTAGAATCCACGGGGTTATGTACATAACCAGGCCGGTGAACATTTGGATTGAAAAAGCGATGACGAAGTAGGTTGCCGTTTGAGAATGGAGTGCCCGTGCGCTACTCGGATTAAAAAATGAAAAGAAATTTGGATACTTCATTGTAAGCCCCGTAGTCATTTGGATAAGTCCGAGAATAACGACAAACCAGAGACTCCACCGGTGAATTTTTCGGCAGTAATATGAAAATTTTCCTATATTCATGAACATATTCTATGCTATTCTTAGAGCATGCGCTACCTGCCTCTTCCCAATTGGCGCACACACAACGAACTTTTCCGGCTCGGAGATCTTCACGACCCTCCAAAACAACTCTTCTACAGCGGTCGGTGGAACGCTCATGTATTTAACCAGTGCACCGCAATTATCGGCAGCCGAAGAATGACAGAGTACGGTCGCATGGTTATTGAAAAAATTGTCCCGCAACTTGTGTTTGAGAAAAAAACGATTGTCTCGGGATTTATGTACGGAGTCGATCAATACGCACACAAAGTGTGCATTGAAAATGGCGGCAAAACAATTGCAGTTTTAGGCTGGGGAATCAAAAGAGAGTTAGATGGGGGAGATAAAAAACTAGCAGAGCGAATTATCGACTCCGGCGGGCTTATTATCAGCGAATGGGAAGATCAGAAGCCAACATTGTGGACTTTCCCTGTAAGAAATCGCATCGTAGCGGCACTATCGAGCGATATTATTGTCGTTGAAGCTGCCCAAAAGAGCGGATCACTCATTACGGCTGCCATTGCCCGTAAGCTCAAAAGAAACCTCTGGGCAGTCCCAGGACCGATTACGAGTAATTTATCAGCCGGAACCAACGCGCTGATTGCATCGGGCGCTGCCCGCATGTGGGTAGCAGACGTCGTGCAAAAAACCGTTAAAACCGATGACCCAATTATCTCCGCGCTTATTGATGAATCGCTTACCGCCAGTGAACTAGCCCGGAAGCTTGACAAACCTGTGTCGGAAATTGGCGCGCAACTCTCGCTTCTGACTCTCACAGGCCAACTTATCGAACGAGGAGGAAAATACTATACTAGTCAAAATTAGTTCCATTGCAACCATTGGCCTTGAAACCGTTCCGGTCGATGTTGAGGTTGATGTTGCCTCACAGGGCTTTCCCGGATTTACGATTGTGGGGCTTGCGAGTAAGGCAGTAGAGGAGGCGAGGGAACGGGTAAAAACAGCAATCATCAACTCCGGGTTTGATTTCCCGCCGAAAAAAATAACGGTCAATCTGGCGCCAGCTGATCTTCCCAAAGATAGCGCTGCCTATGATTTGCCCATAGCTGTTGGGGTTCTGGTTGCGGGCGGTCAGGTTATGTTACCCGAAGGAAATAAGTATTTTTACGGTGAACTTTCTCTTGATGGGACACTGCGGCCAACGCGGGGAATTTTGCTCCTTGCCCTCCATGCAGCGCGCTCCAAAGATGTAACGATTTTTGTTCCCCGGCCATCTGCCGCTGAGGCTACAGTTGTTTCCGGCGTGAAGGTTATTCCGGTTTTGAATCTTTCGGATTTAGTCCGCCACATTTCCGGCGCCAAAGAAATCGCACCGCTTCCGCATAGCAAAGGAAGTAGCGATGATGAAGCAGTTATTGATTTTGACTTAAAGGAAATCGCTGGCCAAGAGCAAGCCAAGCGTGCTCTCGTTATTGCAGCTGCCGGCGGCCACAATCTCTTAATGTGGGGGCCGCCCGGAACGGGAAAAACCATGCTTGCAAGGGCTCTTCCCGGCATACTTCCGCCACTTAGCTCAAAAGAGGCGCTCGAGGTTACCCGTATTTATTCTATTTCGGGATTACTATCTCCAGGCACGGCGCTCATCAGACGGCGGTCGTTCCGCTCTCCCCACCACGGAGTCTCTGCCGCGGGACTTATCGGCGGCGGAACGAGTCCTTTACCAGGTGAAGTGAGTCTTGCGCATCTGGGAGTACTTTTTATGGATGAAATGCCGGAGTTTCCGCGGAGCGTTTTGGAGGGTTTACGTCAGCCGATGGAGGATGGGTTTGTTGAGATTGTCAGAGTCTCGGGGCATGTCCGCTACCCGGCAAGTTTTACACTGATTGCTGCAATTAATCCGTGCCCGTGTGGCTATTTAGGGCACCCAAGGCGTGAATGTAAATGCACGGAGAAACAGATTGCAAAGTATCGTCACCGTATTTCAGGACCTATTTTAGACAGGATTGATCTCACTGTTATGGTTGCTCCTGTCGAGGTTGAAAAACTTTCGATAACGCGGGAGATGAAACAGGATTCACTTACCTCTCAAGAAGCAAAAAAGGCAGTTGTCGGAGCGCGGAAGATTGCGGAAAAACGCTTTAAGGGAACCCCGCTCTACACGAATTCTCAAATGCGCAATAAAGATGTAAAAAATTTTGCCAAATTAACGCCTGAAGCGGAAAACTTTCTTAAAATTGCAGCGGAAAAGTACGATTTTTCAGCCAGAAGCTACATGCGGCTCATTAAAGTTGCAAGAACAATCGCCGATCTTGGAAAATCCGAGCCAATCCTTCCTATCCACATGGCCGAAGCGCTCCAGTATAAGCAGCTTGTATGAAACAGTTCAATCGTCAAACGGGAAAACTCGCGGAAGATCGTGCGGCAGAATTTTTAAAAAAGAAGCACTATAGAATTCTTGAGCGGAATTTCAGAAATAAATTTGGTGAGATAGATATCATCGCGAAAGACGGAGAGACGTTGGTTTTTGTTGAGGTGAAAGCAAAAATAGGCACGGATTTTGGACTTCCTGAGGAAATGGTGGGCAGAGGGAAATTACAAAAAATCCGCAACATGGCAACCGTGTATATGAATGGAGAGAATATCCCCTGCCGAATTGACGTGGTTGCTATTGTTTTAGATGAAAATAACGATGTCGTTCGCCTCACACACTACGAGAATGTGACTTAAACCACTCGGCGATTCCTTCGTACGAGATATTTTCGTTATCGATTTTGAGGCCAAACGTGACGAGTTCTTCTTGTTCACACTCAAAACGATAGCCGTTTAATTCTAAAAATGTCATAGCAGAAAGGAGTGACGTTCGTTTATTTCCGTCGACAAACGCATGATTTTTGATGAGTGAATGGCACAAGGCTCCCGCTTTATCAAACACGGTCGGATATAAATCTTCTCCGGCAAATGTTGCTTGCGGACGATGGACGGCAGCGTCCAATAATCCTGCGTCTCTCAATCCATGAGAACCGCCGCTTTTTTGTATTGATAGATAATGGAGAAGGAGGATATCTTCAGTAGTGAGATACTTGATCATGGTGGGGTTTAGCGAGTTTGATAAATGCCGGCAAATACCGCTTTAACAGATCATTCCCCACCGCGTAAATCTCCCTATCAACAACCGGAGTCGACGTTTTCTTTCGTGGTTTTTCGAGAGTAATATTCACCATGGAACCAATTTTCAGTCCGTTTTCCTTTAAAACTGATTTTGGGATGATGACAGCAGCAGAATTGCCAACGCGAGTAATTTTTTGTTTCATAATATTTCTCCTGTTATAACAAAATTATAACGTAAATTTGACAAATGTCAATAGTTTGGTATACTACTCCTTAATTGAATAAAAGCGTTGATGAGGTGTGGATGGAACCTCAGAGCTGACTCTAATCAAGTACGGAGGCAAAACCGTAAAAAGATCGTCAACGAATGTCACTTCGCAAAGCTCAGTGCAAGTGCGAAGAGGAGTTCGTCAAGAATGAGGCTTTAGGCTAACCGACCTCTGGTCGGTTTTTTGATGGTTAGTTAATAAGTAAACGAATTTACTAACCATCAATCCCGCCAAAGCGCTCTTCGAGCCGTGTACGAATAGTACCAAAAGGCGAGAAGTAAGCTTGTGTAGGATTTGTGTCTAAAGTAAAACCCTCCTTCGTTAAAACTACGAAGGGCAGGCAAGGTGGCACAA
This sequence comes from Candidatus Gottesmanbacteria bacterium RIFCSPLOWO2_01_FULL_43_11b, assembly GCA_001780985.1. Taxonomy (GTDB): domain Bacteria; phylum Patescibacteriota; class Microgenomatia; order UBA10105; family UBA927; genus 01-FULL-43-11b. The sequence continues at coordinate 438,110 of MFJV01000001.1, read as the reverse complement.
CGGAATGGGACCGTCCTTGTAAATTTTCTAGCAGAGCTAGAGGATTTGCACGGGCGGTTTTTTATTGGTCGAAGAAAAGAGAAAAATATGAATCATGAATTTCAATTTGTTACAGCGATTCACGGCAATGAGACGATGCCACATCGTGCACTCCGACAGATAGGGGAGAAGCACGTAATTGGCAATCCGCTCGCGTTGCTTTTGAATAGGCGCTTTATAAATCTCGATTTAAACGCATCATTTGGAGTGAGAGGAGTTTTGTATGAACAGTTGCGAGCACCCCAAGTGCTTAAAAAATTGAATAGCCACGGTTTGGTTATCGATTTTCATACGTTTTCGTGTGATTCACCACCGTTTGCTATTGTCGTTGACGAGTCAATGATCCCATTGGCGAGTTCTCTTGGGGTCGAACACGTTGTTCATATGCGTCACAACATTAAAAAGGGACATGCGCTCATAAATTTTAGAGATGGTGTTTCAGTTGAGGTCGGTGCACATAAAGATCAGAGGTCATTTGACTTAGCACAGCAAATTGTCATGAAGTTGAAAAACAATGGAATTAAACCTCAATCAGTTCGTGTTTATGAAGTTTTTGGAAAGATTGAGGAACCAGGAAATTACCAAAATTTTGTTCGTGCGCAGGATGGCATAATTCCGGTTTTGTACGGAGAGAAAGCGTACATAAAACAAGGATTTTATGGCCTAATAGCGCGGGAAATTATTTTGAAAGGAGGTGATACACATGAAAGAGCTCAGTAATTTATTGAGATATGCGCGTGAAACGTTTGCATTGTTACCGACGATGTATGAACTGAAGTTGAGATTTCCGCATGCAAAAGGATGCAGTGGAAAAGGGACACTAACTACAGAGAGTGAAATAGTAATGGTTAGTAGTGGAGATCCGCGGGTGGGAAGCATAGGAGTGCGATCGTATTACTTGAATTGTAGCGAATGTAAAACGAAGCGTACGTACCGCATTTAATACAAAGTAAATTATTTTGAAGGGAGGTGAAAAAATATGTCTAAAGTTGAATCGTTAGTAAATGGACTCAATAAACTCGTACATAGTGGTGAACTTAACAAGGCCGGACTTATTACTCTTGGTCCAAAACTCGGTTTTCGTCGCCGATTTTATAATCATGGAATTTACTATGATGAATATAAAGAAAGTAATACGGCATATTTAATGCGAATTACTAAGGCTCTGAGTAATACAGAAAGTCTTGCAAGATTTGGACAACATTATGAAAATCTTAGTGTTCATGAGCGTCGAGCGATTGGAAGAGCGATAAAAAAAATTCGACGTAAACGAAGCAAGTTTGTATATTTGTTACAATAAGGAGAATCTATGAAACGATTTTTGTCTGGGATTACACCAAGCGGCGACGGGAGTTTGCATATCGGTAATTACCTAGGCGCCGTGCGGCAGTTTATCGAATTAGCCAAGTCGAATGAGACCTTTTTAATGGTCGCGGATTTGCATGGGCTCACGACTATTCAGGACAAGAAACAACTGCAGAATAATATAGAAATATTAATTCTCAATGAACTCGCGCTTCTGCGCGGATTTTTGAGTAAAGATGAATTTGAAAAAATTGTGTTTTTCCGCCAGTCAGATGTGCCGATGCATACTGAGTGCCAATCAATTCTCAATAACGTGACTCCACTGGGGCTTCTCAAGCGCGCCCATGCATACAAAGATAAGCTTGCCGGTAACGCAATGGAGGAAGATATCAATGTGGGATTGTTTTCCTATCCCATGCTCATGGCTGCAGACATTCTTTTGTACCAAGCGGATTTGGTGCCGGTGGGCAAAGATCAAAAACAGCATATAGAAATTACGAGAGATATTGCCGAGCGCTTCAATAAAATTTTTAAGAAACAAGTATTTACATTGCCAGAGCCGTATATTCCGGAGGAAGTCGCAGTCGTTTTAGGAACTGACGGCAAACGGAAAATGAGTAAAACATTGGGAAATGTTATTGCAATGTTTGATTCGGAAGAAGCGATTAAAAAACAGGTAATGGGAACCTACACGGATCCAACCAGAAAGCACGCGACAGACCCGGGACACATAGAAGGGAATATGGTCTTTACCTACTTGGATTTTTTTGGCCCCACTTCGCCAAGGCTTCGCGGGGCAAGCGAGTTATCAGCTCTTAAAGAACGCTACAAAGCAGGGAAAATTGCAGACGTTGAGGTTAAAGAATATTTATTTCAGACGTTAATGAATTATTTTGCTCCGGCAAGGAAAGCATACGAAGAACTTAAGGCAAATCCGAATGTAGTTACGGATATTCTTAAAAAGGGACAAGAACGAGCACTTATCGTTGCGGGACAAACAATGAAAGAAGTGAGGGAGGCGATTGGATTAGTGACAAAATATAGTTTTCAGCGATAAATCCAAGCTCCTTTTTATCTCCGCCGAGGGTATGCCAGTAGGAGCAAAAATTCGATAAGACCAGTTTATTGGTCTTGACAAGAGACCTGTTAATAGGTATTATATCCTGACATGACCACAACGTCTATTTCTCAGCTTAAAATGAACCCTTCTGCCGTGATTTCGCAAGCAGCGGATTATCCTGTGGCGGTGGAAAATAGAAATAAAGTACAAGGATATGTTCTTGGTAAAAATTTATATGAAGCAATGGTGACTTTTATTGAAGATTACATCGATAAGCGGGCATTCAAGAATGCAGATTTTTCCAAGCGACGTAAAGCAGAAGACGTGTTTAGAGATCTTGGATTATGAATGTCACTTTTTTGCCTCGTGCAGAGAAAGATCTCCGTAATCTCCCAAAATTTGATCAAATTGCAGTAGCACAAAAAATTAAATTATTTTCTCGGCCGCCTATATCTCATGAAGAAAAACTTTCTGGATTTCCTAACGCATACCGAGTGCGGGTGGGGACATATCGCATTGTATACAGAAAATCAAAAACATCAATAGATATCGTCACCATTGCGCATCGCAGAGAAGTCTACAAACTTCTTAAAAACGTTTTACGTTAAATCGTGGTATACTTGAGCCTCGTATCCAGGTAGTAGAATTTCGACACGCTTTCTCATACTTTGCTCGAAATGCACGATTACCTGGGGTTTGCGTATCGTATAATGTATTGAAAGAAAATAACACTGGAATTTCGAAAGCGTAAAAAGCAAAGGTCGAAATTTCACTACCTGATATGGCAGAAAAAAATAGCCTTAAAAAGAAAAACGGAAATGGGAAAAAGGGAAAAAAAGTTTTTGAGATGCGGATGAACTTTAATTTCAAAAACATCTTCATTGCCCTTTTTATCGCCTTCCTCATTTTCTCGGCTCTGGGTAGTCTCGGCAGTCAAGTGTCGTCTCTCGTTGAAAAGCCGCTATCAACGGTGATTGCTGACGTTAAAGACGGTAAAGTAACTACGATTGAAGTGGAGGAAAGCAGGCTTACGGTTTCTTATAAAGACGGCACGAAATTTATTTCTCATAAAGAACCTCAGGAATCACTCTATAAACTCCTCGAATCAGCAGGCGTTGCCTCAAATACAGTGGAGATTAAAGTGAAAGATTTATCTATGGCGCAAATCTGGATGGGTATCATTGGCAACGTTTTGCCGCTTGTTTTGACTGTTGTTTTTTTCCTCTTTCTTTTCCGTCAAGCACGTGGCGCTCAGGATAGCGTATTTTCATTCGGACAATCCCGCGCACGTGTATTTAGTAAAGATTTACCCAAAGTGACGTTTGCCGATGTTGCCGGAGTCGATGAAGCGAAAAAAGAGCTTGAGGAAGTTGTCGATTTTCTCAAAAATCCTGCAAAATACCGTGCGCTTGGTGCAAGAACACCGAAAGGGGTAATCCTCATCGGTCCAAGCGGAACAGGGAAAACCCTCCTTGCCAAAGCTGTGGCAGGAGAGGCGAAAGTACCGTTTTTCTCAATTGCCGGAAGCGAGTTTATGGAAATGCTTGTCGGCGTCGGTGCTGCCCGTGTCCGCGACCTTTTTGCCCAAGCCAAAAAAAGTGCACCTGCAATTATCTTTATTGATGAAATCGATGCCATCGGGAGAATGCGAAGTGTCGGGATAATGGGCGGCCACGACGAACGCGAGCAAACGCTTAATCAAATTCTCGTCGAAATGGATGGATTTGAGCCCAATACTGCTGTTATGGTTATAGCAGCAACGAATCGTGGCGACCTCCTTGATTCAGCTCTGCTTCGCCCCGGCAGATTTGATCGCAGAGTGAGTCTTGATCTCCCTGATTTGGAAGGACGGAAAGCAATTCTTTCGATTCATGCCAAAGGAAAACCATATGCAAAGGTAGTCAATTGGGAAAAAGTTGCCAAGAGGACCGTCGGATTTTCCGGAGCGGATCTTGAGAATATGCTCAATGAATCAGCAATTCTTGCAGCCCGAGAAAACAAAAAAGAAATCGATATGACTGATATTGAAGAGGCAGCAACAAAAGTGAAACTCGGTCCTGAGAAAAAGAGACTTCAAACTGACCTTGATCGTAAAATGACTGCCTACCACGAGGCTGGGCATGGGGTTGTTAATTACTATAGCCCGCATCTTGATCCAGTGCACCGGATTAGTATTGTTTCCCGCGGTATGGCGCTCGGGTTTACCATGGCCCCGCCGGAGAAAGATCGATTGCATGAGACCCGTTCACGCTTAATTGACGAAATTGCAATGACGATGGGAGGGAGGGCTGCTGAACAAATAGTATTTAACGAAATGACAAGCGGAGCTGCTAACGACATCAATCAAGCAACCCGTATCGCCCGTTACATGGTTGCGGAATTTGGAATGAGTGATTTGGGGCCTATCAATTTTGGACCACACTCGGACGTGACGGAATGGGGGAAAGCGTTTTATGAGCAGCAAAACGTGTCGCCTGATATGCTTGGCGCAATTGACCGTGAGATGAAAAAGATTCTCGATGAAGGGTACAAACGCGCGCTTGAGGTAATACGAAAAAATCGAAAAAAACTCGATCTTATTGCTGCAGAGTTAGTGAAAAAGGAAACCTTGGAAGGAGAAGAATTTGAGAAATTGATGGGTGGCCCGAAGAAAAAAATCAATGTTTCTGAATCATGAATCGCCTCGTTCTCATTGACGGCAATGCCATTCTCCACCGCGCCTACCACGCCATCCCTCCATTCACTTTTTCTGACGGATCACCAGCAGGAGCTGTCTACGGATTTATCTCAATGCTCATAAAAATTTATAATGACCTAAAGCCGACGCATATTGCCGTTGCGTTTGACCGGGCAGCGCCAACGTTTCGCCAGGAGTTATTTAAGGAATATCAGGCACAGCGGCCGAAAATGGAAGATAATCTTGTCGGCCAGGTAGACAAAGTGCATGACGTGGTTACTTCTTTTGGTATACCAATTTATGAAGTTGACGGGTTTGAGGCAGACGACGTTATCGGCACAATTACTAAACAATCGAAGAATCAAGTAATTATTGTGACAGGAGATCGGGATATTTTGCAGTTAGTTGATGATGAAAAAGTATTTGTTTTTATGCCGACAAAAGGATTATCCGAAGGGAAATTGTATGGGGAGAAAGAAGTCGTTGAAAGGATGGGAGTAAAACCGTCTCAAGTTCCCAATTTTAAAGCGCTTGCCGGCGATCCTTCGGATAACTATCCCGGAGTTTCTGGTATCGGCCCAAAGACTGCGGTAAGACTCTTAGAAAAACACAAAACGTTTCAAAAAGTTCTTGCAACGCTTACAAAGAAAGATCAAGAAAGCGCACTTTTGAGCCAAAAACTCGCTACAATCCGTACCGACGCACCAGTTAAAATTGATTTAGACAAAGCCCGATTAACAACTTTGGATACGCCGAGCGCTCGCAAAGCACTCGAAGATTTCCACTTTCCCTCACTTCTGAAACGTTTAAAATTATTCGAGAAAAAACCGACAAATTCACAACTTTCGCTTGTATGAAAATAGCATTGGTTCATGACCAATTGGCAGAGTTTGGCGGCGCAGAAAGAGTTTTACTTGCCATGAGTGAAATATGGCCGGATGCGCCGATTTATACAGCATTTTACAATCCTGGCTCCCCAGCATGGGAACGATTCAAGGATAAGGACGTGCGTGTATCATGGGCGCACCATATTCCTGGATTTTCGACAAAACTCCACAGCCCTCTGCGATTTTTGGCTTCGGCGATTTGGAACTCATTCGACTTTTCTGGTTATGACGTGATTATTGGGTCATCAAGCTGGTACATAACAAAAGGGTTTGCCAAGAAAGGCAAAGCGATCGAAATTTGCTACTGCCACACACCTCCCAGGTGGTTATACGGATATACGACATCAAAACAGAGTATACTTGCCAAAATTTATGGGATAATTGTCGGCTTTTTCATGCGTCACTACGACTATGATGCTGCACAACGGGTTGATTATTTTATTGCTAATTCAAAAGAAACAGCCTCTCGCATAAAAAAATTTTATAGGCGGGACTCTAAAGTAATTTACCCTCCTATCGAAAACCAAATGCAACTTCAAGGAGTCTCCTTGAAGGGGTACTTGAAGGGGTACTATTTGGTGGTAAGCAGACTTGCACAGCCGAAGAATGTTGAGATTGCCATTCGGATGGCCAACAAGGAAAAATTACCACTCAAGATTGTGGGCACCGGTCCGGATCAGGAGCGATTGAAAGCAATTGCCGGTAAAACTGTAGAATTTTTGGGACATGTGGGCGATGAAGAGTTGCATAGATTATATGCGGGCGCCAAAGCATTTCTTGCACTTTCTATGGATGAAGACTTTGGTATGACACCGGTTGAGGCGATGGCAATGGGCACTCCCGTTATCGCATACGCGGGCGGGGGCTATACAGAATCAGTCATTGAGGGTAAAACGGGAATATTTTTTAAACAGAACTTCACCTCCGCAGTACGGAAATTTGAGAAAATGAAATTTCGCACGGAGGACTGCATCAACCAAGCAAAAAAATTCAGCAAAGAACGGTTTAAAAAGGAACTTACCCGGTTTGTATCTTCAAAACAGCCTGGGTAGCGCGTATACTTAGCCTCATGGAGCATATTTTAGAGGTTAAAAATTTAACCAAACAATTTGGTGACTTCACAGCCGTTGATAATATTTCCTTTTCGGTCAAGGAAGGGGAGATCGTGGGATTATTAGGTCCAAACGGAGCGGGAAAAACGACGACTATAGATATGCTGCTTGGGTTAACAACGCCGACCTTGGGCACGATCAACGTTTTTGGATTGCCGTTTGAGGAACATCGGGTCAAGATTTTGAAACAAATGAACTTTTCAGCAGCGTACGTCAACTTACCATGGCGGCTTAAAGTTTGGGAAAATTTGCATATTTTTGGCAGACTGTACGAAGTCGAAGAGTATAAACAGAAGATTGATACATTGATAACAGAGTTCAGACTTACCGCATTGAAAGATGCAATAACCGACACGTTGTCTTCCGGTCAATTGACGAGTCTCTATCTCTGTAAGGCATTTATTAACGATCCGCGGCTTTTGCTCCTTGATGAACCGACAGCATTTTTGGACCCTGATGTAGCCGATCTTATCAGGAAATATATTAAGAAGAAGGTTAAGACAGATAATATGTCAGTTCTTTTTACGTCTCACAACATGGCAGAAGTTACCGAAATATGTGACCGGGTCATCTTTCTCAACAGAGGAAACATTATTGCCGAAGATACTCCTACTGGCTTGGCAAAGAGAGTAAAGTTTTGTCGAGTGCTTCTTCTCTTTGATGTCCAGAGAACGAAAGCAGTAACGTTACTGAAGAATTATCAGTATACATTTTCTTTCGACGAGAAAGAGGTTCAGGTTGACACAGAGGAAGAAAACGTCGGTCAGTTGTTAGGGAGATTGTCCTTAGCGCGTCTTAAATATTCTCAAATCACCATTGAAAAACCGACGCTGGAAGATTTTTTCTTACACGCTATGAGGGGTAGGTATGAGTACACATAGAATAGCGGCAATCATTCTGAGACATTTGTATATCTGGCCTAGATCGCCGGAGCGATTCATGTGGACGTTCGGGTGGCCGTTTTTTGGACTCCTCATCTGGGGACTGGCGATCTCTTTTCTTCAAAGTAGTTCTTCAAGCACTTTTTCTTTTATCACTGTAATTATTGGCGCCATTATTTTTTGGGAAATTGTCGTTCAGCCGCAGCGGGAAGTTTCAATCAATTTCATCGACGAGTTGTGGAACAAAAATATTTTAAATCTTTTTGCCTCGCCGTTAACAAAAACAGAATATTTAACTGCTTTAGTGGTTATTGGGATAATAAAAATGTTTGCAACCGCGCTCAGTTTAACGATAGGATCAATGGTGCTCTACAATTTTAATATTTTTTCTTCTTTCGGTCCGTTGATACCAATTTTTTTCATAAACTTACTCTTGTTTGGAATTTCTTTGGGGTTCATTGTCAATGGGCTTATCCTTCGGTATGGCTTGTCAATGCAGGAAATTGCCTGGGCTATCGTCGTTATCGTTCAACCATTTTCTTGTGTCCTTTACCCCCTGTCTTTTATCCCCCCATGGGCGCAAAAAATAGCCATCGTATTGCCTACAACGTACGTGTTTGAGGAAATGAGAAGATTCATGTTTGAGAGTAATGTAATTTCAACTAATCTCGTGTTTGCTCTGTTACTAAACACCGTATATCTCGTTTTTTCGATTTGGTTTTTTTCCATTATGTTTGAAAAAGCACGTGAATACGGAAGACTTGTGAAATTAACTTAAAGAAGACGGCTGTTTGACAGTTCACGCATACCTGGGTTAAGATACAAAAATAACACGCCAAAAGTGTGCGCGGCGTGTTTTTTAGGGGTTAGGATGATATACGGCAAGAATGCATACATACTTTCTCTTGGGGGATCACTCGTCGTCCCCAATGGTGGTGTTGACACCAATTTTCTCTCACAGTTCAATACGTTTATAAGAAACCAAGTCTCCTCAAAGCAGAGGAGATTTTTTATTACGGTGGGGGGAGGGGGAACCACGCGGCACTACCAGCAAGCAGCAAGTCAGGTTCGCGGAGAGGAATTGGATGACGTTGACCGCGATTGGTTGGGCATTCACGCAACACGTCTTAACGCCCAAATGATTAGGACTATTTTTAGGGACATTGCCGATCCACGGGTGATTAAACACTACGAAATTATTCTCAAAATTGACAAGCCTGTCGCCATCGCCGGAGGATGGAAACCGGGATGGAGCACTGATTACTGTGCCGTGACGCTATGCCAGGACTACGGCATTAAGAGTGTTATTAATATGACTAATATTGACCATGTCTACGAGAAAGACCCCAAAAAATTCCCCGACGCAAAACCCCTCACCAACATTTCCTGGAAAAAGTATAGACAAATGATCGGAGACAAATGGACGCCAGGCATGCACGCACCATTTGATCCAATTGCGAGTAAACTTGCGCAAGACCTCGGCATTACAGTCAAAATTCTCAACGGAAAAAACCTCAAAAACCTCGGCCTCGCCCTCGACAATAAATCCTTCATCGGAACGACCATAAAATGATATTGACGAATCTCACACTTCAAAACTTCCGGAGCTACGAGAAAAAATCATTTACATTTTCTCCTAAAACAACACTCATCCTTGGTCCCAATGCAGCAGGGAAAACTAATATTGTTGAAGCGATTATGCTTATGGCAACGGGCAAAAGTTTTCGTGCAGATTATGACCGTGAAGTTATCCGGTGGGGATCTGATATTGCAAGAATAAAAGGAACAATCGATGAAACGAAACTTGAATTTATTATTACTCCTACAATAAAAAAATATTTCGTCAATGGCGTGGCGCGCCGGCAAATTGATTTTGTAGGAAACCTTCGTGCAGTTCTATTTTGGCCTGAGGATTTGGAACTAGTTACCGATAGCCCAAGTTTGCGGCGGCGATACCTTGACAGTGTCCTTGTTCAGGCAGACAGAGAGTATAGAAGAAATCTACTTTCCTATGAAAGAGGATTGCGGCAGCGGAATCGCCTCTTAGATTATATCAACGAGGGCAAAGCACACAGGCATCAACTTCTTTTCTGGAATCAGCTATTGATTAAATCCGGGGGTTATATAACCGAAGTCCGAGGAGCGTATATTGAATACATAAATAATTTTCGCCCCGATTACAATATCGAATATGACAAAAGTGTAATTTCAGAAACCAGACTCGAACAGTATAAAGACGAGGAAATTGCTGCCAAAGCCACACTTGTGGGTCCGCACCGCGACGACTTTTCCATCATGTATGCCGGCAAAAATTTGTCAAAATTTGGCAGTCGCGGAGAGCAACGACTCGCAGTACTTTGGCTCAAACTTGCAGAAAGTTCATACATCGAAAAAGAGACGGGTGAGCGACCAATCCTTCTCCTTGACGATATTCTTTCGGAACTTGATAGAAAACACCGCCAGATTGTTCTGTCTATTATAAGTGAGCAGCAGACTATATTAACGAGTGCAGATCCCGGTATAATTGAAAAAGAGATGAAGTCGTGGCAGAAAATTTCCCTATGAAAACAGTGACTGTCGATGATTTGAAAGGCTTAATACTTCCTAAATCAGGCTCTCATAAAGGCCAGAACGGCAGGCTTCTTATTATTGGAGGCAGTCATCTATTCCATGCAGCAAGTCTTTGGGCACTTGAAGTAGCCTCGCGCATTGTTGACCTCGTACACTACAGTTCCGTGCCGGAAAATAATGCGTTGGTTAAAAAAGAATTTCGAAACGGCATAGTGGTACCCAGGAGCGATGTCGAAGCATATATCAAAGAAGATGACTGCATTCTGATAGGTCCCGGCATGACGCGTGATAGCGAAACAGAAACACTTACGAACACTCTCCTCAAAAAATATCCGCAGAAACAGTGGGTGATTGATGCGGGCTCTTTGCAGATGATGGATGTTAATCTCATTCCTAAAAATGCAATTCTTACCCCTCACCACGGTGAATTTTCGAGAGTATTTGGGAATGCGGAAGTTTCTGATGTCGCAAAAAAATATAACTGCATCATACTTCTTAAAAGTGAGTTTGATATTGCGGCAAGTCCAACGGAAGTCCGGAAAATTGAAGGAGGCAATGAGGGGATGACAAAGGGGGGAACAGGGGATGTGCTGGCAGGTTTAATTGCTGCATTAGCATGCAAAAATGAGCCGTTTCTCGCAACGATTGCCGGAAGTTTTATTAATAAAAAGGCAGGAGATGAACTCTATAAATCTGTCGGCCCATTCTTCAATGCCTCAGACTTAGCTGCCCAAATTCCTAAAACAATGAAGGAGATGTTGATATGAAAAAGAAATTAAAGAAGCTTAAGAAAATCCCAACATTTAAGAACGAGGACGAAGAAAGGGAGTTTTGGGCAACCCATGACTCGACAGATTATATTGATTGGAGTAAGGCGCGGCATGTCATTTTTCCCAATCTGCAACTTACAAAAAAACCGATATCGCTTCGGGTAACAACGAGTTTGCTAGCGCGGGTGAAAATGATTGCGAATAAAAAAGATATGCCCTATCAGACTCTCATGAAGCAGTACATCGAGCAGGGGGTAAAGCAGGATTTTGCTTCGTGACAGATCATCTTCATTGATCCATCTTATTCAGTAACCGCCTCAATCTTTTATTGGCTTTTCTACGAAGCCAAGGACTGACATGTTTATTCCATCCGGCGCCACCCGCTCTTTGCGCCCATTTATAAAATTTGATGCTTAGTATAGTCATATATCAAGTATATCAGTTTTTCCTTATTTACTTTAAAAATTTAAACGTGGAAAGGATGTGGTAGAAGCCGTAATGGGGTGTCTCTCAGATTCCTAAGACGATGAAGAATCTTCTTTCTTTGTAGCTTCAAGTTTTTCCACGACTTTTCCCAAGGGTGAGCATCTGTTTGAGGATTTCGCGGTGAAGTTTTTTGTTTCATGATTGCTTTTCGGGCATAATGCGTTTATTATACGGGATTAGAAATGTACAGTCCAACGTTTTCCATATCCAATAAAATTCTCAAGTATATAGGAACGATTGAGGCGGCGCGGGAAGTTATTGAAAACTCTCCGCTTGTGCCTGCGTGGGAAGCAAAGTTTCGGGAAGATGCTATGGTGCGAACCGTCCATCACGGAACGCACATTGAAGGGAATGAACTTAATTTCACTGAGGCAGAAAAAGTCCTTGCTGGTGCTAAAATCGTCGGCCGCGAGCGTGATATCCAAGAGGTACTCAACTTCAGGAACGTTTTGAAATTCATCGAAAATTACGACAAATCCGAGATTACAGAAGAATCATTGAAACATATTCATGAATTAACAACGCACAGAATTTTACCTGAGGAAACAATTGGGACATACAGAAAAACGCAAGTTGTGGTTAAAAATAGTCAAACAGGGGAGGTAACGTTCCGTCCGCCAGCAGCTATTGAAATACAGTTTCTCATAAAAGATTTCTTGGAGTGGCTCAATACAACAACTGCGGAAGAAACACATACAACCATCCGGGCCGGTATTAGTCAATATGAAATCGTACGGATTCACCCCTTCCTTGACGGAAATGGGAGGGTTGCCCGGGCTCTTGCCACACTTGTCCTTTTCAAAGAAGGGTACGACGTCAAGCGGTTTTTTTCCCTGGAAGAACACTACGATCGGGAACCGCTGCGCTACTACGAAGCACTTCAAAGTGTCGGAAAATCAAACGGAAACGTGACGGGATGGTTGGAGTATTTTACAGAAGGGCTCGCCATTGAACTCACCCGCATCAAGGATAAAGTAAAGTCGCTCTCGACTGACTTGAAACTCAAAAAATCTCTCGGGGGTAAACCATTAGCGCTCTCAGAGAGGCAGATTAAGATTGTAGAATTTATACAGGAAAATGGATTCCTTCAAAACAAAGTATTTTTTGAACTATTCCCCATGATCTCAGAAGATACCGTACTTCGAGAATTGAAAGACCTCATCGGAAAGGGTATAGTGAAGAAAGAAGGGACGACGAAAGGAGTTCGATACGTCCTTCGGTCGCAATGAACCTGACTGGCCCGGGCCTCACGTACATATTTTTAGTTATCCCGACACTCTTTGCCTTGGCCGTCGTCGGACAGGGATTTGCGAAAATATCTCGTCGTGAGCCGGACGGCAAAGTTGCTCTGGGATTTGGCATTATATGTCTGGGCCTCGTTGCTGCTGCCTACGTTCTCTTTATTCGATAAAGCCCTATGACATTTTCAAGGCTTTCGGAATATTTCCAAAAACTAGAGAGTACCGCCTCACGCAATGCGATGACGGAGATTCTCGCAGAGCTCTTTAAAGAATCAGGGAAGAATGAAATAGGCAAAATTTGTTACCTCCTCCTCGGCCGTGTGGCGCCACTTTACGAGGCAATAGAGTTTGGCATTGCCGATAAGTTTATAGTAAGAGCAATTGCCCAAGCCTACAACAACTCCATAGATTCAGTAACCAAAGCATTTAAAAAAGCAGGAGATGTGGGTACAGCTGCAGAATCACTTTACCGAGGTCACGATGACCACCTTTCGATTGAGAAAGTGTACGATTTACTCTTTACAATAACCCAAACCAGCGGAATTGGATCGCGGGAGAAAAAAATAAGACTATTAGCAGAACTTCTTTCAAGTGTCGGCCGGCTTTCTTCCCGCTATCTTACTCGAATTCCACTTGATAAGCTCCGTCTTGGATTTTCGGATATGACAATTCTCGATGCGCTTTCATGGATGTTAAACGGAAATAAATCTGCGAGAGTGAAACTTGAAGAGGCGTATAACGTGCGCCCGGATATTGGTTACCTTGCAAAAACGATTAAAGAACACGGGATGAAAGGGCTTTCCCACGTCGGTGTCAAAGTAGGCGCACCAATCTTAGCCTGTCTTTGTCAACGGCTTCCAAACGCAGATGAAATGATTAAAAAAATGGGGAGGGTTGCAGTGGAACCAAAATACGATGGGGTCAGAGTTCAAATTCACTATCAACAAACAACAAAAACGTTCTCGCGAAATTTGGAAAATACAACGGATATGTTTCCTGAACTGCAAAACATTGGAAAACAATTAAACGCCCGTGAGGTTATCCTTGATAGTGAAGCAATTGGCCTCGATCCAAAAACAGGCAAACTTATTTCATTTCAAGAAACAACGACGCGAAAAAGAAAACACGACATTGCGGAAACACTCCTCAAAGTTCCGTTGAAGTTTTTTGTTTTTGACATTCTCTACAAAAACGGAGAAAGCTTATTATCCGTTCCTTTTTCAAAGCGTCGAAGAATCCTTGAAGAAACGATACGAGCAGGAAATTCTTTAGTCGTTTCCGAACAGATCATTACAGACTCGGCAGCAGCACTCCGTGTGTACCACGATAAACAATTAAAAAAAGGATTAGAGGGAGCGGTGGTAAAAAAATGGGATAGCCCGTATGAACCGGGCAGACGCGGGTATACCTGGGTAAAATTTAAAGAAGAAGAAGGGAAAACAGGCAAACTTACAGATACAATTGATGCGGTTGTGATGGGATATACAAGCGGCGAAGGGAAGCGGACTGCATTTGGTATAGGACAGGTTCTTTTGGGAGTGCGACGGGGAGATGATTTTGTGACGGTCACAAAACTCGGATCAGGAGCTACAGAAAAAGAGTTGGGTGGATTATTTCAGTCTCTCAAGAAGCTTCGAATGAAAGAGCAACCTAAAGAATACAAAGACGTGGATAAGGTATACTACCCGGATGTTTGGGTTTCACCAAAATTGGTTCTTGAGATTGCCGGCGATGATCTGACAAAATCAAAAAAACACGGAGCCGGGTATTCAGTGCGTTTTCCAAGACTTGTACGCATACGTCCCGACAAATCACCACATGAAGTGACAACAGTAAAAGAGGTAGAGACATTATTTAAACAACAATAAACATATGCCTGCCGAATCATTTACCCTCCATGCCGGACTTCTCCTAGGGTTTGGATTGGTCCTTGCCGGATCTGCGGAACTGGTTATTAGAGCGGCATCATCACTTGCGCACAAGGCAAGAATTACAAACTTTGCCGTCGGTTTTTTATTGCTCGGGCTCATCACATCAACACCTGAACTATTCGTTGCAGGCCAGGCAGTCATTGACGGGGTACCACAGTTGTCTGTCGGAAATCTCCTTGGTGGTTCTATTCTCCTTCTCTCGTTGGTTATAGGAGCATCAGCTATTATTTTAGGTCGTATAAAGCTCGACCGTGGGCTCGACAGTCGGGAAATTATGGCAAGTAGCGCTGTGGTTGCTGCGCCGATTGTGGTGTTATTTGACGGAAGATTGACGCGGCTGGAAGGAATTGCACTTGTGGCTCTCTATGTCATTCACGCATTTTTTATGAAAAACGGTGACGGAAAAAAGAAAAAAAGCATCCACCTACCTCTGCGTACGGTGAGCCAGACTATCATAATGCTTGTTATTGGGTTTATTGGTATGGCGCTTGCTTCGAAAGTAATGATAGAGTCAGCGCAAGTGCTCACGGAAGCGCTGCATATTCAGTCTTTTGTATTTGGATTGCTTTTGCTTTCTTTCGGCACGAACCTCCCAGAATTTTCGCTAGCCTTCCAAGGGGCGGTGCTACGGCGCGAGAGCATTGCATTCGGCGATTTTTTGGGAAGTGCAGCTGCAAATACGTTGATATTGGGGTTGTTGGGAGTGTTTGCTCCGTTTCATATTATTGGCCAAAACAGATTGTTGTTTTCGCTTCTACTCCTTGTCGTTATATCAGCGTATTTTGTGTGGGCACTCTCCTCACGACGCGATATTACACGGAAAGAGGGATTTGGGCTTTTGGCATTATACGCGGCATTTGTTGCTTTTGAGCTTTTTTCCTCTGTATAATCAGGGTCGCTATGACACAACCCCCCACATTCTCTGTTATTATCCCCACTCTTAACGAGGAAAAGTTCTTACCCAATCTTTTGAGATCGCTTGCAGATCAATCGAAAAAAGATTTTGAGGTTATTGTTGTGGATGGGTCAAGCAAAGATAAAACAGTGACTCTCGCCAAAAAATTTCCTGGCGTTAAGATTATTGTCAGTAAAAAGGCCAATCTCCCGCTTCAGCGCAATTTGGGGGCAAAAGAGGCGCGTGGGAGGTGGTTGGTGTTTGTTGATGCAGATAGTATTCTCACGCCGTATTTTTTTGAACGAATTGTACGATTTATTGAGAAAAAAAATCCGCCTCTGTTTACCACATGGGCACAACCCGACTCCGACGATCTCAATGATCATCTGTATACACTTCTTGCGAATTTAGTTCTTGAAGGATCAATACTTTTAAAGCGTCCTATGGCTCCCGGTCCGCTATCTGTCATTCATCGTCAAACATTTTTTTCTGTCCGAGGATACGACGAAGATCAGGCATACAATGAAGATATAGATTTAGGATTGCGATTGTTTAAAAAGGGAATTACGCTTACTATTTTACCCGAATCTCTCTACGTGTGGTCGATGCGCAGAATTCGCCGGGAAGGCAAAATGAAAATTATTCAACAGTATGTTGTTTCAGCACTTCCAATTTTGCTTTTCAAAAGACCGCTTAAGTATTTACCCGGGTATCTTATGGGCGGACATCTCTATGGGGAAAAGAAACCCATCAAAAAATCGCTCATCAAAACATACGAGAAAAAATTGAAAAAACTCATGAAAGAGATCTTTGAGTAACCCCTATGCAGGTAATTGCCGACCTTCAGCTTCACTCACGATTTTCTCGTGCTGTTTCGCCGCAAATGACCCTTCCAAATATTGCCATGTGGGCAAAACGGAAAGGGATTGGGTTGGTGGCAACCGGCGATTGGACCCACCCAATTTGGTTTCGGGAGATTGAGCGGGATCTTGAAGAATTAGGAAACGGACTTCTGGCGCTGAAATCTCAAAAAACCCCGCTTTTTTTACTTGCTACAGAAGTTTCTTGTATTTATTCTCAGGGCGGAAAAGTCCGACGTATCCATACACTTATTTGGGTGCCAACGTTAGAATCCGCGAGAAAGATTAGTCAAGAGATGACAAAGCGCGGCTGTAACCTCATGAGTGACGGTAGACCCATTGTGGGTCTTACGTCAATACAAATTGCGGAGCTCGTTCTTTCCATTGAGCCCAAAGCGCTGATTATTCCGGCGCACGCTTGGACGCCGTGGTTTAGCGTCTATGGCTCATTAGGAGGATTTAAAAGTATCGATGAGGCGTTTGGACCGTATGCAAAATATATCTATGCAGTTGAGACGGGACTCTCAAGCAATCCAGCCATGAACTGGCGGATAAAAGAACTGGACAATCGAGCTATTGTTTCATTTTCCGATGCGCATTCCGGACCGAAATTGGGGAGAGAAGCGACAGTCTTTGACGTTGATAAACTGACCTACGGAGCAATTTACGAAGCAATTAGCAAACAAAGAAATATTGCCTACACGATTGAGTTTTATCCTGAAGAGGGAAAGTATCATTATACCGGCCACCGAGCCTGTGGCATCAGATGGAGTCCGGAGGAATCAAAAAAGAAAGGGATTACGTGTCCGGTATGTGGGAAACCCTTAACACAAGGAGTGATGCAAAGAGTTGAAGAGCTCTCCGGAAGAAGCGAAGAAGATTTAAAGCTTGTTAAAACAAACGACAAAAGAATTGCAAGCAAAACATTTCCAAATCGACCGCCGTTTGTGAGCCTCGTTCCGCTTCAGGAAATAATAAGCGAATCAATCGGCTCGCCGGTTACAAGCCCAAAAGTTCAAGTGGTTTATGTAGCCCTTACCGATGCTCTTGGTGGAGAATTTACGGTACTTTTAAATTCATCAAGGGAAGCCATTGAGAAAATCGCCGGATCACGCATTGCTTCTGCAATCGAAAAAGTACGAAGTGGTGATATTGTCATTGATCCCGGATATGATGGGGTATTCGGCGTCGTAAAAATTTGGAAAGAAGGGGAGGAAAAACCAATCCTTGATGCCTCTAAAGAGCAGCTTGCAATGTTTTAAATGTTCATGATATCGTGAGATTAATAAGGGAGGTGAAATATATGGTGCAATCACAAGGAAATGAAAATTTGATGGCAGCAGCGAGTTACCTTTTGGGGTTCTTAACCGGCATTATTTTCCTCCTCATTGAAAAGCAGAGTAAATTTGTACGTTTTCATGCAATGCAATCAACGATACTCTTTGGCGGCATATTTATCGCCAATATAGCCTTGGGCTTTATCCCATTTTTAGGATGGCTCGTCGGATTGCTTTTGACATTCACTGGTTTTATTTTGTGGATCGTCTGCATGTGGAAAGCGTTTCAAGGAGAGCTCTATAAAGTGCCCTACGTAGGCGGGATGGCAGAAAAGCAATTAGCTAAGATGGCTAAGTAAAGATAATGTTCACGACCAGAACAGACGCTGGAACAAATCTTGCCAAAAAACTCGTTGGCTACAAAGGGTTGACAGCTGTTGTCCTTGGACTTCCCCGCGGTGGTGTCGTTGTTGCGTCTGTGGTTTCTCAAAAACTTGGATTGCCTCTGGATGTATTGGTAATTAAAAAGATACCGAGCATTCTTGAACCAGAGCTTGGCATTGGTGCGCTTGCTCCGGATAATGTTTCTTTCGTTAGTTGGAAGTTAGCCCACCGGGTGGGGGCGGATGAGGCATACCTGAGAATTAAGAACCAAGAACTCAATGATCAAATAAAGAAAAAAATACTCCTTTATCGAAAAGGGCGAAGGCCGCTCGATGTAAAAAATAAAATAGTTATCGTCGTTGACGATGGTGCTGCAACAGGAGCAACTCTTGAAGTAGCGATACTGTGGCTACGGAAAAAGAAAGCAGGTAAGATTGTGGTTGCGGTTCCCGTTGCTCCCATTTCCGTTGTTAGTAAAATAAAACCAGAGGTACATGAGCTTGTCGTTATTGAAACACCCGATGATTTCTCAGCAGTCGGTCAGTTTTATAAAGAGTTTCCACAGGTTGAGGATGAAGAAGTAGTAAAATTGTTACGACAGTAAAAATATTGCGATGAAACTTATTGTAGGCTTAGGTAATCCGGGAGATAAATATAGAGATACGCGCCATAATATAGGTTTTATGGTGGTAGAACACCTAGCGAATGAAATTGGAGGCCCAGCAATACCATGGAGTGAAGAAACGAAACACCATGCGCTTGTTGCTCGGAGGGGAGAGATTATACTTGTGAAACCCACAACCTTTATGAACGCCTCCGGTATGGCGGTTTCTTCAGTCGCTTCGTATTATAAGATTTCGCCTGGGGATATTTGGGTTATTCATGATGATTTAGATTTGCCTATCGGTAAAATCCGCATTCGTACGGGCGGGGGATCGGCTGGGCACAATGGGGTAGAGTCTATCATGCGAGAAATTAAAACTGACGTATTTACACGGTTTCGTCTCGGTATTGGAAGGGGAATGGAGGCGACGAAGAAAAGCTCAAACAGAAATTTTCATCGTAAGTTTGTTCTTGATTTTGTCCTTTCCAAGTTTCGTCGTGGTGAGGCAGGAGATCTTAAGCATATGGTGAAACGTGGAACAGAAGCTCTTCATATAGCACTTCTCAAAGGCCTCGATAAAGCGATGAATCGTTTTAATTAATTCTCATGCAAAAAATCGGCGATGTTCTAAAAAAATTTAATCCTTTGGAAGATAAATACATCTCGCGGGAATTTCAGGCGTACGGAATTTATTTAGCTGAAGAGCTTCGTGATTACAAACATAGGTCGCTCTATATCAGACTTGCAAAGACAATTCCTCGGGCAATTTTGGAAAAAGCACTCTCTTTTGTCAAAGACGCCCGTCCCAAATCCCGCGCCAGACTTTTTATGTGGAAACTCAAGAAGTTGCGCAGTGGGCAGGAATAGAGTACACTCCTTTCGTTGCTATGGTTAAAATTCCAGAAGTAATAATTACGACAGCAAGTAGTGAGAGATTTCGAATGGTGAAACCTCAACTTGTGAGAAGGGAACCAGAAGGTATTGTGTTTGAGTATTCTTCAACGCCTCTCGGAAGACTGTCAGCTGCGTTCGCCTCGTTTCAACTCGGGAATCACGATGGTAGCGGGATAGTAGAATTTGAGGTGTCGGGTGCCGTTTTATTTGTCGATAACCGAGAACCTCATGATCATGTAGATCCACGACTGGTGACTTCCTATAATGCCGGTACATCGATTCGAGCAACAATTTGTGTTGCACCTCTTACAGCAACACATAATATAGAATTAGGAGAAATTAAATAGGTTTCTTCATGAAGCGAGCGCACCTGATTATCTCCGGAGATGTGCAGGGAGTGGGGTTTCGGGCGTGGATTGTGCGACAGGCAAAGGAATTTAGCCTCACGGGATGGGTGAAAAATAGGGAGGATGGGGCAGTAGAACTCGTGGCTGAAGGAGTGCGACAAAGCCTTGAAGAGCTCATTAAGAGGTGTCAACACGGACCAGAGGTGAGTTGGGTAGAGAAAGTTGATGTTGCTTGGAAAGAAGCAAGTAATGAATTTGTTAGTTTTGACGTTGTGTATTAAAGTAGAGATATGCGCAAACCACTTTTGTTTATCCTCATCCCTCTTGCATACATAGTTCTCGTTGGTCTTTTGAAGTGGCGGTTTCGGCCTCCTATTGAGGGTCTCATGTTTCTTGGCGGCGGCGCTTTAGGGATCTACTTCCTTGACGCGGCGGAAGCATTTTTTAAACTGACACCATCACCATTCCGTTCGGTTGTTTTTATGGGACTATTTACTATAGTGAGTTTTTTTGTGGTGACGAGTGTTACTAGTTTAATTGCGGCAGGATTAGTACTTTCACTATACCTTACAATGCTTCTTTGGCAGGTAGGGGAGTGGAAAGCTGTAGGAAGTCTTAATAGTTGGTATCAAATGGTTTCAACACCAGTGACCGTATCTATGCAGCGATATATTTTTTGGGGTTTTATAGGATTCTTTTTTATAGAAACATTTCTCTTCGTACGATGATTACGCCCGGATCGGCGCTTTGGAACTATCTTTCGCCGCAGCAGAAAAAGCTTGCTTCTGACGGAACGTGGCTTTTCGAGGACCGTAAAAATCATCCGACGCAAGATTTAAGTGACTATTCATACCTCGTGTTTCCGTTTGCCAAACTATATGAGGGATTCCTTAAACAACTTTTTCGGGATTTACATATTATCGAAGAGCGGGATTACCAAAGTGACCACTTCCGTTTAGGAAAAGTTTTAAGTCCGAATTTGGCCCGTCGACTTGGAAAACGAAGTGCCTACCAACAGGTAAGCGACCGGTTTGGTGAAAAGCTCGCCCAACAACTCTGGATCGCATGGAAGCAAGGGAGAAATCTCGTCTTCCATTATTTCCCTCACAACATTCGTGCATTAACCCTTGACGAGGCAGTTGAGCGAATTTCACTCACGGTCGATGCAATGGAAGCAGCAGTTCGGGTCTTGCACCCCTCAAAGTAACACGATATCCTCAAAGTATGAAGAAACGCCTATCCCTCGAGCCTGTCTACCAGTTGTGGGGGTGGATTGCGCTTGCTTGGGCCCTCTACCGATACTTTCTTCGTTTTCCGGAATGGGCAGATGAGTTTATTTTTAAACCGCTCGTTTTTGTTGCCCCGGTTATTTGGTATGTACTCAGGAAAGAACGAAGAAGTCTGACATCTCTTGGACTTACAGGAAAAAATTTATTTACAAGTATTTATATCGGTTTGGGATTTGGTTTTGTTTTTGCTCTCGAGGGACTTGCGGCAAATGCGATTAAATACGGCAAGCTTCAAATTCAACCTATTGCCGCGTTCGAACAATACGGAATGATAGCACTTTTGCTGCTTTCTCTCTCTACTGCTTTCTCCGAGGAACTATTGAGTCGTGGATTCGTATTTAACCGTATATTCGAAAAAACGAAGAATTTGCCGTATGCATCCTTAGTCTCTACAGCTCTTTTTGTTCTTCTCCATGTGCCTATTTTAGTGACCATGCACAAACTTCAGGGAGTAACACTTATTCTCTTTTTTGTGACGGATATTATTTTGGGGCTTGCCAATAGCCTTCTATTTGCAACGACCGCATCTCTTGCTGCTCCCATCCTCGTCCACATCTTCTGGAATATGACGGTAGCGCTGTATTTATAAAATCGCTCGCCCGAAATTTTCCGTACTCGCATCCTCTTCGAGATCGCTGTGTGCGGAAAATTTGAGCTCGCTCTTTTTCACCCAATTTATGTTGTGAGCCAACCGCCATCCACGTAGAGGGTAACGCCTGTGGCGTAAGAGGCTTCATCCGAGGCAAGGTAGATTACAGCTGCCGCAATATCTTCCGGTTTGCCGATTCGTTTAATAGGGAGTCTTGCAATCATTCCTTTCATCTGTTCTTCTGTAATTGATGTCGTCATTTCCGATTCAATAGCGCCAGGACCAATTGCGTTGACGGTAATACCCATGGGACCGAGTTCAGCTGCAAGTGCTTCCGTAAAGCCAACAATACCGCCTTTGCTTGCGACATAATGGGTAATCATGGGGTAACCGATCCCCACCCCACCCGAGGCGATCGAGGCGATGTTAATTATTCTTCCCTGTTTATTTTTTACCATCTCACGGGCTGCTGCCTGTGCACAGTAAAAATACCCTTTGAGATTCGTGTCGATGACTTTATCCCATGCTTCTTCCTTCATTTCCAAAAACGGAGAATAATCAAGGACGCCAGCATTGTTTACTAAAATATCAAGCCCGCCAAAGGTTTTTATTGTTTCGGAAATAGCAGCATCAACTTCATTGCGCTTCGTCACATCCATCTGAATTGCCAACGATTCTTTCCCCCTGTTTTTAATTTCTGCAGATAGTGCCTGAAGTTTTTCGAGTCGGCGTGCAGTCACAACAACCTTTGCGCCCTGGAGAGCAAGAGTAAGGGCGATTCCCCGACCAATACCACTACTGGCGCCGGTAACGAGGGCTACTTTTCCGGACAGGTCAAACATGCTTTTATTGTAATACTTTTTCGACCGCTGTCACGAGGTCTTGCGGACCAAAGAGGTTTTTGAGAATTACTCCATTGAGGAAAAACGTCGGCGTACTCGAAACCTTAAGCATTCTGGCAAGGTTAAGATCGCGGTCAACTTTTTGTTTGATAGCATCATTAGGGGTCAATTGGGGAAATTGAGTTGAAAAGAATTCGTCGGAAAATTTATCCTGATTGTCAAAAAGTATTTTTGCTGTTTCCCAAAATTTTCCCTGGAGACCCGCAGCTTCTGCGATATACGCAGCCTGTTTTGCATATGCGTGCTGGGGGAGGGGGAAGTGGCGGTAGACAATAAGTAGTTTTTCAGAGTATTTTGTTGCTAATTCGTTAACAGCCGGTGTATACGCGCGGCAGGCAGGGCATTGGAAATCAGAAAATTCAACTAAGTAGTTTGCCGCATCTTTGTTTCCTAAGTTCTGTGAATCGGATGCTATGAGCGTTTCTTTTGAAATAGTCACTGTAGGGGTGGGTCGCGAGAAAAACCAGACAGCAGCACCAACAACAACAGTAGTAACAGCGAGAATTCCTAAAAGAAATTTTGATTCAGATGTAAATTTCATGCGTTTTTGTAACTTTTTAGAATCAGGATAAATATAATATACATGTTAACGGCTGAAATTGCACACCAAGTACAGATACCTTTAATAACAAAAAGTTCCATATAGGTAAACCATGTGACGAAGCAAATACCAAATATTGATATACCGAGCATAGCTTTTTTTATCCACTGTTTTTTACTTGTCGTACGAAGAAACGCTAAAAGGGCAAGGAAGAAGTAACCGACCAAACCGAACGCAGGAACCGGAATACCAAAGGGGTAAGAATACGGACTCTTTCTCACAATTTCGCATCCGTTGGTAAGGCAAACGATTGATGATTGACGGAGGAAGCTTTGAAGAACGTAGATTGCCATAGCAAACCCAAGTAGTGAGAGGAGAAAGAGCGTTCTATTGATGAGTACCGGATTGCGAACCATTGTCAGAAGTATACCACAGAAGGGTGAATTTTGTATGAAAGTAGTGTATACTCACTGTGATCTATGGTACAAAACGACGTCGTTCTTCGTAAAACGGAACGTTTTTTTGCTCCGTATACCACGTTAAACTACAAAAAAGGGGAGACGATCATTCGAGCGGAAGACCCCCCGCCGGGTGTTTATTTTCTTAAAAAAGGATCGGTACGACAATATCTGGTTTCTCCCTCAGGAGACACACTCATGGTGCATGTTTTTAAACCAGGGTCGTTTTTCCCCCTCATGTGGGCACTCAATGACATACCCAACACCTTTTACTTCGAAGCACTCGTTGATGTCGAGGCGCACAGAGCGCCCAAAGACAAAGTGGTTGCCTTTCTTAAAGAAAATGCAGACGTTCTTTTCTATACTTTGCAACGACTTTTGTCCGGACTCCACGGTATAGTGACACGCATAGGTCACGTAATCCTTGATGATGCGTACACCAAAACCGCACTCCTCCTTTTGTATTATTCGAAGAATTTTGGCGAAAGAGCAAATGGCGGCATTGTTTTGCACGTACCGCTTGTCCATCGTGAGATTGCGGCTTGGATTGGAACCACTCGGGAAACAGCCAGTCTTCAAATGGAAGCACTCAAAAAGAAAGGCATTATTGAGACGCGCGGCAGACAGCTTATCATCACTGATGTGGAACTTCTTGAGAAAGAAATAGACCGTTCTCCGGGCGTACACTAAACCCCGATGGGTATAAATATACGTATTGCAGGCAAAGTCATACGCGGTCATGGCGAAGGGAAAAAACTTGGATTTCCGACGGCAAATATTGCACTTACTTCACCGCTATCACTTCCATTTGGTGTCTATGCGTGTCGCGTACGTATTGAAGATAAAAAATACAATGGCGTTCTCCACTGGGGTCCGCGGATTATCTTCGGAGAAACAAAACCCCAGTGCGAAGTCTACCTTTTTGACTTCTCAAGAAAAATCTACGGGAAAACGATTGAGGTTGAAATAGTCGGTTTCATCAGGCAGTCAAAGAATTTTAGCTCACTCAAACTGCTCTCGTCTCAAATGCGAAGAGACTGTGTTAATGCACGGAAACTCCTACGTCGATTGATTTGACACAAGTCTCCAATACTGTTATCTTTGGGCTTCATGAAGCGTTTTTTAGAGGGTTTAACCGGTCTCGAAGATAGGATACTTGAAGGCTTTGGAAAGTTTAATGACATGCTTAGTCGTCCATTGATGCGCGCTACCAAATTTTTAGAAACGCATGATCCAATGGAGGCAAGCGATAAACTAGGAATTACCCTTCAGATCGACACCTATACGCAAGCCCTTGGGGAGGGTATAGTTTACCATAATATTTCTGGAGGAGGACCTTTGGCTGAAATAGCTCATCAGGAATCAGACGGGAAAGCTCACGATGTTTTGGTTAAGTGGGTGAGTGAGCAGGTTGAAATCAGAACACATCTCGAGCCTAGCGATAAGAATGCCCGATACGCAAGATGGTTAAGTACACATATGGTTAAAGGACTACTTGGTCAAGTTAGTCAAAAGAAAAACGATCACGTTAACAACGAAGTCATCCTCACCGCGAGGAGTATTTTTTTGAATGGCGTATATCTTTCAGATTCATTAAGTAGCAAGTCTGTCGATTCTATTTGGAGGCATCAAACTCAAAAGCTCTTTTCCTTTAATTATGCCAACATAAAAGAGTTACAGAGCCGTATGAAAACGTTCATTGACGAGCCTCCTCTCTCTACTTCTTGAGAAAAGAATTATAGAGACGCGCAAAGAGATACCCCACGAGCCACCCAAATACTGTTGTCGAAATGAGTCCCAGGATGAATGCTGATGTCGTGAGGCTCCATGCCCCCTTTTGCGTCAGCGTTATGCCATGGAACCAGGATTGACCAACCGTAAACATGAAATCCGGGAACAAGCCAACGAGCAGTCTACAGGCAACATAGATAATTGCAGTCGTTGCCGCGACCGCATTGGTAGTTACGTTCGGATCATGCTTCATACATTTTCACCCCCTTTCTATTTCTTTTTGTTAATTTCTTTCCAAAAGTACATACATCCCAAAATAAGAAAAATTATGAGCGCTAACCACGTAAGGAGTCCAAATGCACCAAATGAACCCATCATATTTCCACCCCATCCATAACCCATCATGTTTTACTCACCTCCTTTTGTGTGGCGATGGCCACTATGACCATCATGCTGCATAAAGAGGAGATGTGACAAGAAGCAGACAACGATAAGTGCTAATGGAATAATGGTTTCAATCACTTGTTTTCCTCCCAAATGAACGTTCGTGTGGGTATATTTGCAATATCAGAAAATGTGAGAGTAATAGAAGTTAATGTATCAATGTCAGGAGTAAAGCGAAGAGTTCCGCTCCGATGATGCCCTCCCGGTGGCGAACCTTCCCAGTAGGCAGTATACACAGTGCCGACACTATCAGTCAGGGTTGCAATCTGTTCAACATCAAATGCTAAATCTACGGAATGCGTTTCAAACGCAACATCAAACGAAGCAGGGAAACCGGGTTTAATGGTTAAAGGAGTGACGGAAACCGTGACGTTTCCGCCCTCATGTTCCTTAGTTTCATATTTAGATTGTGTTTGAGAATTCGCAGGGCTCGAACCAGACAGTCGTCCAAGAATTATTCCTGTGCCAACTACGATGAGAAGAAGAAGTAATTTGGTGCTTTGTTTCATACCATTTTTCTTACATGATTCCACATGACAGCAATGCCAAGGATATTGATGAGTAAGGTGAAAGAAAGAATTGGAACTTGGTATTGAGCAATCAATGTTGCCACAGCCGAGAGGCCAAGGATGGGGAGAACATCAGCTGCGTGGTGGGCGCAGCAGGCAAGCATGCCGGCACTGGCGGATGTGCCACTGGTTGCCATGAGTCCTTTCGCGCGCTGTTTGAGTATAGTATACAAGCTAACCTGGATTCCAAAGCCCAATACCAAGGGAATCATGAGATACCAAAGAGCGAGAAATTGTCCGAGCGCCGCATCAAATCCAGACAAAAGCGTCATGGTGATAGCAAAAAGAGAAAGGAGCGCAAGTGCGCCGATTACACCGTTACGCACCACAGCTTCCCCCACCTGTTGGGCGGTAGGGGAGCGGACCGACTTTTTTTGCCGTCTCAGCCGCTCCTTTTCCACTTGAAAATTTGTCCCCGAGCACTTCTTTTGCATCCACCTTGTCCCAACTTATTCCCTGCCGCGAAAAATACGTTGCGACAGTTATGTAACTATCCGGAAACCAAAAACTGTTAAATCCGAGAAGTTTTTTATAAATAGTAACCTCATCAACATTGTTGCTTACCAAAAGTTCGATAATGGCAAGCGCTGCCATGCCGTGGTTGCAATCCGGGAACCAGGTTGAGTTGCCGCAGCACGGACGGAATACATTTTTCGCAATTTCACCGACTTTTTGCTGTTGCTCGGGTGTTAATGGAATAAGATCAAATCGATTGAGGTAAGCAGTCGCATCGCCGCGAGCCAAATTCCATCCGCCGGTCGAGGCAAAATTTCCCTGCTCAGTTTTATACTCTTTTCCAAGCGGCCCCTCATCATAGACAATGCTTTTTTGAGCCAGTCCTAGAGCCCAGAGAATGTCGACGACAAATTGACTATTGGTTGCATCAATTTTAATTTTTTCTTCAGAACCCATGGTTAAAATTTTCTCTTGCTCAGGGGTCATATTTACTACTTTTCGAAATTCCGGTAAATTAATGACGCCAGCATCAACCAATTGCTTGCCCAGTGTGCCCCAGGAAACCGAAAGCTCGATGCCTTCTTTCGGCAGAACAATCTCTTCAAGCTTCGACAGATCCGAAAGATTTCCTCCTGCTTTTTCCCAATTATCCATGCCGCCGGCAAGATGTTTGACATTGGTGTAGCCTAGCTTTTTTACCGTTTCGAGCGCTTCAGCACTCATTCGGCCGGTTTTACAGTAGAGGATAATCGGTGCATTTTTATCCTTCGGGAGGAGATTACTGTTTTCGATGATCTTGTCGTAGGCAATAAAAGCGTCGGTTTTTTCGATCTCGCCTTCATAGGGAGCATGTACATTGATGAATGTGAACCCGCCTGCCGGCGAGGCAGGATTTTTATTGCTGAGCATGCGCTTGAGGCTACCCGGAGACACCTCGCTTCCTGAGGGAAGCAAGCTCTGCTGTCTGCCCAGGAGAAATCCGACGACGATCAAGACAAACAACACGAGAAAGCTCTTTATTTTTTTAATGGCAAACTTCTTTTTGATGTTCATATTTTTTTCCTCCCTTTTTGTATGATCCAATACATTACTATACCAAGAATAGCGGCAAAGCCATATTCACCGTAAGGGATCGTGCGCAGATATCGTACCAATCCCCAAAAGATACCGAGACTTTCCTCGAGTGGTTCCTCCATGCCCATGGTGATGCGGCCGGTGAGAGCAAGTACGCTAAAGGTAATACCGACGAGAATGTAGAGAATTCCGGCAACTGCGTCAGATAAAAGTATTGTTTTTGATCCCATGCGGAGCGTTTTTGTGCGGAGTTGAGGCAGTTTCGCCCAATTTACTTTTTCGAGGAGGAGCGCCATGACAACAAGGGGAGTAACCATGCCAAAAACATACGCTAATCCGGCGAGACCCGCCCAAACGAAATTAGGTGAAAGAAAAGAGAGTGTTAATACTCCGGCAAGGACAGGAGTGCAGCAAGACGTCGTCAGTCCGGAAAAAATTCCAAGGAGATAGACGGACCAGGGATCGTGACGTTTATTAAGGTCAATGGTAAGGTTGAGCATGGGGAGGGTAATTTTTCTTCCGGTGAGTTCCATAACTCCCAAGGCGATCATAAAAAGTCCGCCAATCACATATGTTTGGGTGTGGTATTGCTGAAAAATTTCCCCGACGGCACGAATCCCGAGTGCCACAGGAACGAGAACGGTTGCGATTCCCAGACCAAAGATTAACGTCATCCAGACGACCCGGCCCTTTTCGCGGAAAATATTGGCAAGGTAGCTTGGCAAAAGAAACGTAATACAGCAGGGAGCAAACAAAGCGACCATGCCGCCGAAAAATGCAGTGATGAGAGAAATACTAGTAATAAAGTTCATAGGTTATAGCACGGTTGCCTTTACACTCACTTCAACTTGAGAATTATTCGGATCATTGGTTGAAAAGTTGACTTGGCGTGATACAGGGCCACTTACAGGCATAACTTTTGGCCGGTAAATAACCTCAAGCGTTGCCGCCTGGCCGGCTGGAACCTCACCCATCCAATTTTTGAGCGTTGAGTTCATGTGCATTGCCATGTTAAACTCGCCGGTTTTTACCCCCGCAATCGTCACATTTGCAAACGTACAATCACACGATGTCGCTACCCCCCAGATGCGCAATATTGATTCACTTGTGTTCATGACGGTAAACGTTGCCGAACCTTCGTCAGTAACCTTCATATCTCCCAAATCTGCTTCTTTTTTATCAATTGACATTGAAGCTTCGCCAAGTTGTTCACGCTTGGGTGCCGTATCTTTTCCAAGTACAAATACTGCGCCAACTATAATGAGGGCACTTGCTAGAACCGCTCCAACGATGATTTTGGTATCAGCGTTCATATACGAACTCCTTTCAGTCGGAGAGAATTTCCGACAACAGAAATACTACTTGCAGCCATGGCAAAAGCGGCGAGCGCTGGGTTAAGGAGCCAGCCGGTTGCGGGGTAGAGGATACCCATAGCGACGGGAATGAGAATAACGTTATATCCAAATGCCCAAAAAAGATTTTGTTTGATGACGGAAAGTGTTGCGCGCGATAATTTTATTGCGGAAACTACGCTTCGTAAATCTTTATTCAATAACGTAATTCCGGCTGATTCTATTGCCACATCTGTTCCTGTTCCCATAGCGATTCCGACATCGCTTGCAGCTAAAGCGGGGGCATCGTTAATGCCGTCGCCGACAAAAGCAACGGGGGATTGAAGCTCTTTAATTTTTTTGGCTTTTTGATCAGGTAAAACTCCGGCGAGCACATTTTCAATTCCTGCTTGTTTTGCAATTGCCTCTGCCGTTCTTTGATTATCTCCAGTAATCAACCAGACACTAAGTCGTGACAGCGCAGAAACCATTTCTTTTGCTTCGGGCTTTAGTGTATCTGAAACAGCAACGTAGCCGAGTGTCGTTTTTTCAGAGGTCAACTCCATCACTGTTTTACCCTGTTTTTCCAATGTTTCGTATGACTTTTTCGGTTTCCCGAAAAAGTATTTCTTGTTATTGATTACCCCGGATATGCCTTGTCCTGGGATAGCTTCAAAATGTGTTACGCTTAAAAGTTTTTGTTCTTTTGTTTTGGTTAAGATTGCTTCAGCCAGCGAATGTTCGCTCCCTTGTTCTAAAGATGCGGCGATGATGAGAACTTTATCTGATGATACATCGGTAACCACTGGTTTTCCTTTTGTGAGCGTTCCTGTTTTGTCGAAGACAATAGTCTTTATTTTATGGGCAATTTCAAGTGCCTCAGCGTCTTTAATGAGGATGCCCCCTTCAGCACCACGGCCGGTACCGACCATAATTGCGGTGGGCGTTGCCAGTCCCAAGGCGCACGGACACGCGATAATGAGAACTGCAATCATATTGACAAATCCCTGTATTGGCATTCCGGTAATGTACCAGACAACAAATGTGGCAACGGCTAGCATGAGCACGATGGGAACAAAATATCCCGAGACGATATCAGCAAGACGCTGGATTGGTGCGCGGGAACTTTGCGCTTCAGAAACCATTTTGACGATTTGACTAAGCACGGTTTCATCTCCAACTTTGGTAGCCTGAAAGAGGAATGTTCCGGTTTTGTTGATTGTAGCGCCAATAACCAGATCACCGATTTTTTTGTCAACAGGAATAGATTCACCCGTGACCATTGATTCATCGATAGAGCTTACTCCCTCAGTAATTTTTCCATCAACAGGAATTTTTTCTCCGGGACGGACGCGGATAATGTCGCCTGCTTTAACATCTTCAACGGGAACATCGATTTCTTTGCCGCCCCGTATAACCCGAGCGGTTTTTGCTTGAAGATGAAGAAGTTTTTTAATCGCATCGCTGGTATGGGCTTTTGCTCGTGCCTCAAGATAGCGCCCTAAAAGTATAAGAGTAATTATGATTGCTGCGGTGTCGAAGTACCGAACTGTTGAAAATAAAGAGTACCCGTAGGCGGCAGAGGTGCCGATTGCAATGAGAGTATCCATTGAAGCTGTTCGGTTACGAAGCCCGGACCACGTGGCTTGGTAAAATCCCCAACCAGCCCAAAATTGAACAGGGGTGGCTAACAGAAGAAGAATGTATAGATTGTTGAAGAACGAATTTCCAAACCACTCCGGAAAGCTGCCAATGGTAATAAAAACACTCAAGGCGGCTGACACCCAAACTTTTCGCGCAAGGTCAGATAGTTCCGCGCGTTTTGCCTCTTCTTTCATCTCTTCTGGAGTTTTATTTTTTTGTTTTTCGACAACCGCCGTATAGCCGGCGCTTGCAACCGCGCTTGCAAGAGCCTTGGGTGTGACCGTAGCATCATGTTCTACAGATGCCTGCTCACTTCCGTAATTGACTGCCGCGGCCATCACCCCCGGCGTATTTTTGAGTTGCCGTTCAATAAGCTTCGCGCAACTTGCACAGTGCATACCGATAATGGGAAAAGAGGTTTTAGTCATACGACTTCAATTCGACCATGGAACATATTCATGCCGCAGTGGATGCCGGATTTACCCGGATGGGGCGGGGGAAGGGTGATCGTGACCGGTTCATTCATCGGCAAAAATTTTTTGATTTTATAATCAGGAAGTACTATTTCTTCAAGGCACGGATTTGGGTCTTTTCGTGTAAATGTAAGAGTCGCCGGTTTATCCTTAAAAATTTTCATGACCGCCGGTTTGTAGCCGCCGTCGACAGTAATATCCCAATCCTCTCTGGCAGAGCCAGATCCGGCTTCGCCGGACTTTTTACCAAAAAAGAACCAATAAATGGCCGAAATAACTCCTATTCCGACTATTGTGACTATTATTTTATCCATGGCTGCTTTTCCCCATCACTTTCATTACTTCGTCAATGACTTCAGTTGCATTTCCTTTTTTAATTTCTGCAGCCACACACGTTTCCATATGGTTTTTGAGAATGACCTCGTCGGTAGCTTTGAGCGCTGCCTGGACGGCGAGCGATTGATGGATTACGTCGATGCAGTAATGCCCTTTTTCAACCATATTAATGACACGATCGAGGTGGCCTCGGGTAATTTTGAGGCGGTGGAGTACTGTCTGTTGCACTGATTGGTGTCTCGGGACTCCCTTTGGCATAGTAATAAAGCATATTTTAATCCCCCCTGGGGGGATTGTCAAGAGAGCGAGATGTAATACAATACGTTCCATGCCCAACCTTTGGATTATCTTTACGACCGGGCTTATTGCGGGCGGGCTTACGTGTGCCGCCGTTCAGGGAGGATTACTTGCTACAACGATTGCGCAACAGAAAAACGACGATCCGAAGCGCGCAAACGTTATTCCTATTCTCGCATTCCTCGTTGCAAAACTTATCGCATATTCAATTCTCGGATTCTTTTTAGGATGGCTGGGTTCATTTTTTCAG
Organism: Candidatus Gottesmanbacteria bacterium RIFCSPLOWO2_01_FULL_43_11b; assembly: GCA_001780985.1. Classification (GTDB taxonomy): domain Bacteria; phylum Patescibacteriota; class Microgenomatia; order UBA10105; family UBA927; genus 01-FULL-43-11b. Next base: position 405,505 of record MFJV01000001.1, on the reverse strand, counting down.
TTCACTCTAAGCCTCCAAGCGACACTTCTCGTCTTCGTTGCTATTTTCATGGTCGGAACGGCGCTTTCATTTCTTAACGTTCATCCCATATTTCGTTATTTTATTATTCAGCCGCCACGAATTTTAACGAAAGTTGTGCGGGCACAAACAAAGAGCGCTCATGTATTTGCTCCGGCTCTCCTTGGGGCAAGTACTGTTTTTATCCCATGTGGCACGACCCAAGCAATGATGGCTCTGGCTGTATCGAGTAGTAACCCAACGAGTGGCATGCTGACTCTCGGTATGTTTGTCGTCGGAACGTTTCCAATATTTTTCTTTCTCGGGTATTCCATAGAATGGCTCAAAGATACGCTTAGGCAACGATTTGCTACTTTTGCGGCATATACAATTGTTGCACTGGCGGTTTGGAACATTAACGGTGCGGCTGTTCTTTGGGGGAGTCCGGTAACACTGCGATCTGTTTTTTCAAATGTCTATTGCACCATCACATTCTGCGATTCTTCGACTTTTACTGGAATTCGTCCATCGACACAGACTACAATCCGCATTCAGACGAAGGGATACGTTGTCGACAACCCGGTAATCCTCGCTGGTGTTCCAATAACACTTAAGCTCATAAATGAAGATGGCAAAGGTTGTACGCAGGCCTTTACTATTCCAAAGCTCGGTATTCAACAAATTGTTCCGCTTGGGCAGTCAAGAACGATCACCTTCATTTCACCCACAGATGCTTCTGAACTTGCGTTTTCATGTAGTATGGGTATGTATGGCGGGAAGTTTATAATTGATAGGGGAGGATCATGACAAAAAAGACATTAAAACTCAATGGCCTCCATTGCACGAGTTGCGCTATGCTCATAGAAGGGGAGCTCGAGGATATTGGCGCAAAAGCCGCCTGCAACTGGGTTAAGCAGGTTGTTACACTTGAGTATGATGAGAAATCAATTCATGATAATGATATAAAAAATGCAATTGCCCGCGCGGGATATTCTGTGATAGAGTAAAACCCTATGGCAGAGATTACGGTAACCGATGCAAATTTTGATAGCGAAGTAATGAAATCCGGTCTCCCAACGCTTGTCGATTTCTGGGCGGTTTGGTGCGGTCCGTGCCGCATGCAGGATCCCATAGTCTCTGAAATTGCAAAAGAGATGGAAGGAAAAGTGAAAATTGGCAAACTTAATGTTGATGAAAATCCTATGACTGCACAAAAATTCGGCGTCATGTCGATTCCAACCTTGATGATTTTCAAAAACGGCACGGTTGTCAAACAATTTATTGGTGTGCAAAGCAAAGAAACGATCAAAAGCGAGCTCAACAAACTCATAAATTAATCTCCATGTACGACGTCATAATTCTCGGTTCGGGACCTGCGGGATTTACCGCCGCAATATATGCCCAACGATTTGGGTATAAAACCGCAGTTATTGCCGGAAGAAAATGGGGTGGGCAATTAATGCTCACAACCGATGTGGAAAATTACCCCGGATTTGCCAAAATCATGGGACCAGAACTAATGCAAAAAATGCGCGATCAGGTTTTAGGACTTGGCGTAGAGATTATTGATAAAGATTTTACAAAGTTGGACGTTAACAAACGCCCCTTTACCGTTACCGCTGAAGATCAATCCCTCGAAACAAAAACTATTATTGCGGCAACGGGGGCTGATACTCGTTGGCTTGGTGTTCCCAATGAAGAGAAACTTCGCGGTCACGGAGTATCAAGCTGTGCTCCTTGCGACGCATTTTTCTTTAAAGGAAAATCAGTTGCCGTTGTCGGTGGGGGAGATAGCGCGATGGAAGAAGCTCAGGTGATTGCAAAATTCAGCCCTGACGTGGTTCTTATTCATCGTCGAGATCGGTTTCGTGCTCAAAAAGCGATGGTTGATAAAGTGAAAGCAATGAAGAATATCCGATTCCTTTTCAATACTCGGGTTGTTGAGATGCAAGGGGAGGAGAAGTTAACTGGACTGGTTCTTGAGAGTGAGGGTAAACGTTGGGTATTGCCTAGAGACGGTGTTTTTGTTGCCATTGGGCTAGACCCCAATACGCAGAAATTTAGCGGGCTTGAACTTGATAGCCACGGGTATGTTAAGAGATATGAAGAAAAAGAGGAGACCGGTGTCATGAAGTACTTCACAAAAACCAACATACCGGGAATTTTTACTGCCGGAGATATTCACGATAACCGCTACAAACAGGCAGTAACCGCTGCAGCGTTCGGCTGTATGGCCGCCCTTGATGTACAGAAGTGGCTAAGCGAAAATGATCCGTCATGATACCCCCAAAACGATACAAAGCAACCGTTGTTTTCAACAAAGAATTAAGTAGTAAGGTATATGTATGCCGCTTCCGAGTGGATGATGACTTTTCATATTCAGCCGGTCAGTACGGATCGTTTATTCTCGAGCCAACTGTGCGCCGCAATCTTTCTTTTGCCACACCTCCCAATGGGAAAGAATTTGAAATTTGTGCCGATGTTACCCCCATGGGACCTATATCAACGTGGCTTGTTGGTGCAAAACCCGGCGACACGATTGAATTTATTGGGCCATTGGGAAAGTTCATTGTTGATCACGAGAGTCCTCGAAAGAAAATATTCATCGCAACAGGCACGGGGATTGGGCCGGTTCGATCCCAAGTCTTGGATGAGATTCGATCAAGTAAATATGAGCAATTTTGGCTGTATTGGGGTTTGAGATTTGAAGACGATGTATTTTGGGATGATGAATTTCGCGGCCTTACTGCCTCAAATCCTCATTTTCACTACACGCTGACCCTTTCAAAACCGACTATTGCTTGGAAAGGGGTGGACGGAAGGGTTACCGATCACCTCTTTGATCAAAAAGAACAACTATCAAATTTTGATTTTTACTTGTGCGGAAGTAGGGAGATGGTTAATGATGTCACCAATCGATTGCTTGAGAAGAATGTTCAAAAAGAACAGATCAAAACAGAGCTCTTTTACTAGCTAAATTATAATTTTTGAACACATTTGTATTTAGCTTGACTTACCAAGCATTTTATTGAATAATCGATATATGGCAGACCCCAAAATCTACACACAAGATTATTCTCCTAAAGAACTCATTAACGGCGTCAAAGTAATTCAACTAAAACGCGCTGTCGGCGAAGAGGGGGATTTTTCAGAGCTCATGCGGTTTGATGGCAAAGGGGAAAGTGAGACGTTTTCCGGTTTTCATATTGCACAGCTAAACTACAGCACACAATTTCCGGGATCTATTAAAGCCTGGCACATGCACCTTGATCAGGACGAAATCTGGTATGTACCGCAACATTCTCAGCTTCTTGCTGGATTGTGGGATATACGGAAAGATTCTAAAACAAAAGGAATGACGAATCGAGTTACCCTTGGCGGGGGGAGCAATAAGATGCTCTATATTCCCCGTGGTGTTGCCCATGGCGCAGTTAATTTTTCTAAAAAACTTGGCATTATTTTGTATTTTGTGACAGAACACTTCAACAAAGAAAAACCCGACGAACACCGTATCGCTTGGGACGCGCTGGGCTCTGATTTTTGGAAACCGGAGAGAGACTAAAAAGAGAAGAATATGAGCGGAAATAATCCATTCGATAATGCAATGGCCCAGCTAAAGAAAGCTGCTGCCTACCTTCCTCAAACTAAAGAACTCAAGCAGAAGCTTGAGATACTAAAAGAACCTCAACGGATTATTAATGTTACTATCCCCGTTAAAATGGACGACGGAATAGTGCGAATATTTCAAGGGTACCGCGTTCAACATAATGATGCCCGCGGCCCGTATAAAGGCGGCATTCGCTTCCACCCACAAGTATCAATGGATGAAGTGAAAGCTTTGGCATTTTGGATGGCGATGAAATGTGCAGTTGCAGATCTCCCTCTTGGGGGTGGTAAAGGCGGGGTCATAGTTAATCCGAAGGAGCTTTCGGCAGGAGAACTAGAGAGACTTTCACGAGGATATGCAAGAGCAATCGCTGATTGTATCGGTCCGGATAAGGATGTCCCGGCACCGGATGTAAATACCACGGGACAAATAATGGGTTGGATGGTTGATGAACTTATTAAAATTCGCGGAGTAAAAAACAAGCGGGACAAAGAAAAACTCAGTTCAACGTTTACCGGAAAACTCATTAAGGACGGGGGAAGTGAAGGTAGGGAAGAAGCCACCGGTTTAGGTGGTCTTTTTGTCCTCCAGACGGTATTAACGAAACTCGGCAAGAAAGGCAAACTTACTGCAGCGGTTCAGGGATTTGGGAATGTCGGATTTAATGTTGCAAAATTTCTTGACGAAGTTGGTTTTAAAGTGATTGCTGTTTCCGATTCAAAAGGTGCAATTTTCGTACCCGGCGGAATTAACCCAAAACTTACCCTTGAGTGTAAAAGAAAGAACGGATATTTAGCCGGTTGCTACTGTTCAGGATCAGTCTGCGATCTGACGAAAGGTAAACAAATTTCCAATGAAGCGCTTCTTGAACTTGATGTTGATGTTCTGGTTCCGGCAGCACTCGAGAGCGTTATAACGAAAGAAAATGCTACCCGCATCAAAGCAAAAGTGATTTTAGAAATGGCAAACGGCCCTACAACCCCCGAGGCAGATACCATATTATATAAGAGGGGAATATCGGTGATTCCTGATATTCTGGCAAATAGCGGGGGAGTCACCGTTTCTTGTTTTGAGTGGGAGCAGAATTTAAAAGGGCAGCATTGGACCAAGGACCAGGTGAATAAGAAGCTCAAAGAAAAAATGCAAAAGGAAACGAATGCTGTCTGGGAAACTTCAAAAAAACTTAAAACCGACCTTCGCACCTCCGCCTTCGTTGTCGCCACCAACCGCATCCTCAAGGCGATGAAGTAAATTTCCTCCCCTTGACTTTTATATAAACTTTATATAAACTTTACGTAAAGGAGGTTAAGTATGAATGCCCAAGTGGTTAATTTTTCTTTGCCTACAAAACTGTTAAAACTGGCTGACCGCGTTGCTCAAAATGAGGCAAGAACACGAAGTGAACTTTTTCGTGAGGCGATCAGAGTTTATTTATTACGACGCGCCGCATGGGATGAACTTTTTGTCTATGGAGAGCGGAAAGCCAAAAAACTTAATTTGAAAGAAGAAGATATCGACCGGTTGGTTGCTGAGTATCGACACGGCAAGTAATAGTCACATAAATGCGTGCAGTATTTGACACGAATGTCTTTATTTCCGCACTCAATTTTGGGGGTATTCCGCGGGAACTCCTTCTTGCAGCTGATGAGGAAATTTTTGAATTGCTGATTTCCAAACAGATCATCGCAGAACTTCGCGGCATTTTACGAGTTAAATTTCATTTCGACGTTTCTCGGATTGAATCTCTTGAGAAATTTTTCATATCGTTTTGTGAGGTAGTAGAGCCCCAAAAAAGGTTTAAACGGATCATTGAGAATCCTTCAGATAATATGATTCTCGAATGCGCGGTCGAGGGGAAAGCGGACTATATTGTGTCTGGAGACAAACATATTCTTAAGGTAAGAAAATTTCATGGAATAATAATAGTTAGCCCGTCCGAATTTTTGCAAAAGATTTCGAAAATTTGATCCGGACTGGTATAATAACCCCCGAATATGCCATCAATAGTTGAGCTTATAGGAAAAAAGCGAGCCGAAGCAGCCAAGCAAGAAGCTGCCAGTATTGAAATGGTGACTGTGGAAGAAAGAAAAAGAACAATTCAATACGAGAATGATGAAAGAGAAAGACAAAAAAAAGAAAGTCGGTTAAAAGATAAAGCCAATCAGGTATTATCTCAGAGCGGCATACCTAAACAGTTCAAGGAAATAGAGACTTCACTTTTAGGTGGCCAGAAACATGCAGTTGTAATAGAGACCGATATTCACACTGATCACAGTATGCATACATATATTACGCTTGCTTGGGGCATATTTGATATAAAGGATAACAGAATTGTTCCTACAAGAGGAATATTTTTTGGCGGACAATTAGATTACGATTGTATTCGAGCAAGTGTATATGTAGATGAGGAGGCATCTGGAGGAGAATATATAGACGTAAGCGTCGGAGACAAAAGTCTCTTTGGTTTTGGGAATGAATGGCAGTTGAAACAAAATCTTATCACAAATGCCATAGCGGAGGCATACCTTCATCCGCACCACGTTGATAATAAACCTGGGCCTTTTGAACCCGCAGACGATAGAGCTGAAGGCGCTGGTATTAGTGGGCGGCCTTTCTAGTGACTTGCCAAGGTTGAGGGTTTGGTGAGAAAGCTTACATAGTTGACCCTTCGACAGGCTCAGGATCAATTTTCTGTAAACGTATGGATTGACAAGGGGGCGAGAAGTTAATTAGTATTAGGGAATTAAATGGCTGCCAAACATACAATGCAAACACGCATTGGCATCAATGGATTTGGACGAATAGGGAGAAATGCGGCCCGAATTATTTTGGGCCGACCGGAGTTTGCCCTTGCCGCCATTAACTCCTCTGCAAATTCTTCTTCTCATGCGTATCTTTTGAAACACGACTCCGTCTACGGCACATTAAACCTTCCGGTGAAAGCAATCGAAGGAGCAGTGATTGTTGATCGACAAAAAGTTTTTTGCTTTGCGGAAAAAGACCCCGCTGCCGTCCCGTGGGGTGATGCGAAAGTTGATCTTGTTTTGGAATGCACCGGCAAATTTAAGTCAAAAGATGATGCCAAACCACATCTCCACGGAGGAGTGAAGGCAGTTGTTATTTCAGCACCGGTTAAAGACGAAACACCGACGTTTGTTATTGGGGTGAATGAAAAAACATATGCCGGTCAAACAATTATTTCAAATTCATCCTGTACCACAAACTGCGTTACAACAATTCTCAAAGTGCTCGATGACAATTTCGGCGTCAAGCGGGGAAATATGACCACGGTTCATGCGGTCACTGACTCTCAAAACCTCCTCGATAACTCTCACAAAAAAGGAGCAAGGCTTCGCCGGAGTGCGATGGTCAACCTCATTCCAACAACGTCAGGATCAGCAAAAGACGTTGCGAAGATGTTTCCAAAACTTAAAGGGAAGCTTCCGTGTCGGGCAGTCCGCGTTCCGACACCAACCGTGTCTTTGATTGATCTCGTTGTTGAAATAAAGAAAAAAGTAACGCCTGAAAACATAAATCAGGCGTTTTTAAAAGCCGCAAACGGATCATTGAAGGGTGTCGTCGGGTACGCTGAAGAAGAGCTTGTATCATCTGACTTTATCGGTTCAACGTATTCTTCGGTCTTTGACCCATACTTAACTGAGGTTATTGAGGGAAATCTTGTTCACGTTGTTGCCTGGTACGACAATGAGTGGGGATATTGCAATCGCTTCATCGACTTGGCTGCCTTGGTTAGTAAAAAGTTCAAAGGGACTGTTCATAAATAACGCAGTTATTTAGGATTACAGCCCTTTGTGGCGTATCAACAAATAAAAATATGTACAAATTTTTTTGGAATACGCCCAAATTATGACAGTTCCATCGGTCAAAGATGCCAAGGTTGCCGGTAAACGCGTACTCGTTCGAGTAGACTTCAACGTCCCCATGAATGATGGTAAGGTTGTGAGTGACACAAGAATTATCGAAACACTCCCGACCATTGCCCTCCTTCTCAAAAGGAAAGCCACAGTTATTTTAGTTTCGCATCTCGGCCGTCCTGACGGCAAAGTTGATCCCAAATATAGCATGGCTCCGGTTGCGAAACGATTGGAGCATTATTTAGCCCGCAAGGCACACCTCCTTCCTGATTTTTGGCAGAAAAAAGCTGCAGATTACGTGAAAAAACTCCCAAAGAACTCACTCGTTTTATGCGAAAACGTCCGCTACCATATTGGCGAAGAACATAATGATCCAAAATTTGCAAAATCCCTTGCCGATTTAGCAGAAGTTTATGTCAATGATGCGTTTGGTACAGCTCACCGAGCTCACGCATCAACCGTTGGGGTGACCAATTACCTTCCTTCATACGCCGGACTTCTCATGGAAAAAGAAGTCCACATGATAGGAAAAGCCATCACTAAACCCCGTCGTCCTTTACTCGTTATTATCGGTGGAGGAAAAACACCGGAAAAAATTAGTGTGATCGACAGACTTTTAGAAATTGCAGATACAATTTATTTAGGGGGTGCAATTGCGAATACGTTTTTTGCCACATGGGGAATTAGTGTGGGAGTAAGCAGGGTAGACCACGAGATGATTGAAATGGCCAGAGCGGTTTTATGGAAAGCGACACGGGTTCATGCACAGCTAATCCTTCCGAGCGACGTGCTTGTAAGCAATAGCAATCAACAAACCAAACCATTTGTGTTGCCGTATAATCAAGTCCCCGGAAGTCTGGGGATTTTTGATATTGGACCAGCATCGATAAAAGAGCTCCAGGGTTTAATAACAGGATCAAAAACAATTATTTGGAATGGCCCGATGGGTATGTACGAGGATGAGCGATTTATCGAAGGGACCAAAGCAACGCTTCGGGCAATAGCCAATGGTCACGCGGAATCAGTCGTTGGGGGCGGTGATACGATTTCTATGATTAAAGAGAAAGAACTAGTCGGGAAAATCAGCCATATTTCAACCGGCGGAGGAGCCATGCTTGAGTATCTGGAAAAAGGCACCCTCCCCGGTATCGAAGCTTTGAAAAACGGCCACAAAAAATAAACACATATGCTGTTTGCTCCACAAGAACTGTTTCCGAAATCGAATCAACCAACGTGGTTTGATTCACTAAAAACATACAGGCGATTCAAGAAAATTCCTACCCCTCCACCCGGCATTGATTCAACCGAACCAGCTTTAAAAAGGTTTTTCCAAGAGCCCGCAATGCTACAAAGAGTTGTGGCTGTATCCGTTCCTTATGAAGGAAAGGCGGGGAAATTTGGTTTCGGTGAACCAGGATTTATCTTTATTAAGGGGTTACTTGGTGATTATAAATCGATTGAAGCTTTGCAACAGTTGGCACAACAAATGCAAGGAAACGTAAAGAAAGTGAGTGGACATGGAGATGTTCAGGTATGGCAGGCCGATTCACTAAAAATTTTTGATAAAACTAAATTTCAAAATGACCTTATAACACAGGACAAAATGCCGAAAACATACCAATTCCTGGTAAAGAAGTTAGGCGAAGAAGTTTTACCGAAACAGACATTTTTTGATAGCAAATTTGAACTTCCACCAAATGCGGTAATGGTAGGGAGTTCAAAGTGATTATGAGCCTCAAAGAGGTATTGACTTTGTGCGTCAGCCCCATTACAATACATTCTTGCCTTTGATGCGAGGCGTTTACTTCATGAGAAGCAATAAATCATACCAACCTAAACCAATTCGGCGACGTTTGCGTGTGTAACTTGTTCCTTCTGAGGCTACTAGCCCCGCACAAAAGCGGGGTTTTTTAATGATAGGGCCCGAATCCGCCAGCCGGCGGACTGGTTGAACGCTAGGCAGGGCTAAAGGGCCTGTAGCTTAGCTGGTAGAGCGCAGCATTTGCAATGCTGAGGTCACCGGTTCGAATCCGGTCAGGTCCACCCGCCGGCCATCGCTTGCGCTCAGGCGCTAGCGGGCAGGCTAGCACTTTAACAAGTTAACGACTGTACAGGTGAGGTGAAATTCCAAAATACTGTACATAGAGTAGTTGTGCCGCAAGGGGGAATCCATATGTGGATCCTTTTTGCAGCTTAATATTTTTATATTTAATAATATTTATATTAAATAGCTGGGGAACTCTTTGTTCCTCGCAACGCTATAAAGCCGATAATGAATGCCTTGGGCGTTCGTGCCGAGGAAGGACGTATATGACCACGATAGTCGTCGGGGAGGAGCCATAATCCCGCGATCCGACGGTTTCCGAATGGAGCAATCCATCCCGCAAGGGAAAGTATGTTGTAAAGTCAGCCGCAAGGTTGAAATAGCAATATTACTGGGCACCACCTGAACTGAAACATCTCAGTAGGGTGAGGAAAAAAAATACAATTGAGATTCCGTCAGTAGCGGCGAGCGAAAGCGGAGCAGCCTAAACCCGCAAGGGTGTTGTAGGGTCCCGCATAAGGGATGGGATGAGAATAGAAGAATACCTTGGAATAGGTAGCCAAAGAGAGTGAAAGCCTCGTATTCGAAATTCAAGTCCCCTCTGCGGGATACCTAAGTACCATGGGACATCAAGGTCCTGTGGGAATCTGGGGGAACCATCCTCCAAGGCTAAATACACGAATGCACCGATAGTGAACTAGTACCGTGAGGGAAAGGTGAAAAGCACCCCGGAAGGGGAATGAAAAGTACCTGAAATTGTCGGCTAACAAACAGCGAGAGTGGTGAAAATCGTAAGATTTTTGTCATAATCGCGTGCCTATTGAAGAATGAACCGGTGAGTTGCCCGGACGTGCAAGCTTAATCCGTTAGCTAACGGAGCAGGCGTAGTGAAAGCGAGCTTTTATAGAAGCGATTAGTACGTTCGGACAGACCCGAAACCAGGTGAGCTACCCATGAGCAGGGTGAACCCCGATGAAGATCGGGAGGAGGCCCGAACTCGTCAGAGTTACAAATCTGTGAGATGACTTGTGGGTAGGGGTAATATGCCTATCGAACCTGGAGATAGCTGGTTCTCCCCGAAATATATTTAGGTATAGCGCCCGTTAAATTGTTTACTGTGGTAGAGCACTGAATGCGGCATCAAGCGTAAGCGAGATGTCACAATCAAACTCCGAATACAGATGAACATACTCGGGCAGTCAGACATGCGGGGCTAAGCTCGTGTGTCGAAAGGAAAACAGTCCTGACTCTTATCTAAGGCCTCTAACTCTCTGCTCAGTGGTTAAGGAAGTCATGGTTTTTAGACACCCAGGAAGTTGGCTTAGAAGCAGCCATCTTTTAAAGAAAGCGTAACAGCTCACTGGATGAAAGCCGTGGCGCCGAAAATGATCGAGGCTCAAGCAGAGGGCCGAAGGTAGAGATGTGCCGTAAGGCACGTGGTAGGGGAGCGTTCATATTGCGGTGAAGGTCAGGCCGTAAGGCTAACTGGAGCGATATGAAGTGAGAATGCCGGTATGAGTAGCGTTTGAAGGTGAGAATCCTTCATGCCGAATGCGCAAGGTTTCCGAAGCAACGTTCGTCGACTTCGGGTAAGTCGGATCTAAGGGGGACGCGTATGCTATACCCCGATGTATAAACGGTTTATATTCCGTTACCGTAAGTGTATTGATTAAGACTCAAAGGGATGACAGGGGAGGATGTGTCTGTGGGTCGTGAGGCCTCTAAGCTTTGACGTAGTGATAACTGGTAAATCCGTTATTACGTTTAACTAAAAAGCGAATGAGAGTCCAAGTCGCAAGATGCGGGCAATACAGATAGTTCTGCTTTCAGGAAAAATCTCGTTGAGGAATACATTTATGTCCGTACCGCAAACCGACACAGGTGCGCTGGTAGAGTATACCAAGGCAAGCGGGCGACAGTAGTTCAAGGAACTCGGCAACATAAACTGGGCGTAACCTTTGGGAGATGCCCTACCCCGCCTTTGGCGGGGTCACAGTAAACGACACTAAGCAACTGTTTAACTAAAACACAGGTCTCTGCGAAGCGGAAACGCAACGTATAGGGGCTGACACCTGCCCAGTGCCGGTAAGTTAATCGTGGTTGGTCACTCTTCGAAAGATGAGAAAGCTAACTACGCAAGCTCCGGTGAACGGCAGCAGTAACTATAAAATACAGTTTTGTAGTTGTAAAATTTGGCTATATGCTGGAAGATCCGTCCTGAAAAAGGATAGAATGTTGCGCTACCACTCAAAAAGTGGTAAAAATGCGCCAACTGCGGAAAATCAGCAGGAAAGACTACTATGAACATTAGACTTGAGGACGAACCATTAAATTTAGGAGATCCGGATTCATGGCCGAAAAGCCAATTTGGATTTAAAGATGTTGTAAACGCAATAAAACAACGTTTATTTCCTAAAAAAACATGGGAAACTCCAATTGAAGAAAAAGTAGAAGCGGAGCCTCAAGTAGATTTAACATAAATTCATAGTTTTATCCTCAGAGACTATACGCCAAATCCGCCAACCGGCGGAATGATATAGTCCGACCTCATGGGCGACCATGAGAGCCGTAACCAATCGGTGTATAACAAAGTGAACTGTTCTATGGTAGCGAAATTCCTCGCGACAGGGGACCTTCCACTGTAAAGTGGATTGAATATTTGGCTATATGCTGGAATAACTTAAGTATCCGACAGTACGATAACGTAATAATCTGTTCGGTGGAGTCAATCAGCAGGGAAGTCCGTCGGCTGACGGACCCCTCAACGACTAGACGCCAAACTCCCAATAGTATTGGGATGATGATATAGTCTGAACTCCGTAGCGATACGGAGAGCCTTGACTGGAACTAGAAAGGCACTCTGATCACAATCAGGGGTAACACATTGTGTCGGGCAAGTTCCGACCCGCACGAAAGGTAGAATGACTTAGTGACTGTCTTGAACTGCTACCCGGCGAAATTGAAATGGCTGTGAAGATGCGGCCTACTCACACTTGGACAAAAAGACCCCGTGGAGCTTTACTGTAACTTGGCACTGAGGACCTTATTTTGACTGTCGAGCATAGGTGGGAGTCTTCGGACGAAACATGGAATACCACTCTTCGAAATGGGGAAATCTTACTTACTCCGACATAAAAATATCGGAGGAGAACACTGTCTGGTGGGCAGTTTAACTGGGGAGGTTGCCTCCAAAAATGTAACGGAGGCGTACAAAGGTTGGCTAACCTCGGATGGAAATCGAGGCGTGTCGTGCAAACGCGATAAGCCAGCTTGACTGTGAGACTTACAAGTCGAACAGACACGAAAGTGGGTGTTAGTGATCCTCGGATCCCTCATGGGAGGGACCGGGCTTAACGGATAAAAGCTACCCCGGGGATAACAGGCTGATCGCTTCCGAGAGTCCATATCGACGAGGCGGTTTGGCACCTCGATAATCCCGGTATTTACCGGGAATGTCGCCTAAGAGAGTAATCTCTTATTGAATAATTCAGCTCATATCGGTGAAACCCGACTTGACCATTGAACCCGGTCAAAGGGCAATACCGAGGGAAGTCTTCGTGACCCCGTAACGACTGATTCCGTCATCTGACGGATGAGATATCAATTGATATCATATTGCTGAGCCCCCGATTTAATCGGGGTGATGGTATAGTCTATGCCACTGGTAACAGTGGGTAAACATGGTCGGCTCATCCTATCCTGGGGCTGGAGAAGGTCCCAAGGGTCCGGCTGTTCGCCGGTTAAAAGGGTACGCGAGCTGGGTTCAGAACGTCGTAAGACAGTAGACCTATAGTAGTTGACATTACTATATAAAGAGCTGTCTATAAATCTGACTATATGCTGGAAACTCTGAGTATCCTAAAGTACTTTTTAAGTAATAATCTTTAGGTGCAGATAATCAGCAGGGAAGATCCGTCAAATGACGGAAACCCTCAGAGACTATATGTCAGACCCCGCTCTTTTTACGGAAAAAGAGGGGGAAGATATAGTCCGAACTGCATGGCGACATGCAGACTATACCCATAAAGGGTATCCAAATTTCTAAGCTGTTCCAATAAGAATTGGAGCCAGCAAGAACTTTGTAACAAATTGTCGGTCTCTATCCAGTGCGAGCGTTTTGATTCTTGAGGGGAGCTCTCCTCAGTACGAGAGGACCAGGAGGGACGGATCCCTGGTGTGCCTGTTGTTAGCCCTTGGGCTAGCATCGCAGGGTAGCTATATCCGGTCGGGATAAGCGCTGAAAGCATCTCAAGCGCCAAGCCCACCCCAAGATGAGGAATCTTTTAGACCACCAGTAGATTACTGGTTTGATAGGCGAGGAGTGTACGTACCGTAAGGTATTTAGCTTACTCGTACTAATCGGTCAAAGTTGCGGAGAACAAAGAGTCAGAAAAAGGATTTCTATTGGATTCTCCCTTGTGCACAACTACTCGTTTACTATTTTATTTTTGAGCCTTTCGGTCTCTTGAGCGACGTGGAACCACCCTATTCCATTCCGAACTGGGAAGTGAAACACGTCAGCGCCAACAATACCTGTTCCGCAAGGATCCGGGAAGATAGGTCGAGGCCGGGGGACTCAAGGATAAAAGCGTTTTTGTCATTCCCGCGAAGGCGGGAATCCAGTATTTTTCATCATCTCGCTTAAAAAGCGGGATTTTTTGTTGCTGTAGTATAATATACGGCTGTTTATGGGAAAAGAAGGCTTGATAACGCTCTATCACTCTACAGATCAGATTGGATTTGAAATGGCACGGGCCACGGGTAGGTTATTTGGCGTGCAACATCTTCACCCACCGGATGGATACAGTGGTGGATCAAATTTAACACCAGACAAGAATGTGGCAGAAGCTTTTATAAAATGGTGTCGCGCAGGAGGGCAGTGGAGCTTGCATGACGGTCCACCGGCATTATTCGTTCTCACATTTCAAATACCAGAAGCGTTAATTCAAGGTGTTGGGAAAACGCGATATTTTGATTGCGATGAATACGCAACTACGTTGACAGTAGGTGTTGATGACTTGCCAGATGAATATCTCGAAAATCAACATGGAGGTAGTAAAATACATCGTCTTATGCGGGAAGAAGCACGCCGCAGGCAAATAGGTGGAGAAATCCGTTTTTATGAAGTGCCATTTATCTACTTTGAAAAGGTGGAACCCGTCCAGTTTACCTATGAGGGAGTTACATATCCACTACAACCTTCGCTGTGACGACGTCTGAGTTGGGAAAATCAATTCACTTTATTTGTAGATTTGCCTTTGAGGAAATTTTCAAGGTTGGCGACAAAAATTTCCTGTTTTCTGTCCGTTGCTTCTTTTGTTGTGTAGCCAATCGGCGGATACATAATGCAGTTTTTGTACTTAGCCAATCGCTTCACATCTGCGGAATTCAGTTCGTCGGAGTGATCTAAAATGAAAGTCAGATCGTTTTTCTTTAGTCGTTTTTCAAGCGCAATGATGTCGACTAATTCCATTGGCGCTGTGTTAATAACAATTGCTCCGGGTTTAATCATCGCAATTCGTTTCGCGTTGAGAAATCCCTGAGTTTGGGGATTAAATGACATGTGCAGTGAAATAATATCAGCTGTTTTTAAAAGTTTTTCTATATCCATATACTTGATTCCTGCATTTTTCTTTGTGTGTGACCAATACACAACATCGGCGTCAAATCCTTTTGAAGCAAGTTCGGCGACACGACTTCCGATTCGCCCTAATCCGATTACTCCGAACGTTTTTTCGCTAATTTCCGTGCCAGTATAGCTTGCTTCTGAGTAACTACCGCCAGCCGCTTGCGTTTTGGCTCGGGAAATTTCTCGAAGGTATTCAAGGAGGGCTCCAAATACGAATTCAGCAACACCCTCTGTCGCGTATCCTGCAATATTGCATACTATAATTCTTTTCTTATTAGCATACGCCATATCAATACGTCCAAAACCAGTTCCGTACATGCCGATATATTTGAGTTTTGGCATACTATCGATAAGCGATTTATCCGCACCCATGCCAAGTTTAAGGAGCAAACAGTCGGTATCTTTGAGGTGTTTTTTAACGTCAGGGGAGTCGGCTTTGAGAAGCACTTTTTGCTTCGTAATTTTATCAATTCGGTGCCAATATTGGGGTTTAAAATTGCCTTCTTCAAAATTAAGAAGAAGCATTTTTGTAAACATAATTAGCCGAATGGTACTCTTAGGGTTTAACTGAGTCAAGTTGATTTAAAGGTTTATAATAGTATGTATGACCGGATATGTTGGGAATATTGAGGAGTTGACCACACAAAATACCTATTTTCGCCAGGTGCTTTTTACCGCCTCCCACATGCAGCTTGTTCTTATGACTTTGCAGCCTGGAGAAGAGATCGGGATGGAAGTGCACCCTGACAATGATCAATTTTTCCGATTTGAGGAAGGTGTGGGGAAAGTCATAATTGCCGGGGAGGAACATATGGTGAAAGATGGAGATGTCGCAATCGTTCCTGCCGGAACCCAACACAATGTAATCAATACTTCAGGCACACTTCCGCTGAAACTCTACACGATTTATGCTCCGGCGCACCATCCCGACGGGACTATTCATAAAACAAAAGCAGTAGCATTACTCCACGACGAACGTTGACTCCTCGTAGAAGCGAAGCTGAAGATTTTTTAAAAAATTCTCAAAGTATTTTCTCTTTTCGGTATTTGGTGTGTCTTTATGGAGCATTTTAATAGGGTAATCAATGTTAAGAACGCGGCCATTGACTATATGCCGCGTAACTCCCTGAGGAAGTGTAATACTTTTTTTCATAAGTGCATAAATTTCGTGACTGGCAAATGAAGGGAAAAAGAGGGCAACATTTTTTTCCGGATGTTTTTGGAAAAATTGTTTGAGTTCTGTCATGCCTTCGATTGAAACCTCGCGGTCACGCGCAATGAGAGTGGCATAAAGATCTACCACCCGTTTCATCAAACGAACCTTGGCGATAAGATTACTACTCCCGATAACTGATAATCCCTTACCATTTCGGAAAATTATTGTTACTGCGGCCAACGGATGACCGGTGAGAGTGAGCCCGAGCCCTAGCTGAAAATTTTCGGTTTTAACCCCTTTCATTGATTTGATGCGCCGGACAAATTCCGTAGGATTGACTTTTGATACATGCACCCAACTTTTTATAAGCACTTGCGAGGAATCATTGTAGTCGACATATTGAACGACTACGTGACTGCATCCCAAACGAGGGAGAGAGGAAAGTCGGGTGACACCATCGAGTTGAATGAGTTTTTTTCCGTTTAAGCCCGCAGCTACAATCGGGGGGTCGTGGATAACGCCTGTTGAAGTCATTCCTTTGACCAATCGTTCAATTCGCTCTTTATCTCCTTCTTCTTGTCTTTCTATTGCATTAAGGGGAACTAGCCTCAAATCCGGTTCCATAACAGGGCTATGGTACTACGGCTCGTTGAACAAAAGCAAGAAATCGAATATAATAAACCATTCTTACGAAAGGCGGTAATAATGAATGGCGAAAGCAAAGTCAAAATCTTCTCCTAAGTCCACAATAAAAAACGTCCAAACCATGGACGAACTCCTGGCCGCAACTGGATACAACCTCAAAGGCGTCAAGAAAGGGGATCTGGTTGAAGGAACTATTACCCGCGTTTCTCCCAAGGAAATAACCGTCGATATCGGGGGTAAAACAGAGGGAGTTGTCATCGATCGGGAGCTCGAAAATTACAAAGATACCCTCATGGCACTGAAAATCGGTGACCATGTTGCCGCACAGGTAATTGTTGCAGAAAACGACCGTGGACAGTCAGTGTTGTCGCTTCGACGAAGTATTTTTGAAAAATCCTGGAAAGATCTTGTTGCGAAACAAAAGAGCGGAGTGCCGGTTGAAGTTATTGTTAAAGACCCCGTTCGGGGAGGCCTTTTGGTTGACTACGGCGGACTGCGCGGATATATTCCGCAATCTCAACTTGACGGTGCATTTTCAAAACAGCTCGATAAAACAAGCGGCCGCCGAATACAGGTTAAAGTCGTCGAAGTTGAAAAAGAGACGAATAGGCTTGTATTTTCACAGCGGGCAATGAGTGAGGAAGCCGCACTTTCGAGGCAAAAGGAGCTCATCGATCTTATAAAAGTCGGGGAAGCAGTTGAAGCAACGATTACAGGTGTTGTCCCATTTGGTGCATTTGCTAAATTTACTGTAACCAAAGATGATAAAAAACACGATGTTGAGGGGCTCATTCACATTTCTGAGATAGCATGGGAAAAAGTAGACGACCCAGGGCAATATCTTAAAGTAGGGGATAGTCTCAAAGTAAAAATCATTGGCGTTGATGAAATGAGCGGAAAACTCACCCTTTCCCTAAAGCAACTTTTGCCGGATCCGTGGGAGCATGTGACCGATATGTTTGAAAAGGATGGTGAGGTCAAAGGGACAGTCTCACGGGTTTCTCCGTATGGGATTTTTGTCACACTTTCCCCGGGCATTGAAGGGCTTATTCATATTTCGAAAGTCGCTCCCGGCGAAGAGCCAAAAGTAGGGAAAGTTATAGACTGTATTGTCGAGGAAATTAAACCCGTCGAGCGTAAAATCAGCCTCTCTATGGCACTTAAAGAAAAGCCAATCGGCTACCGATAACACATTTTTCTTTGTTGGTGTAGAATAGCTCCAATGAAACTTCGGTCTTCATATGTATGTCAGCAATGTGGCTATGAAACGCCGCAGTGGTATGGGAAGTGCCCAAATTGCGGAGAGTGGAATTCACTCGTTGAGACAGTAAAAGAAGAACCAAGAACTCCCTCCTTCGCTAAAGCTTCGGCGGGCAAGCAAAACTTTAAGCTGCAAAAATTATCAGAAGTCAAACATATTGAGAAAAATAGGTTGAAGAGTGGATTTGACGAATTTGATCGGGTGATGGGTGGGGGGATTGTGCAGGGCTCGGTTACCCTTCTTGCTGGTGACCCCGGAATTGGGAAATCAACGCTTCTCCTTCATGTTTTAGCAAAAATCGGCGGACTTTATGTTTCAGGAGAAGAATCAGCAGAACAGATTAAGCTCCGGGCAAAGCGATTAGGAATTGAAGGAAAAAATATTGTGGTGCTCTCTGAAACGAATGTAGAATCTATTGTTGGCAGTATAGTCGAAAAATTGGTTATCATAGACTCCATTCAAACGTTATCCTCGAGCGATCTTGAAGGTTTGTCTGGTTCTGTCGGGCAAATCCGCCATAGTACAGAGATTCTCATATCGTTTGGAAAATCCCAAGGGATTCCTATTATTATCATCGGCCACGTGACAAAAGAAGGTGCAATTGCGGGTCCTAAAGTACTTGAGCACATGGTAGACACTGTACTTTATCTCGAGGGAGAACGGTATGCCAACGCCAGAATTCTCCGAACTCTTAAAAATCGCTTCGGCCCCATCGAAGAAGTTGGCATTTTTGAGATGATAGAACAAGGACTCAAGGAAGTAACCAACCCCAGTGCGCTATTTTTGCAAGATCGAGTAAAAAATGTTCCTGGATCCGTTGTCACGGTTCTTATGGAAGGGACAAGGCCAATGCTAGTAGAGATTCAGGCATTAGTTGTTCCAAGTCAGTTAGCAGTCCCTCGTCGGATAGGAAATGGCGTTGATTATAATCGCTTACAGCTTCTTGTTGCTATTTTGCAAAAGCGCCTCAATATTCCGCTGGGAACATTTGACGTATTTGTTAACGTAAGCGGCGGGTTGCACATTAGTGAACCGGCTGCAGATTTAGCGGTAGCTATAGCCATTCTTTCATCATTCAAAAATCTACCCCTCAACCCGAAAGTCGTTGCTTTTGGGGAGTTAGGGCTTTTAGGAGAAGTACGGGGCGCCATAGCAGGAGATCAGCGATCGAAAGAAGCGAAGCGTTTAGGTTTTACTACAGTCGTTTCACCCAAGTCTGTTCGCAACCTCAAACAGGCTATGATTATGCTACAATGAGTGCGTGAAAAAGAGAAATAATCACAGAAGAAAACTCCCTTCAGGCAAACAAGCATTGGAACTTTTCACAAAGCCAACTGCAGCATTTACGCAAACACTGGCTCGGGAAATTGCTAAAAACCTTACGAGCTTGGGTCAATTAACAACGAGGCCGTTCCGACGGACTAATGTTGCCAAAAAACAACCGAATTTTGGTTCCCGCCCATATCTTCTTGTCGACACAAGCGTTCTTATAGACGGCAGGATTCTCCCTATTGTCAACAGCGGTTTTATTATCGGAACACTCATTATTCCGCAATTTATTTTAGGAGAAGTTCAGCATATTGCCGATAGCGCCGACTCCCTCCGCCGAGCCAAAGGAAGACGCGGGATTGAGATTGTTGGAAGGCTACGAGGGCAGAAGACCAACGCATTTTTGAAGGTTAAAATAGTCGGTGACGATATCCCGGACGCAAAAGAAGTAGACCACAAGCTCATGGCGCTTGCTAAACGCTGGGATAGTGCGATTATTACTGTTGATTTTAATCTTGCGCAGATTAGCCGTGCTCAGGGATTGAAAGTATTAAACGTAAATGATTTGGCGCAAGCAATGAAGATTGCTCTTGTTCCCGGTGAAGAATTAACAATGAAAATCACCCACGAAGGAAGAGAGCGATCGCAGGGAGTAGGGTATTTAGCCGATGGCACTATGGTTGTGGTTGATAATGCAAAAGATAAAGTTGGACTCGATGTTGCTATCGTTGTTACGAAAGTTCTCCAGACTCCGGCAGGACAACTGTTTTTTTCACGTCTCAAGTAAAAATTTGTTTCCCACAAGTTATCCACACAAATTCTCATCAAAGTTTTTAGTGCATACTAGCAATGTAAATAACGATAAAATAACTACAGGACTATAGTTTTTCCTACAATAATTTCCTATGGGACTTGACAAGCATTTGAGAACCTGCTTACAATAGTTAAAAGTGAACATTCTAAAACTGCTAGCACGATTGGGGGGGCAGGGCGACAAGCGCGTGTCGCCTCGTATAGAAGAGCAAAAAAAATTTGAGAAAGAGGTGCGCGACCAACTCCTCAAACTCAAGCAAAAGGGCATCAACTTGCCGGTATTTACGCTTTAAAAAAGCATCACTACCGCTAGCACGATTGGGATGAGCTACGTGTAGTAATGCTTTTTATATTTGGTATCGTCCCGTTTGGGCAAAAGGGAGTGATACCTATTCCACAAAGTTAACAACCGCTTCATTCCTTGTCAAATAAAATTCTGAATCTAGTATAGTATATTTAGACTATTAGATAGCTCCTTTTTCACGTTTAATTTTGAAATATTTGACAAGCAATTTTTACCGCGCTACAATCCATCAACGACAATCTTCTTGAACAGTATTGAGTAGAAAAATTATACGGCGTACTTTGCATGGGGGGTAGTTTGTTGGGCAGGCGAACTACCTCCCATGGAGAGTGCGGCTTTGATTCCCAATTCCACCGCGTAATTTGTTCCCCGATCCCACGGATAGATACTATCGAGGTTAGTTAAAAATATTTTTTTATCCGACGTTGTTAACTTAGGTGCACGACGTGAATAGTGAAGTTGGTGAACCGGTTGAGCAAACGGGCCGACGAACATATAAAAATTTGAAATTTGATCCGCCAGCTGGACGGATGAAATTTTATTAATGTATGGCATGAATTCTTTAAGCAACTGTTCTTTGGTCATAGAAAGATATGGGTGACCTTGGGGCAGGTAATTTCCGAAATAGGTGATGTGGTGATTTCCATAATATTTAGAATGCATAAAGTTCGTGTGAGCAACAACAGCTAAAAAGGGGAATGATCGGTCGGCGACATTGAGCCAATAGACATCTTTGAGTATTGGCTTATCGGTTTCCAAAATAAGGGTTTGTGCATGTAAATGAGGTATGGTCGGGATCGGAAGATCGGGCGTTAGCTTTGCTGCAATCGTCGTTGGAACAGTCAGGAGTGTGTGATCGAACCCCTTAGGAATCGAGGTGAGTGTTTTTCCGGCTATAATTTTTCCGCCGTTTTTTTTGATCGCTTGTACTAATGCCTCAACAACCGTGTGAAATCCACCCGCAATGTACATAAGACGCTGTGTCCTTTTTTTAATTCTTGCCCAGAGCCAACTTGCTGCAATGGTATCGGCATACTCGCCGAATTTGCCGTACATAAGAGGCTCCCACAGCACGTCCCATGCTGGTTTTCCGCCGATAGTTACAAAAAAATCTTTCGCCGTTATGTTCTCAAGCAGTTTCCAGAACGGATTTACTTTACATAGGGCGAGGAGTAGAGCGGTACGAAGTTTGTCGACCGGTGAAAGATATGGATAGGTAAATAAATGTACTGGAGAGTCAAATTGAAAGACTTTTCCTTTATAGTAATTTGCCGTAATTGGCCGCTTTATAATGAGTTTTTCATAAAGGCCTAACTCTTTAATGAGCTTACGCATTGCATGATCATTTGTGAACCAATGATGATATCCGCCCTCGAGATGCCAATCCCAGTTAGGTTGTCGGAATCCGTACGCAAGACCTCCGAGCGTTTTTTCTTTTTCAAAAACGGAAACGTTATGTCCGCGTTTGGTGAGCTCGTATGCTGCAGATAACCCCGTAAATCCGCCGCCGATAATTGCGATTTTCATAAGAATTGTGTCTTCAATTGTTCTTTTGAGAGGTGAGCAACATTTTCGAAAATGAATACCTTAGGATGATCATACACCTGAAAACTTTCTTCACTATTGTCATCATTAAACTCAAATACCCAAGAGCCAAGTTTTAGGGTGGGGTAAACGGTAAATTCTGCCACCTTTTTGTATCCGAGAGATCCATTAAATAATAATTTGTAGTACTTGCTTGTAATAGGATAGCGATTGGATAGATGCATGAGCGTTCCGTAGAGCCTGCGACTATTTATAAACAGAAAGTCTGCCTGACTTAGATTTTCAGCATAGTAGTCAATTTTTTCTAAATTATCCGGCTCGTAAATGGTCAGCTGTCGGGTTTGGTAAATTCCGGGATCTTTTTGTGGAGAAAATGAGAGAGGCAATCCATCATCCCAATGTTCCGTGAGTATCGTGGATTTTTTCGCAACGTTTTCATAAATCCAGTCGGATGCGGCAATTCGCGTTTGTGGGGAAGCATAGATATGCATAAATGCAATACTTCGAAGAAACGGACTAATCACAAGGACTGCGAGGAATACCCACTTAATGTTTTTATTAAGATTCGCAATAAAATACGCCGCCGCAATAGATAAAAAGGGATAGAGAGGTACAAAGTAGCGGACGAATTTTGTAAACCAGCTCCCGACGTAGAGAAAATAGAGTAAAGGCCAGAGAAAGACCATTACAATAGGCCATTTTTTGTGTTTTGTAGTGTTTATGATAAGCAAAATACATCCGGCAATGCTTAATCCTGCGAGAACATACCCCTGGGTATAGGGAAGTTGAGAGAGCTGGTAGAGGTATGGTTGTGTCTGCAGGAATTGGTACACGTAAACAACCAGGAGTTTCCCCGTGATAATGCCGCCTTCATAGTTCATCGATTCCATGAATTTATCCCAGCGCAAAAATGTGTAGGGAGAGAGTATTCCATAGATAAGCGATGCAGTCAGGAGAAAAATGAATATTCGTTTGGTTTGTTTTTTCCAAATGAACATGGCAATTGGTATGATTCCGAAGCTTAAGGCAGACATTTTTGTTGCCACACTAAGCCCAAACATGCAACCTAAAATAATAGGATTTTTTCTTTGAACAGTGAGATAGGTGAGGAGTACTACCCAGAATGCGAGCATGCTTTCAGTAACACTAAAATGCGCTTGTTGAATAAGTATCGGTGTTGTTGCAGTAACCCATGCGGCAACAAGTGCTGCGGTGGGTATGAGAATTTTTCGGGTCAAGAGGTATACAAGAAGAACTGTTATTGTTGAAAAGAGCGCGGAGAAATGCCGCCCAATAAGATTTATTTTTCCCCAGTCTCTCGTCCAATCAACATCACCGGTTATTTTTACGACGATATCCGCGGCTGATCGGTAAAGGTAAACAGGAACACTACCGTACGCGAAAAAATCCGGATTCATTTGGGAAAAAAAGCGAATTTTGCCTACTGCAACTGCTATATTTCGTTCGTCAGGGTGAAAATAGTGTCCTTGATCCCAATTGAGATTGTAAAAACGGAATAAAGCTCCAATAACAAGTATAGAAGCCAAGATCAACCACTCTGTTCTTTTTGCCATGTGCATTATTGTAACACGAGGTATAATCTCTCCATATGCCTCTGTCGGATTTTTGGATTGTTGTACGGTGGTGGGGGACACTGCTGCTTTTTGGTGCAGCTGCATACCCTCTGACACGAAGACTTTTTTCATCCTGGTTTGATGAAGGGTATTTGTTTGGTAAAGCAGTGGGGATCGCACTTGTATCTTGGGTTGTCTATGTGTTGGGAACTCTGAAGATTGCCCCATTTACTAATGTAACGACTCTCATTTCTTTAGGTGCTCTATTTCTTTTGAGTTTTCGATTCCATGGAAAAGCTTCAAAAAAGAACCGTTTAATTCTTTTTGAAGAATTTTTTTTCTTTTTTGCACTACTTTTTTGGACCTGGGTTAAAGCGCATGAGCCGTCTATCCGGGGACTCGAGAAATTCATGGATTTTGGCTTCATGCAATCAATTCTCAACTCCGGATACCTGCCTGCCGGCAGGCAGGTTTTCCCCCCTCCGGATATGTGGTATGCGGGAGATCCTGTTAATTACTATTATTTTGGGCATCTTGTTACTGCGGTGTTAACGAAATTGTCCGGTCAGAGCCTTGCGTATACATTTAATCTCATGCTCGCTACGATTTTTGCCTTCTGTTTCACCATGAGTTTTTCAATAGGGAAGCAGTTGACCGGAAAAATTTGGGGTGGGTTATTAACTGCATTTCTCGTAACTTTTGCAGGGAACATGCAGACAATCTATGCCTTTACTAAGGGGTATTTAGGAGACAATGTCGCACCGTTTTGGAATATTGGTTGGACAATAGAGGGATTAAATACGTATTGGTATGCAAATGCAACCCGTTTTATTCCGTTCACAATTCATGAATTTCCCAGTTACTCCTTTGTCGTATCAGACGTCCATGGCCATGTACTCTCCATTCCGTTTACGCTTCTGGCTATAGCCCTTCTTATTCAAAAGGGAAATGCTATTTTTTATGGATTTTTGTGCGGAATTCTCCTTATGACCAACGCCTTAGACGGCCCAATTTACTTTGGTTTGTTTGCGATCGTCACCATCATACGCTCTATCGGTCGGTTGTATGAGAAGGGGAGCGCTATAGTCACTGTGTTAATTGCCGCAATAGTCACAAGTTTACCATTCCTTTTTCATTTTGACTCTTTCGTTAATGGTCTTGCAGTGAACTGTCCGCCGGCGTTTTTACAAAATACGAAAATCGGTCCTATTATTTTTGAAACGATTGAAAAATGTCAGCGGTCACCGCTGTGGATGATGATGCTCCTATGGGGATTTTTTCTTTACTGCGGGTATTGGTTATTTTTTTCTGAAACCTCACATATAAAGCAAAAGAGTAATCTAAACGAGAGAATACTAAAAGTGTTCTTTATATTCTCTTTGGCACTGATTATTTTCCCTGAATTTTTTTATTTCAAAGATATATATCCGGCGCATTTTCGAAGTAACACAATGTTTAAACTCGGCTATCAGGCATTTATTATATTTTCAATTATTGCTGCATATGTAATTGTGAAGATTCGGAAAAAACTTTTTTTCGTATTTCTTATCCCCCAACTTTTGTTAGTTTCCATATATCCAATATTTAGCGTCCGGAGCTACTTTAACAGCCTGAAAAATTATGAAGGAATTTACGGACTGAGCTGGTTGGAACGGGAATATCCTGATGATTATGCTGCCATACAGTGGCTAAGAACTCAGAACACAGAACCCAGTGACCAAATAATACTTGTTGAGGCAGATGGGGATAGTTATACGGATTACGCCCGTTTTTCTGCCTTTACCGGTAGTCCGACGGTTATTGGGTGGGCTGTTCATGAATGGCTGTGGCGAGGAAGTTACGATGTAGTCTCGCCGAGGCGCGAGATTGTGCGCTTGATTTACGAAGCGGATAATACTGATCTTACGCGAGAACTACTCGGTAAATTTAACGTTCTCTATGTTGTTGTCGGCACCCTCGAACGGGAAAAGTATCAAAATCTTAACGAAGAGAAATTTTCAATTCTCGGATACGAAGCATTTCGGTCTGGTGAGACGGTTATCTATCAGGTTGATGTCTTGCCCTGAGCGAAAGTCGAAGGGTATTGACAAGAAACGGTGAACGTGGTTTAATGCAGAGCAACCAGAGAAGTTTATCCCTCTCGAAGTTTTTTGATTTCCATATAATTCCATTTCCACATCTATGGCTTTTCGAGCCACGAAAAAATCATCTGTACAAAGTCCACCTCCAATAGTTGAGGATACTAAAAGCGACGCATCCGAAGCGAGTGTCGAGGATTTTGTCGGTGGTCCGAAAGTAGCAACACCAGCAACGCAAGAAACACAAGCAAGGCCAGGGTATGTGCCGCGTCCGAGAAATTTTGGCTTCCGAAGGCCACAAAGAAATTTTGGCGGAGGAAATTTTCCAAACGGTAATCATACGCCGGATATTGACGTTCCCACCGAAACAGTCCGTGGTGTTTTAGATACAATGCCGGAAGGGCATGGATTTCTCCGCCCTAAATACACCCCCAGTGAAAAGGATATTTACATTTCCATGTCGCAAATCCGCAGATTTTTACTTCGTAATGGTGATATGGTCGAAGGACAAGCCCGGCCTCCAAAGGATAACGAGCGATATTGGGGGCTTCTCAAAGTAGAAAAAGTCAATGAAGTCTCAGCTGATAAGATGGAGACACGGGCAAAATTTGAGGATCTTACCCCCATATACCCCAATAAACACCTCAAACTTGAAACAGGTCAGGCACCGCTTTCGACGCGCATGATTGATCTGGTTGCACCGATTGGATTTGGTCAGCGGGGTTTAATCGTCAGCCCTCCAAAAGCCGGGAAAACAACAATACTGAAAGAAATTGCTGCAGGAATTTCAAAGAATTACCCAGAAGTACACCTCATGGCGGCGTTAATCGGGGAGCGACCGGAGGAGGTTACTGATATCAGTCGATCGGTTGAAGGTGAAGTGTTTGCCAGCAACTTCGATGAATCACCAGCTGAACAAACGCGTATTGCAGAGGTTTCTTTGGATCGGGCGAAACGACTTGTTGAAATGGGTAAAGATGTAGTGATTCTTCTCGATTCAATAACACGACTTGCCAGGGCATACAACCTTGTTGTTAATCCAAGCGGCCGAACGTTATCCGGAGGGTTTGATCCAGCCGCTCTTTATCCTGCAAAAAGATTCTTAGGAGCAGCTCGGTGTGTTGAAGGCGGGGGGTCGATGACGGTTATCGGAACAGCACTTATTGATACGGGGAGTCGCATGGATGACCTTATTTATGAAGAATTTAAAGGAACAGGAAACATGGAGCTCACTCTTTCACGCGTTTTGCAGGAACGTCGTGTTTTTCCGGCAATAGATGTAGGCAAGTCCGGTACACGCCACGACGAACTTCTCTTAGGGGAAGAAGTGATGAAAAAAGTAACGACACTTCGACATATGCTCTCGCTTCTATCCGACGAAGAACGTACCCTGATGCTTATCGAGCGACTCTCTAAAAGTAAAAGCAACGAAGAATTCCTCGAAAGCCTCGCAAAGGGGTAAAGTTTGTGTTACCCTCCGACTTATCCCAATGAAAAAATATTTTGTCGGTTTTAAAGACGATGTTGTTTTGTGGTTACGAGGGTGGGGAGTATACCTCGAACGGAAACTTTCGCGATTTGGCCATTGGTTTGAAACGAATAAAGATAGTCTCGTGGAAATCCTCATGGCTCGTCGTGGAACATACCAGCGACCATTTCTCTATTTTTCGTTAAGCATTCTCTTTGCTGTTGGTGTTATGGGAGGTCCAATATTGGCTCGTACCTATCCAGGAGGACTCCCTGCGGCACTTGCTGAGTTTACACCTCCTTCAGCAGCACTCTCGTCGTTTGATTTGACGGAATACGGCGTGCAAACGCAGATTTCTGAAAAACCGCGCGATCAAGTAATTACCTATACCGTTGAAGGAGGAGATACGCTTGCTAAAATAGCAGAAAAATTTGCAGTATCAATTGATACAATAAAATGGGCGAATGATCTAAAAAGAGATAGTTTGAGTGTGGGTCAGGAATTAAAAATTCCTCCTGTTACCGGAATTGTGCACAAGGTTCGTGAAGGGGAAACTATCTATAGCATTGCAAAAAAATATAAAACTGAAGCCCAGAAAATCGTCAACTTTCCGTTTAATGATTTTTCTGATCTTGATACCTTTGCACTTAACGTAGGGCAAACACTCGTTGTGCCCGATGGAGTTCAACCCCAGGCTCCTGCAATTATACGAGCATTACCTCCAATTGCCGCAGGTGGTACTGGCCAGTTTGTTTGGCCGGTAGGAGGAATGATCACACAGTATCCGGTTTGGTATCATATGGCGCTTGATATCGCAAATCCTGGACTTCCTGGTGTGGCTGCGGGAGATGCAGGGGTTGTGAGCGTTGTGCAATATCTCCGGTATGGGTATGGAGAGCATATAATTGTCGATCATGGGAATGGACTTTCAACTCTTTATGCTCATTTGAGTGCAATTTATGTTGCTCCGGGAGATAGGGTCGCGCGAGGACAAATTATTGGGAAGCTGGGTTCCTCTGGTCGATCAAGTGGTCCGCATCTTCATTTTGAAGTACGCAAAAACGGTGTTTCCGTCGATCCCCGTCCGTTTCTCAAATAAGTGGACCCGAGGGGAATCGAACCCCTTTCTACTCCATGCCATGGAGTCATACTACCGGTATACGACGGGCCCTTTTGTGGACCTGACCGGAGTCGAACCGGTGATCTCCGCAATGCGAATGCGGCGCTCTACCAACTAAGCTACAGGCCCGTAACTATGGGAATTATATCAAAACAAAGAGGGTTATGCGTTACTTAAGTTCTACTTCAACACCTGCAACTTGAGGAGAGGAAACGTTGAGCTGAGTATTGAGGAAGGTTCCCACCACCGCTCCAACGCCAAGCATAATGGCAAAAAGAACCACGAGCATCCAGCTTCGTACAACAACAAGATAATTCTCTGATGGTTTGGTTCGGACAACTCTAGCGCGGTGGTGTGTGCGTCGACTGCGTTTCTTTTTCATACTCTATTCACAGTTTGATAAGAACTTTTAAATTTGTCAACCCCCAGTTTTCACGTTCTTGACATGATTACATTTGTTATCCATAGTAATAATAGGGAAGCTCGATAATGTCGAGTTTTTTGCGCATGCAAATTATTCTTGCCCGGGTTGCAGTATTTATTAACATTAGGAAATTTCACATTTCATTCCAAAAATCCTCACGATTGATACATTTCTTTATAGAAAGCAATAGTCAACGTGGCATCATTCACCTTCTCCCTCTTTTACTACTTGTCGTATTTTCCACCAGCATGGTTTTTGTAGTACAAAGTGTGCGGAATCAGACGTTTGATATTCGAAGTTTAGCGTGGGTTCCAAAAGAATCAACGGGCGGATCGTATAAAGGCGATGAGAAACGAGAACCCAAGCCGGAGAAACCAGAAAAGCCGGAACCGGCTGAAGAGCCCCAACAGCCAACAACCCCAATAGACCCTTGCGCTGGTTTTACCGGAGCGGATTTACGTATGTGCCGGAAAGAAGAGATTCTTGAGCCTGTTATTCCTAGTACAACTCCGAAAGAATCTGAAAAAATGACACCTGAAACCCCAGTTCCGGTTGAAACCCCGCAACCTCCGCAAACCCCAACGCTACCGGATTTGAAACGGGGAAATAAGGGTTGTGGTGGAATTGACGCAGGAGCAATTGTCATCGGAGAGGCACATCACATTTACGGGTGTGATGGCGGAACAGGGGAATATATTGATTTGACAGCACTCGATGTAGGAGTCACCGAAGAAAATCTTACGGAAAAATATAAACCGAGTTGGTATGAAGGATCAAAAACGCAGGAGGCTGTACAGAGTGTACCGTTTGAAGAGCAGCAGAAAAAAGAACTGTTGGCAGCAGGGGCAGACACTTCGGCGGGAGGAAATTGCGGCGGACGCAGTGAGGGATCGATTGTTATCGGTAATGTTGTGGGAGGCGTGGATCATTACTATGCCTGTGGAAAAGGCTCCGGAGGATTTCTCCAATGGATAGATTGTACTGGCCAAGCATATTGTGTGCCGGATACCAATGCTATTCCTGAGTACGCACGTCAGGAAATATCAAGAACAGAAGCAAATAAACTTGAACGAGGTGAATATTTCGTTTTGGGAGGCAGGTACTATGTAATCACTAATGAGCGTTTGGCTGATTTGTATGCAAAAAAACAAAACGCACTGGCAGAGTCTCAGAAAAAATTTGAGACGTGCATGGGGCAGCCAAATGCGAACAGTACATCGTGCCAAGATCAAGCGCTGAGTAATCTTGGAATACTCAACTCTGTTCAAAAAGCCAAATTAAGTCAGCCATTGAAAGCTCAACTTGCCATTGGGGAATATTTTGAAAAAAAAGAATTATATGAACAGTGTAAGGTCGGAAGCGGGGCAAGCTTTGGGTCGATAGGGTGCAGTGGATATCAACTGGCAATGAACAAGGCATTTATTGAAACAGGGGGACTCTACGGAGATAAAAAAGCGTTAGATGAAAATTTTACCGACCATGTTCAAAATAAATATTTTGTTGAATATGCAAACGCAAAATTTGAGTGGGAGAAATGTAAGCAAACTCCCGGTGTAGCATGCGTTAATCCAAATCAGGTACTTAGTGATCTCAAGAGTTGGAATCCGAAAGTTGCAGTTGCTGTCACAACCAACTATACAAACTACGAAAACTACATTAACGCGAAGATTGCCGGAAATGAAAGTGAAGCAGCCAAATACAGAGCAAAACTTCCGGAAAATCTACGTAGCGAAGCAGACGCCGCGATACCGAAACTTCTGGCTGCGGCAGAAGAGTCGAGGAAAAAGATAGAGCAAAAGTACCTCCCCATTCTCGAAGCACTTCAGTCCGGCAATGCAAGTGTCGTTATCGAAAATTGCCGCGATGCGGTTTCTCGTAATTTTGCCGAAAGACGGGAGAGCAGGGAGTGTGACGATGCGGCAGCGGCACAAAAAATTCTCATCGGTGTTCTCCCCGAAGAGTTCCTTCCGGATTATATTCCCGCCCCGGTCGGCGGATTTGAACAAAAGGTGACACCGGCAAAGCAATGGCTTGGGTTTATCCAACTTGCTCCAGAAAAAATTGCGCAGTGTACTCCCGACGGCGGAGGGGTTGCTACGGTCATCAAAAACCTCCACGGGACGGCGACGATAAACAAAACTTGTGATTCAGGAATCTGTAGCAAAGGAGATTGTGTTGAGGGAACTCGCGTTATTGATCCGGCGACGGGCATTGAACGCGTTGCAATTGCCGGTAAATCATATATTGAGCAGGACGCAGTGACCGGTCTTTATGTCAGGCGTGAAGCGGTTAAGACAGAGGGAGACACGTATGAAATCCGAACGATCTGGGATAGCGGAGAGAAAGGCAGAGAAGATAAAGAGAATTTTTACGAACTCTACAACAAGAACGTCACCTCGTATGTCAAGAGCAACTTTGCCCCGGAAGTGGCTCAAGCATTCTTAACGTACCGAGAGTCAAACCCAAATGTTACGATTGAAGATTTTCAAAACATCCAACGTGCTGCTGCGTATGATTTACAAAATGATATTGTTCTTGACGGACCATGGTGGAGCGGAGATTTTATTCGGAAAACATTCCAGAGTCCGGTTGAGAAGAGTATCACTGCGCTTTTTGCTGATGATCCAAACTGGCTCTCCCGTGGTATATCAAGCGGAAAGATAGATTCAACAACAGTCGCACAAACTCTGAAAGGAATAGTTACGCAGCCGAGCGCGAGCGGTTGCACTCGATTTACAGGCATTTCAGATAGAGAGACGTGTTTGAATGAACAGAAGGAGCTCACGAAAGAGACACAAAAACTTTTCTATGATGCATATATATCTTCGTTACCGCCACAAACAAAATCATACTATGACGCATCGTTTGAGAAATCTTCGGTTATGCAAAAATGCAAATCGCAAGGGATTTCGGATATTGATGAGTGTCGGGTTGGTCAATTTCAAGATTATCTCACTGTTAAAGATGATATAGATTACCTTCTAGCAAGCTCCAATGTCAGTGACCAAGCTAGTCATGTTGATCAGGTGCTTTTGGGTTTTGACTATTCCGGCTTAAAAGAATCTATCGACTGGGATAATCAACTCGTTCAAGCAGGATTGTGGCTCAACCAGCATACGAATGGGTCTTCAATCCGAGGAGTGCTTCGCACGGGGGAAGCGGATAAAAAGTGGCAAGCTGGCGACCACAGTCTCGCAACGTGGTGGGAGGGAACGAGTGGCCGCCTCATGCAGACTGGCCAAATTGTCGGTGAGACCGCAACGTTGGGGCTGGGGATTGGTTCTATGGCGCGGTTGGGATCTGCGGTTATGACCTGGAAAGTCGGTCCTCAAGTTGTCTCGACAATGTTGTCTGCAAAGATGACCGGAGATAGCTTTGCTCAAACAGCCGAGGTTTGTTACGGGATTCGTTCGTTTGAGCAAGGAGCCTCCTGTGCCGGAAGCAGTGCGATGACTTTTGTGGCGGGAAGTGCGCTTATTCAGGGTGCAACATCGCTTGCTCTCGTTGGAGCTGAACCTGGAGTTGTAGTAACAGTAGGAAAAGTTTCGGCAAATTCAGTTAAACAGGGAGTAACGGATGCAATTACCAAAGACGCGCAAGAAAAAGCAATTGCTGCAATTGGAAGGCAGGTAGCACCTACGACTCAAGAGGGTTTTCGAGCAGTGTTTAATCCTTTGATTCGTCTCACGCAATCTCCGGTTGCCAATCGCGTTCTCGGTGGAGCGCAGGTCGTTGCCTTCGGGGTACCAGCATACGAAGCTTGTTCGAAAGGTGATGGTGTCAACTGCGCAATAAGTAGCACAATGGCGGTTTTGGGTGGATACCGATTATTTGCGCCCTCTAATTTTATCTATGGACCACAAGCCAATGTCATTGCGGGAGCCGACAAAACCGTTAACAGCGCATTTGCCGCAAGCGCATGCGCGCCGGTACTTCAAGGAAAAGCGCCGGATCAAAATTGTCTCATGGCGCTTTCATTTGCTGGATTATCTCTCAAAGGCCATGCCCAGGCAGAAACCAGACCGACTGTAAGTGAAGGGCCGCGTGAGAGACTTGCGGAGGTGGAACTGTTAGCAAAAGAACTGCGGGTAAATGAAAACGGCAAACTTGTAAAAATAGACGGTGTTGAAAAACCCATCGATCTGTCTCTGCGTCAAGAAATTGCCACAAGGCTTCGAGAAGCAATGTTTCAGGTAGGTTTTGTCGAAGGAAACGCGAACGGCATACGGCTCTCGGGTAGGCCTGAATCATGGACCAATGCGCAAAAAGAATTGAGTGCCGCACTTAAAGAATATAAAGCACTAAAAGGAAGAGCCGATATACTCCCGAGAGGTCTTGACTTGGCAACGAGTAAAATTCTTGAGGTTCAAGCAAAAATTTCTTCAGAAAGAGTAGCACTCCAGTCTGTTTCACGAAGTGATGCGAGTAAAGCGGCAGCAGAATCGGCAAAACTGAAAGAACTTCAAACAGAATTCGAGCGTTTGACGAAAGAAAATGTTGGTGGATTTACCGAAGGGCAGAAACTTCAATATGAAGGTCGCTACAATGCAAAACTGGAAGAGATAACGGCAGTCAAAGAACAAGTTGCAATCAAAACTCAGACTGCAATTCAACGCGGCATACACTCACAGCTAAAACTCTCACTCGATGAGTTAGCTAAATCCGGAAACGAACGTCAATTTATTGAAGACGAACTTTATCTTATTACACACCCGCGTGAACAGTTTGATGCGCAAATTACCCGGTTAAGTGGAGAAGTTGAACGATTGCGACTCGTTGCCCAAGAGCTAAGGGGAGCGGGGAGGGAGCCATCGGCGCTTGAGGCAGCAAATAAAAGACTTACTTTGGCTCAAGAGAGACTTTCCAATATGGAACAACTCCAAAGAGTTACCCCCCGAAGTGTAACCAGGGTGTTAACTGATGTTGCCAGGGAGAGAGCAACATACACAAATATTGAAAAAAGTGTTCAGGCATTCCAACTAGAATTTTCCTACACAAACTCGATCAGGGGGAGAGTTGCACAAGCTCTTAATCTTCGCGGCAATCTTACCGAGCGACTCGGATTTTACTCAACACCGGAGACAATTGCAGCGTGGGCAAGTCATCAGGTTGGTGGTGAACCTGTTGCTGCAGCAGTGGCACCTCACGTAGCAGCAGAAACACGGGCAGAGCCCCGTATAAGAGACTTCTTAGATCGAGTTGGTGCGGCGGTACGTCGCGGGCCGCAGCAAATTATCAACCGCATCACCGGAGATTACGGAAAACTCGTCGATACCTACGCAAAGCAGGTAGTTGAAGGTGTTGGTCCAATAGAAATAATCGGGGAAAAAGGAAGGTATTTGGGCGCAAAATCAGGCATTGATGGGTATACTGCGCGTTCTATAGAGAGAGCCAACAAATTTATTGACCTTTTTGCAAACGAGGCGTTCGACAAACCCGTCACACTCACTCCAGATCAAGTCAAACTTGTTTTGGAGGGCTTATCAACCAATAACCCGACCACGCTCGAAAAACTCGCCGGTGCTGGAAAAACATCAGTTGTACACCGACTCATTGACTTGTGGAACGCAGAGCTTGGAAGAATTACGCTTGATAGCTTTCCTGGAGGTAATGCTCCTCAAGAGTTTGCCAATCTCATTAAAGATAAAAGCGGCGGGCTTTTTAACAAGACGAAAGTGTTACGATTTGATTCACAAAATGGATGGTTTGATATACGTACAAACGAAAAAGTCGATCCTTCTCAAGTACGACGGTATATCAACACCGCCA
The DNA here is from genome assembly GCA_001780985.1 of Candidatus Gottesmanbacteria bacterium RIFCSPLOWO2_01_FULL_43_11b. Classification (GTDB taxonomy): domain Bacteria; phylum Patescibacteriota; class Microgenomatia; order UBA10105; family UBA927; genus 01-FULL-43-11b. Next base: position 370,927 of record MFJV01000001.1, on the reverse strand, counting down.
AAAATGGCGGTCGCGGATTTGTAGTCGTCACGGATATAAATAGCACCGCGTGGGGTAAGATTCTCGGAGAACGGCTTGCTGCAAATAATCCACATGCAGAAGTCTTTGCCGAGATTTTTAACGGCGCACCCGAGTTTAACAAATGGCTCACCGATGAAATTCAAACCTTTGTCGGTAAAACATGGAGTGTCTCTGTTGATCCGCCTGTTGCAATCAGCCGGCTTAATGATCCTGCAATGTTTGCAGGTTTGCAGTCTAAATTCGGTCAGACTGTTGGTGCCCGCGTTGTTGATATCGTCGGTGAAGTACTCGGCCTCGAGCCAGTCAGAGAGTTTGCCAGAGCATATAACGAGCGCGTCAGTCAAGGTCGGGATACGCAGGTTCTTTTTAAAGAAAACGGTAAAGTTGCTCAACCTATCGATACAACGCTCGTTCGCCGTTCCTACGAAGCGCTTGTTGATTCTGAGTTAGGGAAGCTTGTTGATATTCCGGAAAATCGAGTCGCACGAGATGCTCTCAATCTTGTCAAACAAAAGTTTACAGGTAGCCCTGATACAGTAATTGCTGATTTTGATACATTTCGTTCTACTGGGTATAGCGATACGGTGCTTGCAGATAGCGCCGCATCACTCACGGTTCGTTATGAGGGGTTGCGAAGATTTTGGCAAATTTATAATTCCACGGTGCCTGGTAACAGTATAAAAATTGGTGCCGACGGGGTAACCATTGCCCTTGCGCATCGCGGTGGTGAAACGGGAGAAATGTACCAAGACGCAGTTGGCAGGATTGTTCTTCAAACAGAAGGGGCAAATATGCTCGAAGCTGCCGGCATTCCCGTTGAACGGCGTGGTTTCTTACAAGCGGGGGATCTTGAAATATCAGGGAGGTCCATTGAAATTACCAGCTTTGAACTTCTTGCCCGGCAAGGGGTTCATACAACGGCAACAGCTCAAGTTGCTGCGAGTCTCAATGGCCTTTCACGTTTCGGCGATACGTCTCCGCCGATTTCTACTCCGACAAAGCTCGTTATTGAAGATAGCGCTACAACACTCATCAATAATGGAATGGGAACGGTTCCGAAAGATAAAGCACTCGTTGTTACTATTGCTGATGATGTGATTTCATATGATTTGTACGCTCGTGAAGTGGTTCGATCACGCGCTACAAGTCTTACTGCGAGCGGGAAAAGACTGAAAGTTCTTGGAATCATTGAGGCGGATGGATTCAGAATCGTCGAAGTTGGGCCGAATGGTGAAATTACCCCGGGAGAACTAGTTAAAGATATTTCTTTATGGCAGAAGGAATTTATCCAATTTGATCCGAATAGACCTGAAATTCTCGTAGGGTATCAATACAAAGGGACCAGACTTACCCCGGAAGAGGTCATGGTCGTCTTTAAGGGGAGAGTGGAGCAAGTTGATATGACGCCGCTCTTTGATACTCATTGGGTAAATGTGAATGGGCAACGGACACTTTTGGAAACGAGCATCCAGCAAACCGCGAGAAATCGTGTGTGGGCCCGCACCGTCGATAGCGCAACAATAAAACGTGAACTTCTCGATAAAGGCTACACGAATGCAGAAGTTGACAAACTTTTAGAAACAAAATCATACGAACAGTGGTTGCGCGTCAATGATCCAAGGCAACTATCTGGCGTCAATGCAAGCAATGTCGTCGACCGGGTGTTCCGAGAGTATCAAACAGAGTTTGTCCGTGAAGAGATTACCAGAGGAGCGATTCGTGGAGCAACGGCGGTAACAAAGAATATCACAAGCAGACTTGCTGATCTGCTTACCAAGCGCGTGACGGGAACTGCACGTACCGAAGTGACGGCGCTTATGGAGGCTGCCAGAATTGAGTCTGAGCGCACAGCGCAAATTCAATTATCCCGAATTAACGAAACACCTGTTGATGGACTTCGCGCAGTCTACGATACCGTCGTGGATGGGCAGATTCGTATTGAAAAAATTCTCAGTCAGGCAAGCGAGAAGTCCGGCATACCCATAGCAGAACTTCAACGGGAACTGGGCATTTCTCGTTTGCGAAGTTACAACGAATTTATTGAACTTCTCGCTGGTGCTCGAGGAGGGACGCCTGTTACCGAACCGACCAGCCACAACCAATATCTTGAATTACTCGCAGACCGCTACGCGGCAAGCGATTTTTCCGAGCGCTACTTTGGAGGAGCACGAGCAGAGGACCAAATAGCTCGAGCCCAGTGGAGCAGAGTATTCGAAGAGCTTCGCGTACGTCAACCAATTGTCTCTACAGAAGATCTTCCTCTACCAGGTGGAGTTGCACCTGTTGCTGTCGTTCGTCCAGCAGTTGATTTCACTAGTCCGGTTAGACTGAATCAGGTGATAACTTCTACCAGGACGATGCTTGCAGGATTACCTAAAGCAGCAGACGGAAGTGCAAATCTCATCTTATTGACTGATTCCCAACGAGTAGAGATTATTTCAGGCATTGTTTCTGCCCAGAGAATTCTTTCTACAGGAACGCTTGCACCAGAAGAGTCTGATATAGTAAGCGTCGATGCGATTAATTTTGATGTTGTTCACCGAGCTGATGTTTCCAGGCGTCTTTCTACTGCACTACCGGGTGCCTTAGTTTCTCCTGATGAAGCGATGGTTATTGCAGTTTCTAACTTTGAAACAAAAGCCGTTGAAGTTGCGTTGACAAGCGGTGGAACGTATCAAGAAATAGTAGCCCAGCTCCTTGATCCCTATAACAGCGCAATCAACGAAATTGTGGTTAAGACAGGAATAACGTTTGATGCCGCAGTCGATATTCTCGACTCACCTCAGGTTTCCGGGGCAATCATTGCGCAAGCAGTTGCATCTCGAAGTATTGCGACAACAGTCACTGCAGCGACACCTGCAAGAAAGAGTCTCTTTGACCGATTGAGAGATCTATTTAGAAGAAAAGAGATTGCCGTTGTTGAGCCGGTTGTCAATGATGCAGCCCCGGAGAAAATCAATCTTGTCAGTGAGCTTTGGAAAGGATTTTGGAAGACTCTTGATCCGCGTGGGGCCGAGTGGTTTGTGGCCGGGGGACGAGTTGTCGGAACTTGGATTTCGCGAACAGGAACATGGACAACCAAACAACTCTTATGGGCACCACGCGCAGCAACGGTTTCTTTCGGATTCTTAACCAGGCAAAATGCTCAACTTGCCCGGGATTTGGTTCCCGATATGTCCGATACGCTTACCAAATGGAGTGAGCGACAGTCACACGCCTATATAGATTTCGTTGCTTCCTTCCGTTCCAGCATTTGGACGCGGTGGCTCTCTCGGGCAACCAACAAAGCTGAACTTGGGCAGCTTTCGAAAAAACTCGATCAGCTCAAATCCGCCCGGAGGAGTGCTCAAAAAGACGTTATTGCTGGTCCGCTATTTAACGCTGACGGAACGCTGACCAAGACTGGGTTAGCCCAGCGGGCAGTACAGGTTCTCGACAATCAAATTTCAGATCTTGAGAAGCAAACGAAGGAGAAGGTCGGGACGCCATTTATTTCACGAGTTTTGACCATTATTGGAAGAATTCCCCAGAGAGTGAATGCACTCGCCGAATTTGTGCGAGACGGTGCGCTGCGATTGGAACTCAACGGAATCGAGCTCGATGAAACAGCCCGAGCTAATCAGGAAAAGGCAGAGGTGAGACTTACGGCAAAACAACAACTCCTCGAGGACCGTCTCAAAGCGTGGGACGTGACGGATCGGCCAGGCTTTTACGGTGGGCTCGACGCAGTCTGGGCTGCAATTGTCGACCCAGATTTATATGGGAGGCGAGCTCTTGAACGGGAATTGGCTTCGTTAGAGCGGGAAAGAAAAAGCACTGAGAAGATAATTGCTCAAAAACAAAAAGAACGCAATCGGCTTTCTCAACGACTGGCTGATATTACAGAGAGAGTCGGGAAGCTTCAGACTGAATATACACCGCTCGATGCGACATTCAAGATAGAGCAAGCACGTATCGACGGTGCGACTGCAGAAATTGCTCGGCTGCAACAGTTAATTACTCGCGGTGTTGATTTTGCGACTGGAACGAACGAACTTGATATCGCGGTCTGGCAACTGCAGGTGAAAGGGCAGGAGACACTCATCGCCGACGCACAAAAACAACAGAGCAAGCGCCGTCATGATCGACTCGCGGCAAGCCTTGGAGAAGTTAAAGGAGAACAGGGGAATCTTCAATCTCGAATCGATAAATTCGAAAAACTTAAGGATCCGGATATACGCATCGGTGAAATTCCTGATCTGCAACAAAAACTGTCGGCTGTAACGAATCAAATAAATGAGAAGAAGACAAAGCTTGCTGCTCTCTCTGCAGAGCCGGATACCGCGGAAGTTCTCCAGCGTTTCGCGTCGTTCTTCGGGGTAGGACGAAAGTTCCAGGATAAGGTTGCCGGTTGGGCAAGCCAACTTATCGGCTACTACGCAGGCGCAGTTACAGATGCAGCGCTCCAAGAGTATTACACTGCGCGGAAAAACCTTTACAGCGATCTTTCCTCGACTGCTGATGACGGCTACGGGATTGCTGTATGGGGTTATGAGCAAAATAAAGCGTGGCGCGATACAACCAGAGACATAGCTGACAAATGGCAGAAGGATCTCGACAAGTTTGAAAGTACGCCGAAGAATGCTGCTCTTATCGAGGCGATGCGGACATACTGGCTGGAGGAAATTATTGCAATGCGCGAGGAGAACGCCCGGTTTGAAGCGCAGCGGAAACAGTATGAGGATTCAGGAGTTATTGACAATGTGATAGATACGCCTCTGGAGGTAGAACATTACCGACTAGGACTGCTTATCGAAGCAAATAACACGCGCATCAAGAAATTTGAAGATTACAGGGATGTGTTTGTAAGCATTGATTATCGTGTATTCATGCAGATGTACCCAGCTACCCTCACGGGAGCAATTGCAACTGTTCGGACAGAGCAGGCAGTTGCACAAGAAGCGCTTAATCTCTCCATTAGCCTTCGCCAATCCGCGTACCCGTTGGCACGCGCTCGTCGCGACGCTTTGATTGCGATCGGCACAGTAGAAGCGCCGGTTGGGGAGCGCGTATTACCTGCTGCACCGGGCTGGCCGCAAGTGCTCCTCTCTATGGTTGAGCGGCTTAATCCGGGATCGGAGGTTGCAAAAATTGTCAAAGAGGGCCGTGCGGTTCAACAAAAGCGAACGAATGCATTTACTATTCTTAATAGCCTCCTTACCAAAGAAATCCAGTCAGAAATAGTCAGTCGGGTTTCAGCTCTCAATTTTACAACGACAGACGCTATATCAAATGCTATACAAAGTGAATTAGAAGTGATCAAACATGATGATGTTGACTCTGCGCTCTTTGCGCAATGGTCGCGTACAAAAACTGCTGAATTAGTTACACAAATTAAACCCTATGAGCCGCCGGCTGGATTTGTCACAAATCCGTACCCGGGAGCGGGAAGTAAATTTATCCCTGTGGCATGGAGTACGATTGCGCCGGTTGAAGCAGCAATGGGCGTAATTAATACACAATCAGATGCCGATGCACGTTTGAAACTGTATGAAGAGTATTTACGGACTGATCCGATATTCAAAGATTTAACGGAAAAAGCTATTCAAGATGATTTTGCGCGGGCAAAAATTACCTATACCTTAGGACCTGTTGAGGCAATTTTTGAGGCTCCCTTGGTGCAAGCTGGGAATGTATTGCGCAATAAAAACATTACAACTGTGTATTCGGATGCCAGTGGAAAAAGTTGGCCCGTAACGGATATAGGTTTCGACGGAAAGACTCTTTCGGAGGAAAATAAGCAGATTTTGCTTCAGCACGGCGCTACGGTGACTAATTTAGGATACGATTTACGTATCGACGCGACAAATAAAACACCGGATCAGATATCTGCAGAATATGTAGCCATTGTTAATCTATTACAATCGCATGCTGCACCAGCGGCCAAAACACCGGAACTAGCCGTTCAACCCGCGCCAGCTCAACCCTCTGCGCCGACAGCTACACCTGATCGGTTGCAGACGATAACAAGCTCGGATAAAACACTATCGATTCTCGGATTTGGGACTAAAGGAAGACAGCTTTTCCAAGCGGCAATGCGAACCAAACTAGCACAAAATAGAGATACGCAGGTTCGTCATGATATTACCGTCGCTTTGTCAAAGGAGAAAGTTGAAGGAACGGCATTGATAGACGGGGTTGAGACGAAAGTTAGAATCTACACGGTTCCCTCCGCTTGGAATGTCGGCGCTTTTTCAGGCTTCATTTGGCCGAAAGACATTGCTGCGGCAATGCTTTTGGATACAAGCGGGAAAGAAACAAACAAATTCTTTTGGGTAGAAATGAAAAACTTTGGTGAGCAGCAACAGAAATCAGCGCCAGAGTTACTGGTTGAATCATACTTAGCGGGATTAAAAACACAGCTTGTTGCCCAAGCAACGACAGAGCTCACTCGTGGAGATAGCGAGGCGGTTGTAACAGGAAGCATCATCGACGCAATCAATCAATCCATACAGTTTGAACCGTCGCTTGAAAAAGCACGAGGAGATATAGCTCCAAATCAAATGAAAAAGATTGTGGAAATGGCGGCTCGGGTAATTGTTGCGGAAGCCAAAAAAAATCTCCCGTCAGCTCCACCACCCGCTCCTCCGCCTCCGCAACCACCCGCAGTCGCTCCCGCGCCGGTGGCAACTACTAATCCTTCAAGATTAATTGTACTAAACGGTGTAGTTGTAGATACCGGTGGTATACCAGTGCAGCCGGGCATGATTGCAGCGTCTTTTAGCCCAGATTCATATGACCTTAATATATTCCAAATTGACAGAGTTGAAATCGTATCTGGTAATCCGCGTGTAGACGTCACCCGACTGGCTACGATCGATAATAGAGGAGTAGTGTCGATGAACAATAAAATCAATAATCTCATAAGGAGTAATGGACCGTATGCTCACGCAAATTCCCTTCGGGTTATTCCATCTGATACTGATTTGGACAATACACAATGGAAAGAAAAGATGGTTGAATTTTTCAAATATGGGGTCGCGTTGAGAGAGTATAATTTGTACTTCAAAGAGCATTATCAAAATCCTTTACTGCTCAACGGATTAACAACTACCGAAGAGATTAAGCAGCAAACGGAAGCAGTTAACGCACTTGTTCAGGCTAAACAAAGCAGTGATATCATTCCCCCAGCTCTACCACCACCAATTGCGCCGCCCGTGCCGAAAAATCTGGGTATTCAACTGCGCGAACAACTTAAAACTCTGGTTGAGAGCGTGAGGAATGCTGGTGTAAACCTTGGGAGAATTCGATTTACCGCTCAAACGATTGACCAGGCACAAGATATTGCTCAAAAAGTAGTGTTACCTGTAATTCAACAAAAAGCCAATCGTCTCCGGAGCCCCGCCTCCCTCGAAGCTCTTCAGGACGCGCTGGAATCCGGCGTTTTACCGGCCTTCAAAGCATTCCGCATGGGTAAAGAAATTCAGGACTTGATTAATGAAATTCAGGTGAAAATTGATGTTGTCAACACGGCGAAAAAACTAGCAGAATCAACAGAACCCTCGAGCGAGCCGAAACCACCTGCTGCTCCTGTTTCCACAGAGCCTTCTGCTGAAGAACTTGCTCGAAGGGCAGAGCAAGCGCAAGCGAGAGGAGGATTGCGAGATCAAATCGTTTTGCTACTTTCTGGTGTCACTGATCGTCTGCAGGAGATAGGAGCGATTTCTGGTATGCAAGGAGTTTCAGAGGCGCTCACAAAAGTACATGCGGATTTAGTTGCAAACGGCATTGATGTGCGTACGTCCGGCGGGCAAATTCCCCGAACTCCTGCCTCATTCATGAATGCGCTTAACTCCATGCTCGCCGAGCGATCGTTACTGTCCAGAGTCCGCAGCGTTGATCGGCTTGAGAATACCAACAACGCTCTCGAAGAGTTTTCTGCGAATTTGGACACCTGGTTTACCCAAAAACAGGAGGCTGAAGCTCTTGAACTAGCTCAAGAAGCGCAGAGACAGAAAGATTTAGTTAACAATAGATTGTTACTTATTGAAGCATTACAAAAAAGAACTGAAGCACTCGCAAGTTTGAGTGAAGACGTGAAAAATCGCTATGGCCAAGTACTCCTTGATCTTTACGCATCAGAAGATAATGCATATCCGCAAGCTTACATCCGCGGCGCATCAACAACAGAACTCAATGTAATTATTCTTAGATCGCTTGAGGGTCACGGGTTCACCAACGAACAGATTGCGCCCCTTGGTATGACGCTCAATAGTTTAGCTTCATCTCTTCGAAGTGAACTTCGTGGTCTTTTGTATCCTGATAGAAAAGCTGAAATTGAGCGTCGAAAAATTGTCGCTGCAATGCTCAAAGAAGCAGATGAAATAGATTTTGCAACGATTGTTGCCGAGCTTCCCACCATGACGCGAGAACAAGGATTGCAGATTTTTGGTCAATTATCCAGGCAGGAAATTTTTGAAACAGAAGGTCTTGCAGAACAGGCAGCAATCCAAAGAAGACTTGAAGCGGAAGCCAGAACTGCAGAATTAACTGCTCTTCGAGAAGACATTATTACCCGTGCAGCAACGGAATTAACAATTGTTGAGACGCAGCAACCAGAAGAAACAATAGAGTTAAAAGAAATCCAAAGCAGGTCGTTAAGAGACAGGGCGCAGGCGTTTGTTAATGGGATTCGTGAAAAATTTGTAAATCGTAAGACATTTATCAATGTCATTAAATGGGCCACCGGTTTGACAATAGGCGTCCCTACTTTTGCTTACGGCCTCTTGAGCGCCGTCATTTGGCTCAACGTTGTATTTACACCGACACCACAAATGCCAGTAAAAGAGCCGACGGCCATAGTACAAACAATTAATTATGATGTCCCTGCTGCACAGTCTTTATATGAAGAAACAGTTGTGCAAGAATTTGACCAGACGAGTAATGCTCAAAATCCATTCATTGCATTTATTTCTAAACCTTTACATTCCTATGCAGTGCGTCACCGAACTGAATTAGCCGCAGAAGAAGGAGATCGTTTTTGGCAAAGGGTTTCAAAAGACGGAAAACCAAACCCATCTGAAGAAGAAAAAAGGAAAATGCTTGAGGATCCCATAGTTACCGTATTAATTCTCGGTATGGACGCACGAAGCGCAGATAGTCCCTATAGCGCTATGGGGACAGAAGGCAATGAGTTGCCCTTTAGCAAGAGTCGAACTGATCAGAATATTGTTTTGTTTATTAATACTAAGACCGGAAAAATATCACTAATGCTTGTTCCTCGGAGAGTCATCATGGCCGATGGGAAATGGATAAATGAATCAACGTGGACAGAGCCTATCGATGATCCTGATACGCTTGATATAGATGAAAACAATGCGTTACCGGGAGTTGATAAAACTGATCCGCGTGCGCCCCTAACAAATGTCCGCTATCGGTATGAGTGGTTTTTGGGAAGACCCGTTGACTCAGTTAATTTAGGGGGGTTTTATGGATTTATTAATTTGATTGATAGTTTGTATCCGAATGGAATTGAAATAACATCGATTGCTGATCTGAAATATAACTATGGAACTGAGGAAAATCCAATTTGGGTTACCGCATTTGAAAAAGGAAAAACAGAGACGATGGATGGTGAACAGCTCCAGTGGTACGTTCGTTTAAGAACAGGTAGTGGACTTTTGGGCAATAGCCATTTTGGAAGAACAATACGAATGGGGCAAGTTGCTGTAATAATTGGCCTTGATCAGGCGGCGCGGGGAGTAGCGCAAGGTGGGTTTACTAGCGTATTAACTGATTTTCAAAACATAATGCTCGAACTAGAAAATAGTTCGAGCTTTATGACAGATACACCTTGGATTGGTCCGAACGGCGAACTGAATCAGGGGATTCTCTACGAAATGCTTGTTCGTGATCAGATAGTGAAAGATAAAAGACGAGTAGGCTATGCCAACGAGCTTAGCGGTCTTCTAGCACATCTGACTGCCGGCATTCAGGGTATAACCTTCCTACCTGTCGATACAAAACTTGATGTCGATTTACCGTTTCTCAAAACATATAGCGTGCTTCTTGGTAAAGGAGCTTTGCCAACGTGGGATGGGCGATATAGACAGGGTGAATGGACATACGAACAAAAAGATGTTGAAGATTCAGTTGCATACTATCAATATGTTCGAGATATTGTTTCAACAGATATTTATGAAACCAATCTCGAGGTAGAAAATGCTCAAGAAATAGCAGAACAACAAGCTTTTCAGTCTTTAACGGCAACTATTCAAGATGCCGTTTCTCAGACAGATGGATTGGTGTCTGTGTATGTGTATGAACTCGACGACAATATATCAAAAACAATAAAAATAAATGAAGATATTCCGGTGCATGCTGCTTCTACCGTAAAAATACCAATTGCCATGAGCGTTTTGCGGTGGGTGGACAATCAAAGAATGCCTTTTGAAGAAGCTATGGCGGCAATTCCAGAAAATAGTACGAAAAATATTCGTGAATTACTATCAGCCATGGTTGTAAATCACGACGAAGAAGCCACACAAATTCTTACAGAATTCGTAGAATCTCATCAGGGATATACGTTCAAGGATAATTTTTCCTCTTGGGGGATCACAGACATTAGCGTATCTCCCAGATTAGTAACCGCAAAATCACTCGGCGAACTCTTGGAACTTTTTGCCTCCGACCGATTAGGACTTTCAGATGAAAGTACCAACCTTTTGTGGTCTTTCATGTCCGCACCGTCTTCTATAGACGATGCAGAATGGACGCTAAGCGGTACTGACCTAGGTGTTGACCAAGATGCTGTTGCAAACATGATTGGTAATATTCGCAGTCCGGCCGATAAAATATTTGTTGCGCACGATTTTGCTTTAGTGAAACTGCCGAATGACAAAATAGTTGTTGTAGTAGTTTTGACTTCTTTTCAAAGTGACAGTGAGTATATGTCTGGCAGACCAGTTGTAAGTACGATAGGAAAGAATGTAATAGAGTACTACTACCCAAGTGGTCAAAGCAACTCTGGGGCAGTCAAGGTTCAGCCAGCTCTTATACCATTTACTGCTACTGCACAGAGAAAAGTAGATTTGTGGCAGACAAGATTACGTTTGATTCAGGCTCACAATGCTGATTATGAAAAAGAGTTGAGTTTACGAAACCAAGGTATTCTTCCGGGAGATACGCTGAGGCCATACGATGCCGTATATGAAGAATATTTCCAGGGGCCAGCGAAATCTCGCTCGCTTACTCGAGAGTTTATTGGGTTTTGGTGGAAGGCGCTGTGGGAGCTAGAGGGAGTTATCAAGGCGGAGGCGGCAAATAGAGTCAGATCTTTGTTTGGCAAGAAGGGAGTAGACACGGGGAGTACCACTGCACCTATTACGAATGTTCCTGATTTTAAAACCTTTACCATACGAAAGAAACTTGATAACACAAACACAGTAAGCGAGATTGTCATTAATGATGCAGCTGTTCCCCTTCTTGTTTTGGGGCAAACAGATCCACTGACGGTTGATATTAATTCTCCACGGCCTGACGAGATTGTACTTTGGCACGGGTCAAAAAAGCCGCTTTCAGTGCGTTTAAACTATGACGAGGAATTAGACGACGATGCAGATGCAGGACAGACTCTTGGAGTGGGTCTATACACTACAGATGATCAAACGCAAGCAAAATTATACGGAAGAACACGAGGGGAGGGCGAAGGTTTCGTAACTGCAGTTATTCCTTACCGAGCATCCCTACTCGATGCCCGAAATAGAGTTCCTCCGGCCCTTGTGAAAGCGTACATTTCTTGGTGGTTTGGGCGCAAGCCAGAGCGTTTAGAGCATATTAAATCATTAACCGGAATGACTCATGCTTTATACACCAATCATGAAACTGAATATACTCGCTTGTTGAATTCGATCTATAACCGGATTGAGTCAGGTGAACTTACAGAAATTGACCCTCGATATCTCCTTGGCACAATGTATATTCAAGGGTATTCCTATCTGCAGTGGTTAGGAAGTCCATCGAATCTCGCGCTTACGACTTTTATGCGAGAAATTGGGGTCGACGGGATTATAGAAACAGAAGGTGGTGATTCAGCAGAATTTGGATATAGCGATAGTTATGTCTTTTGGAATTACGCAAAGGTCGGGACAAAAGAGGACTGGATTGAAAGAAGTAATACCCGACGCTATGAATTTTCCGTGCCGCTTTTGGAATTGCAGAAAGTAGGGGAAGGATGGATTGCGCCGATTCGGCAGTTTCTCGGGCGATTCTTCCCGAGCCTTCTGCCTCCAGCGACACCGCAAACTCCTCAGCCGACCGGTCGATCGCCACCATCGGTTGATGCTATGACAGAAAAAGTCCTGGAAAACCTTTCTATTGATTTTGATAAGCTCAGCGTCCTCCCAAATGCAGATCAAATTACCTCGTTCATTAAGCGCCGATTAATCGATCCTGGTTTCCAGAAAGTTTTACCCTCTGCCATCTTGCCGCAAGACCCTGCTATAACAGAAGAAGTTCAAGCCCAATATAAAAATAACAGGTCAGCTATCCCGGTCTTCCGATCATTCGTGCTTCGGTATCTCCTTGGTAATAGCTACAACGCCTTGACGATTGACTTCACGAATATCCGCGGCGCAAACGATGTTGGCGGGCAGCCCTCGAATATTGTGGGAGATTACCTCATTTATGACGTCATTGCGGCAATTGAAAAAGAATTAGGAGAAGACTACATTGTAGTCCGAACTGGTGGTGATGAATTCAGCATTCTCACACAAAGCTTAGTTGATGATGCGTTGGTTAGTCGCGTTCAGGCTGCCGCAAACCAAGTCAAAAGCCTTTACAAAGAAGGGGACGCCATTGTCTATCGACCTGCATCCGTGCACATAACCCGCGAGGTGCCAGATACTGTTGATGTCGGACTTCAACCTGTGCTTTCCGCCGGACTTCTCGCAAACAGGCTCAAAACGTATCACCGTGAAATGGTTGACATTGTTGATAGCGTCCAAGGGGATCAGGGTTTGTTGCAGTTCTTCTCAGAGATATTGTTTGATCCGGTACTATCCAATGACGTCGATATATTAAGAATCCAACAAAACATCAATATTGAAGTCTTCCATGATAGGACCGATTTACTTAGCCACCTTGAAGATGAAAATCAATCAGGAGGGAATTTTAACTTATTACGAATAGAAGTTCCGGGAGTACTCAAATGGATTAACGACAAGTATGGTTATGCTTCCGGAAATGATTTCTTACGATATATTTTGAATCGGTCTGTACCGGCAATTGCAGATATTATCGGAAAAGAAACACACATCGGTTTTTGGCGACCGAGTGGGAGCGATTTCTACATTGAACTTCCGAGAAACATCGAAATAACGGATGAGATTATTGCCGCAATAAAAACCGCTATCGCAGGTGGGTCAGGGCATTACACATTTACCGGTGAAAGTTTGCCGATTGCACCGGTAATTTCTGTCATTGCAAAAACAGATCTTACGCTCAAAGCCAATACCACTTCACTGGAAGTAGATCCTGACAATGAAGTAAATCTCTCAATTGCTCAACAACAATTAGCACAAGATGTTTGGAGCGGAACGGTTACTGCACTTCGTGATTTTTATAGTCAAAATCCAACAGATAGCGATTGGGATTTCCTTGCTCACTATTTGAGTCCGTTCGAGCGACGGGGAATGAATCGTCTCGCTCGTCTCGGCACTCCTCTTGTTGAAGAGCTCAAGAAGAACTTCGATAACCCCGAATCTCTTAAACCATTGCTTCTTCAAATTTTAACCGATTATCGCCCTGGAACCTCTTCATTAGAGACATCGACTGAATCACCTAACTATGATAGCGATTATGCTGATGTAGCAGTATCTCGTCGCCCCGGCCAGAGTAAAGCAGGCTCCTGGGGAAAAAGCGAGTTATGGATGGTGGAGAGGGGGAAACTTTCAGCTCTTGCGTCCGGTGATGTGGTGGCGGAGTTTGGTACCAACAAAGGAGATTTCCTATTTGATCTTGCAAATCCGACAAGCAGACTGGCTGTAAAATTGCCTTTAAATATCAGTCTGATAGGGTTTGACATCAATGTAAATTCTATTACCGAAGCACAAACCCGCGTTAATCGTGAAGGAAAAGACATTCGCTTTATCACTGCCAATGTTGCCGAGTCAGCGACGAATCCGCTTCTTTCGACTCTGGGTGATAGAAAGATTACCCTAGGCTTTGCATCTCACACGCTAGAGCACCTTTCAGAAACAGAATTATCGGCATTTTTCCATAATCTTGATGAGGTACTTGCTGAAAACGGCGAATTTATTGCAGTTGTACCGGCAGAGCCGCTGAAAGGAATTTTTACCATTGGTGTTGCAAAAGAATATCTAGAGAAAAAAACAGGAAAGAAGTTGCAGTGGGTACGTGATTTTCGACAAATATTGTCAGAAGCGCAAGAACTTCACAAAACACAATTTTTGTCATCGAGAAGTTATGAGAAATACCTGCTTGGAACAGATCTTGCAGTTGACATGAGTAGGAGTCAATTTCATATGACATCGATGGGTGCTCCTGCGGTTGGTGTTGTAATAACCAAGAAAACGCAATCCGTATCAAAACCCTCTTCCGAATCCATCTATGCTTTCAATCCGCGTACTACCGAAATGATGCTGGCAATCGGGGATGCCATACAGGGGACGTGGGAGAGGGTGAAAGGTTTGTTCCAAAAACAATCACGACAACCGAATTTCCAAGTCCAAATCACCCAACTTCAAGCCGTCGTTGAGCGGGATTTTGCTGATGTGCTTGCAAAAGTAAACTGGAAGGAGGAGGGAGTAGCACGGGAAACAGTTACTGCGATCGTTGAAGAAGCATTCACTCGCCAATACCAGGACCGTGCACCACCATTTACGGAGCAAGAAAAAGTCTCGATAATATCCTCGGTTGTTTCCAAAATCCTCGAGAACCATAAAATTAAGTCCGATTTTATAACAACTTTGCTAGACAATATTTTGATCCCGACAAGAGCTGTTGAGTTTTTGATTGGGCTCACCATGATTACGCTCGAGCTTTTTCGCTATATGAGGTTATATCCAGTGGAAATGAATATGCCTTATCAGCTACCAATAAATCCTGCGATTGTAAGGGAAGATGGACTGACATTTAGCCAGGCTCAACAGTTGTCTACAAATCCAACACTCGCATGGGCGGTGAGTAATATTGGAGATATGTTGGAAGTTTCAGTAGGGTTTATTGCTCTTCGACTGTTGTTTTTTGCAGCAAACGAGGTTCTTAAGAAGATTACAGGAAAGCAGATTCCGGATAACGTTAGTTTTTGGTCGTCTTTAGGGACAATTGTGGTAATACAGGCATTACACTCCTTGGGTTATATAGCCTATACAGTGAGTTTTCTGCCAGGGACTTCCGTTTATGATTATAGTGGGCATCCATACCCGGATATGTTATTTGGGCAAGGGGTAGCCGCTCTCGGACTCATTGCAGCTCATTATGTCGCCCCCCATATTAGACCAATGCTTAATAAGCTTGGAGTGAAATTAGGTAATTGGATGGAAGGAATATCAAATATTGAATTGCATCAAAAAAGACAAGCAGAAAGAATGTTGCGGTTACAACAGAAACTTGATGCATGGTTTCGAGGATATCAAAAAATGCTCGAAGCAATATTTGAAGTAAACGTAAACGGCTTTTTTTACAAATTTCTTGTTCCGGCGATCTTATCTGTTCTGAGCATCGGATTGGTATTATGGGGGATCGGCTATATCGAGCCGCCGATTCTGATTCGGACTTTCTTGCAGCTTGAATGGATAGAAAGCCTCACTGGTTCTGGCCAGTAGAAGTGAGGGCGAAGAGAGCGCCCAGACTGATGACGGAAACGATAAGGAGCGCTATTTTGATCCCCGATGGTTGGTAGGAAAAGATGACTTCGTGTGTTCCCGCTGATTCCAGTTTGACCGCGGTAAAGAAGGGGAAGGCGGTGATGGGTTCGACAGGCTTACCATCGATGGTGGCACGCCAGGACGGGTGGAAGGTTTGCTTGAGGATGACAATACATTCTTTACAGTCTTCTTTGACCTCAACTTTGGCTTTAAAGACCATATCAGAGTCCGATTCCTGAGAAAGAATTTTTGGTAACTGATAACTGTCAACTGACAACATATAACTGGGAACTTCGGAAAAGAGATTGTGGGTGCTTCCGTCCGGAACTTTATAGGTAACTTCGTCGAGCATTCTGAAATTCGGCAGGCCGTAATTTTTTGGATAGTCTTTGTCAAAGATTAACTGCGGGTAAAGACCTTGCTTGTGATAGTCTGATTGGATCCATAAGTGGACAAGATTAATAAAGTTTTCTTTCGAACTGCTGACAATAGCCGGACGAACTCCGGAGGATATGTAGCCTTCCGTTTCAACTTCATAGAGTTTCCAGGTGGGTGACTCTTTGAGTAATTTCCAGAATGATTGCGGTTGTTGATTGGGTGGCGCTACTACGTATCTAATATTAAATAGAACGTAATCTTTCGGTTGATTTTCACTGAAGAACTGTTCGGTATCAGAGCTTGGTGACCATGTTTCCGGCATCCATAAAACTGTTGAAATTCCATGTGTAGAAAGGAACATGTAATAGGGGGTTTCAGCAACGCGAAAATCACGTCCCCAAGATCCTCCTCTCCCTGCAAATACCCTCCCCGGGCGGGCAGAGAGGTAAGATTTAAGATTTAAGAATAAAGAATCCACGTCATCTTCCACTTTTTGATAGTCCGCATTGCCGCGGTTAATCAAAAAATCGTTATGTTTAGCATAGCGCGTCGTTTGGGGATAAATCATGAAAATAAATAAAATAATTATAGGGATAACAAGAAAGATATTTTTTAATTTTTGAAAGAGAAATTGGAAACCAATCGGAATAAGAAACAATCCGGCTAGGTGAATTCCGACGATAAAGCGAGATTGGTGAAATTCTTTCAAAAAGGGAACAAGGTCGATGAGTGACCCCCACGTTGTTCTTCCGAAATACATGAGCACCCAAAAAATAAATAGAATGGCAAAATTTCGGTTTACAAACAATCCCACCAATACAAGTATTGTCAAAATTGGGAATCTTCCGAAGTCGAATAGGTTGCCGTTAAAGAGTCTTGTGATGACCTCTTTTGCACCATACGAATCAAATTTCCAGATAGGATCCCAGACAGAGAAATTATGGTAATTATTGTGAAGATATGCCGGAATAATCCAGTAGGCAAGGAGCAGTCCCGCGCCCACCCAAATCCACAAAACTTTTCGGAATCCTACAATACCAACACTTATGAATGCAATAATACCGATTCCAAGATGTCCGGCGGTGGTAGCGGCAAGTGTGAGGATCGTTGGAATCACTTTGCCTCGTAGAGCAAATGCAATTGCAAGCGGTAAGAAAACCATGGCAAAGAGTTGGCTTGAAAGCCCGTACCCGCGCCAGAGGAATGAAGCTGGATCCAGGCCGTAGAAGCCGTCGGTAGAGATTTGAGATCCTATTAATGCTCCGACCCCGGCTGTTATCCAGGAAAGTCCTGTGATACGAAGTGCAAGAAATAAAGAAAGTGGAAATAGAGAGAGAAGAAAATAAATAACCCAATGATAAAACTGAAATAAAGATCCGATATGTAACGAACGCCAGAAAGCGACGATAGCAATTTGAGGGATGTGGGAATAGTAGTAGGGGAGGTTATAGCCTTCAGCCCAATTGGGCACCCAGTGATCAATAAGAAATGACAAATGACAAATGACAAATGACAATTTTTTTGAACAATTTTTAGGTGCAAAATCAAAGATTTGGTTCGTCCGATCAACTAATGCAAATTGAAAATGATTATCATTCGGATCTACTTTTGCAGTGGGTTCGAGGCGGTAGATCCACAGGTTAAAGCCTATGGAAAAAAGAAGGAGTGCGAATCCCACAAAGTTCGCCCAAAATTTTTTCGTGCTCACGCCCTCGCTGACTCGGATGATTGCGCGCGAAAAATTTTGACTCACTTTTCGTTTATTATCTTTCATGGATACAGCATTGGGTTCAACCAATCAGTATGATCATCGATATTTCCATCTCCCGCATCTGTTGTAACAAGCGATAGAAACTTAATCCCTTCGATATTGACTTCCGTATGACGGGGATAATCGTATTTTTTCATTGTTTCGGATCGAAAGAGAAGTTTGTCGTCCCCATAGATTTCAAAAATAACGGAAGCCTGAGGTCCTGATTCCGTATCGACGCCGAAATCAGTTGAGAAACGCTTAAATTTGCTGTTTATAGCAAAGACATGACGGGAGTTTGTGTGCGTTCCTATGCCTTTCTTATAGAACATGTACTGGACGGAAAGACGATTCCAACTGTTGATGCCGTAACTGCTGTTGACTGATTTGTTGGTTTGCCTGCTACCAAAATCCTGAGTGCTAATGTAGGGAGTGAATTTTGTTAAAGACATAGGCTGTTTGGCGTATAAAGGAAAGTTGAGGGCAGTGATTCCTAAAACAATTACAGCAAAGACAGCAAGAGAATAACGAGTGAGAAAGAGAAGAAATATAACAAATAGCGCGATAAGTAAGACCGATGCGGTGATTGTTACGGTGGGTTGTATTAATTGGGAAAGCCCCGGTAGACCGTTATTTGGGTAGTTAAAGACGAGGGCGCTATGGAGGTTGTAGAAATAGACGAGAGAAAAAAGAATATAAAAGACAGAGAACACGCGGAAATTTTTATAAAATGGCGCCCAGAGAAGAAGAAATACGGATGTAGGGAAGAGATATCGGTCATGGGATTCGGTCATGAACAGGAAAAACGATGCATTGACAATGATTAAACTTTCCAAAAAACTCTGCAGATTTTTCCGTTGTCGGACTAATGCGAAAAGATAAAAGCTGGAAAACATAAGAAGCCCAACGGTTTTGGCGTTGACAATCCCGATTGCCAGTAGTTTATCGGATACCTGCATGCCATGGCCTCCTGAAACAATCCACCAAACGTTAAACGCATTGAGGCTCATCCAAGGGAAGTAGTCGTAGTTAGACGTTAATGACGCGATCACCCGGTCCATATTTTTTGACAAAAAGAACTCAATATTCAACCCAAAAAATCCAACCGTTGCACCAAGTATCGCTTTTCTTAACCCGTCAAATCCAAGAGATTGCCAGATGAAGAGGAAGAAAAGTGGGCCGTAAATCATGTTCTGTAATTTCGTCATCATCGATAACATGAAAACAGCGCCAGCCCAAAAAGGCTGCCGTTTGAGCGACAGAAGAAGTGCGATAAGAAATATAAATACGCCGAGGGAGTCAACTTGTCCCCACCAGGCGCCATCAATTAAAGAAACGGGATTGAATAAGTAGAAAACTGCCAAAAGCAAAGAGAGGGTATTTTGGCCCATGTATAAAATAATCGCCGCGATACCCAGATCAGCAAGAATTGGAAAGAGTTTACTTATGGCTAAAAACGTGAGATTGGTATTTTGCCAAAATTCGTTAAAATTATGCGGATCGGCAAACAGACTATAGAGCTTCACCATGAGCCCCAATGTGTAGGCAAAGGGAGTAGGG
This sequence comes from Candidatus Gottesmanbacteria bacterium RIFCSPLOWO2_01_FULL_43_11b, assembly GCA_001780985.1. Taxonomy (GTDB): domain Bacteria; phylum Patescibacteriota; class Microgenomatia; order UBA10105; family UBA927; genus 01-FULL-43-11b. The sequence continues at coordinate 351,352 of MFJV01000001.1, read as the reverse complement.
TAGTTATTGTTCGTTTGCTTGATACCCTCGACAATGCCAAAATCTCTCGTTGCAAGCCCCCACGACTTCCAGAATGATACATCCGCCTCAAAACCAGGATTGGGAACAAGGAGAAGGCGGAGGAGAAAGGCAATGACAAAGAGGAATGAGATCAAAAATTTTGAAGACATGAACTCATCATACAAGAAATTTCTCTACGGGGAAATTGAGGTTGTGAATATTAAAAAATGCGGTCGTTCGATGAATTTGTATACCCATTTGGACAGAACAACGCAGGAATGCCTGATACGTCAATTCGAGCAGCCTTTGTATCAGTGGTAGTAGGAACTCTTTGTAATTTAATCTGTAATTTTGCTAAGGCACAGTCCCCGTCTTTGGGTACAGAACAAGTACTACAGGTGCCAACAGATATTCGAGGAGCTTCAATTGAAGGTGTTCTCATTTATGCAAAGAGTATACAACTTCTTTTTTTCTTGTCAAATCGGGCCGGAGAGGAAAAGGGCGTCTAGGGACTCTATTTAAAGAAATTTGAGGAGTTCTTCTAGGGTAATATGCGCGTCGTCGAGAATTGATCGGGTGATGCCTCGACCTAAGTCTTTACTTCGATGTACAGGTACGGACACAGTGACTCGATCACGCGTTCGGACGAATATATGGTGGCTTCCATGGATGCGGTCGAGCACAAACCCTTTCTTTTTGAGAACTTTGATGAGTTTTTGAGCAGTAACGACGGGCAATTTAGGCATACGTCGAAAGAGAGGATCCAGGCGGAAGAGTTACTGTTTGTAAAGTTTCTATCAGAGTATCCTCTGGTATTGGCCAATGGCGAGCCTCGCGTGTTAAAAGCCAACCTTCAATTGCTTCCTTCAGATTTTTTTGTGTATCTTCGATTGTTTTACCATACGTGTGACAACCCGGCAGTGCGGGCACCCACCCATGATAACCAGCATCATCCTTAGTAATAATTGTTCGATATGTTCGGCTCATACGAATATAAGTATACCACATTTCAAGGAGAAATTTATGGTTTTGGAGAGGGGCCGAGGTAGGTGCCGCCGGCGGGAAGAATGATATTGCCAACACGCGGGCGGGACCATTCGACAATCACAAATGTCGTAAGAACCAGAAGAACGAATATGCCGATTGAGAGGAGTATTTGTTGTTTCACCAGAGTCTAGTGTAGCATAAGAGAAATGAAGCATGTATGGTTTTTAGTGGTATGCGTATCGCTTCTTATAGTCACCCTTTCACTTCACGAAACATGGCTCTTATCTCTGCGTACTCCACTCCATGCTATTTATCCATTCATTCATGGTTACACACCTGATTACTATTACTATCTTTCCCTCATTGAACAAGGGAGAGAGGGAAATTTTTTTGTCACGACGCGCTTTACGAGTGAACAATTTCCCCGGCTTTTCGTTCAAACGTTTTACCCAGTTTTAGGATTTTTTACGCCCGGTGTTTGGACTCCAACAGTATATTTAGGAGCCCGTATAGTTTTTGGTTTTCTGCTTCTTATTTTTGGTTTTATGCTTGCGACTAAACTTTTTCAAAAATCCTCACTGCAGCTTTTCGCCTTTACTCTCATGATAATTGGAGTGCCGCTCTGGTTCATTCAAGACGGCAATATTTGGACCGCCGGCAATTTCTGGCGGGGTCTTGAACCATTGGGAAGAATTACCTTCCTTCCCCATCACCTGGCAGCGAACACATTTTTCATCGGAGCAATACTTTTGTTTCCTCTTTGGCCATCAGTTTTTTTTGCGTTTCTCACCAGCTGGACCAATCCTGCAAGCGGTCTCGCGCTTCTTTTTACGCTCACTTTTTACAGTACGCTTCGGCGCAAATTTCCGCTTCTTATTTTTGTAGCAGCAGGGATTCCGCTTCTCATTTTTTCCTGGTATCAAAATAATTTTTTCCCCTGGACTGAGTATAAACGGATTGAACCGTTGTGGCGCTATCCACTGGATCTTTTTACATATTTTAAAATCATGAATATAGGCGGTGTCATTGCCCTCATTAGTGTTCCTTGGGTTTTAAAGAAACGATCAATCATGTGGGATCTTATTGTAGGCTGGTTTTTTTGGCCAATTGTTGGCATAGGATTTTTGCAGTATTTCATTCCCATGAGTAATAGCCGGTATATACAAGCCGCCTACTATATTCCGACTGCATTTTTGGCTGTCGTCTGGCTATCCCGGAAAAAATCAATATTTTTTTGGCTCATTCTTTTGGCCGCAACTTCAATCCCTTCGTTCTACGCTAATATAAAATTTAATGAAAGTATGGTTTCTGAAAGCAGCCAGAAGCTTGCTACCTATCCTACTAAAGACCTCGTTACTTCAATAGATTGGTTAAATTCGTATGGAAATCCTGATGATCTTGTGGTTGCGCCGGAGTGGATTTCTTCAATTATTCCAGCACTTTCAAATAAACGAGTGATGCTCGGGCACCCGACACTCACGTATCAACGCGACAAAAAACAAATAGACATGAACGCGCTTTATGCATTTGGTGATGAAAAAGAAGTTGCTCGGGTAATTAGCGATCACCACGTATCTCTCATTTGGACCGATTGGACGCTTAAAATGCCTGAAACATTTGCAGGATTCAAGTTTACGCCGGTATTTACCAATGCGCAGGTTACCTATTACCAGGTAACAAAAATTCCATGAAGAAACACATACCTCTTATTCTTTGCATTGTTATCCTTGTCGGTCTTGGGATGCTCTCGACGATTATTCCGTATTTTTCAAAGCCGAATGACCGATTTTTTACCGGCATGAACGGGTACTCGAGTGATTACATACAATACGTTTCCTACATTAAAGAAGGTATGTACGGCCGTTACCAAATGATTTTCCGCTCATTTCCGTTTTTCCAGCCGATAACACCTATTCATTTTATCTATATTGCAACCGGGATAGTGGGCGATTGGATAGGTGCAAACGCCCCATTCATGTTTCACCTCACCAGGGTTATCCTTGGCTCTTTATACGTACTTTTTACCTATAAACTTTTTTCGAGAGTATTCTCACCGCAACTCACGTTTCTTGCGACACTCCTTGCCTTTATCTCAGCACCTCTCCCGAATCTCTCATTTTTTAATTTTTCGATTATTCATCCGGAACGTATCACTGACCGGCCGCACTATGTGTTTGGCGCGGTTTTGTTTCTCGCAATCCTCCTCCTACGAAAACCCGCTTTACTTTTCATTTTCTCAATACTTACCGCAATGGTACATGTGTCAACCGGCATACTCCTTTTTGTGTTAAGTCTTTTTCTCCGATCCGTTCCGGTTGCTTTAGGTTCATCTGTCGCACTCGGCGTGACGTACATTTTTATTAGGAAGTATACGCTTGTTCCGGAAATTTGGCTCGATTCATATATTTACTCAGGATCAATCACCCTTTTGGGGATATTACGGGACATTGTATCGTTCGGACCTACGTTATGGCTCGGAATGGTCGGGTTTATTCTTGATCGAAAACCAACGCATCGGAAGATTTTTTATTGGCTTCTCATTCAACTCGGCCTGTTTCTTTTCGGATACAGATTTTTCCATGCTGATAGGGTGCGATTTCTCCAGGGGTTGTATTTTATCCCAATGGCCTATGGCACAGTGCTTTTTTGGAAATATATCAGTCAAAAAATATCCCATTGGATGCTTCCGGTTGGCGTTTTTGCCACCATTCTCGTTTCGTTACCCGTCTATATTTCGGATTTAAATAAAAGTCTGTATTTTCTCACTGACTATAAGAATTACTCAACGTTTGTTTTCCCGACGAAAGCACAAATGGAATCATTCGAATACCTTGACAAAAATACACCGACGGAAAGTTTGATTATTGGGAGCTATGAAATTGCAAATAATCTCCTTCTCTATAGTCACAACTATACTCTTGGAAATGATCAGGGGTGGTCGAAAGAAGAAGGCAAAAAGATGCTTGCTGACCGCGATAAATTCTTCGCAGGGATATTAAGTGAAGAAGAAGCAAAACAATATCTTCAAAACAATAATGTCAGTTTTGTCTACAACGGTCCAAAATACCCGTTCCTACGACCTGTTTTTGAAAATAGCCAGGTAACCATTTACGAATATAAGCGGTGAAACAACGGAAATGAGCCTCCCGTATTCCCCATAAGAGAGGAATACCGCAACAAGAACTTGGGTGAGTGCAAAAAGCCACGTCACTGATTTTCGACCCCCCAGCATGACAAAAAATGCGATAGTTTGAAGTATGGCATATATTTTCTGCAAAAAACCCAGCGGTTGACTTTCAATGTACGGATCAATCTCCATGAGCGCTTTCGGAATGTCAAAAAGTGAGCCGGCGATATACCGGGGGAGGGAGTTAACTAAAACTTGTATGGTAAATGCGCGAAGCTCTTGAAGCTTTTGACCATTAACATAGATATCCGGATCGTAGTAGTCGAGGAGTTTATAGGGATGGAGTTCAAGATTTTTTGTGCGGTAGTCAGAAACTATCGTATAGAAGTATGTATGAGATTTTGCCGATTCTATGGGCAGATTGTACTGTAGAATTTTTCCAAATAAGTTAATGTCGCTGGTTATTTGTAGTCCCCGGTAGCCCCAATTGACGGCATTGAGTGCTATGAGCCCTACAATGATAGCAAGGTAACATAACAGAGAAATAATTGCCATTTTGTTCTTGCGAAGTAGAATCAATGCAACAATTGGTAAGAACATGAGCGCAGTACGGAGGAACAGGCCCGTAACACACACGACGAAAAAGAGTCCCCAATTGGTTTTCTTGATAAACAGATACGAAAAGATGAGTACCCAGACGGTTGCGAAAGCCTCAGAGAGAATAGCCCGTTCCCACGGAATCACCAGCATATTCCATGATGCAAGTGTGGCGACAAGAAAATTTTTTGATAGCCGGTACACGAGGATCGTTGTGAGTATGCCTATTCCCATTTGGAGAATTACAAGGATATCGGGTGTCGAAAAGAAATTGGCAATTCCGTAAAGCGGCGCTTTGAACGGGTTAAAAATAAATTTAACGGTGAAATTCGACAAAAGTTGCCGTCCAAAATCGTAATAGATAGCACTATCCGGAGTAAATATGATGCCTGGGTGGTACCACGCGTAGAGGAGTCGGGGAATGAGCGCAATGGCAACAAGGATTGGAATCATATACTTTTAGAGTATACTGTTTCTTATGACTGGGAAACACACATGGATTTTTTATCTGCTTGGTTTCTCATTTCTCATTTTTTCACTTCTTCCCACGGGATACGAAATATCCCGACGCAGCAATCTCCGCCCCGACCGCTCGTTTGAACTGGTTCATAATTTCCCCACAGACTATAATTTCTACCTCTCACGTATAAGGCAGGGGATAGAAGGGAGAATAACTATCATTGAACAGTACACAAGTGAACCCCATAAGGGATCGTTTATTCATGCATTTTATCTTATTCTGGGCCGTGTAGGCCGGTGGGTGAGAGTGCCGTGGGAGCGGGGAGGAGATGTTTACCACATGGCACGAGTCGTACTGGGCGCCACCGTGTTATTTCTCATTGCTCAATTTGCACGGAGATCGTTTAAATCGTTCCCTTGGCAAGTGATTGCATTTTTGCTCGCAGTTACTGCAAGTACGTGGCCGAAGGTAGTCTTTGAGGCTGGAGGCTGGCGATTCGGAGGGTACATGGCATGGTGGAGTGTCATGGATAGTTTGCAGCGGATTACCTTTATTCCGCACCTTCTTGCAGGTCAAGCTCTCATTTTAACTCTCCCCATGTTCTTTGGCAGAAACTGGGTTTTTCCGGCTGTCATGGGATTTCTCTTAGGGATGATATTCCCGCCGGGCCTCATTTTTGTCTACGCAACTCTTGGTATCATGGCGGTTTTTGATCGCAAATACGTAAAACCATTAATAAACTTTTTTCTCTTAAGTATTCCATCACTTATCTACCTGCAGCTTATGACAACGTTTATGCCGTGGAATAGACTCGCGCAGGTTGATATTATCCGCCCTCTACCATTTGATTACACAGAATATATCAAAGCGGTCGGCCCAATTCTCCCCCTCGGGCTTTTGGGGCTGATCATGGCACTGGTTAAAAAAGAAAAATCAATGAACCTCGCAATTTCTTGGGTTTTTGCATGGATATCGCTCCTTGCGATATTCCGTTTTATCCCGTCTCAAAGCCCTCTTCGTTTTAGTGAGATGATTCCGCATGTACCTCTTGCAATTTTGGCTGCCTACCTTTTTACTCGTCTAAAATATGTAAAAATAGTTCCTATATTCTTAATCGGAATCGGTCTTTTTCATATGTACTCGAGTTGGCTTTGGCAACGGGATTTTGTAGATCATAAAATTCGCGCCACACTGCCCCTGGTGCCAACAGGTGCATACGTAATGTACCCACTCAAAGACTTTCTTTCAGCAATGAAATTTATTCAGGATAATACAAAAAGAAACGACATTATTCTTTCGGAAACCACGGCAGGGAATTACATGCCGGTTTATAGCGGCAACACAGTCTACATCGGTCACGATAACACGGTTAATTTCGAAGAGAAAAAGGAAACAGTCAAGCAATTTTTCAGCGGGAAAATGAAAGTTGAGCAGGCAAAAAATTGGATGCAAGAAAATAATCTCAAGGTGATCTTTTTCGGTCCGCAAGAGCGGGAAGACGGGGGAGTGAAAGAGCTTGAAAAAGTCTATCCGTTCTTAACGCCAGTATATCGAAATACCTACGTTACGGTATTGCGACGGCAATGAAAAAAAACATGCTCGTCCTGCTCATATTTTTGGCCGGAGTCCTGTTTCGCCTCTGGTTAATATCCCTTGCTCCACAGCCAATCATAAATGACCAAATGGAATATGGAATGTATGCAACTAAAATCTATAGCGCGGAGTGGTTTCTTGCACCACATAGCTATAGAACGTACCCATACCCACTTTTTTTAGCAGGCATGTATAAACTATTTGGGTATTGGAATAACTTTGCTGTTTTTACCGTTCAAGCAGTTCTAGACGCATCAATCGGCCTTATCATTTATGCCATTGTTTACTATGGACTGAAAAAACCAAAAGAGGCATTTATTGGGCAGCTTCTTTATACATTAAATCCGTTTACATCAGGATATGTTGGGGTATTACTCGCCGAGATTTTGTCAGCTTTTTTTATCATAGTAACGATTGGCACGGGGATGATTCTTTTGAAAACTCGAAGTATTATTTGGGCCGTTGTATTTGGATTAATTGCCGGTCTTGCGGCAGAAACAAGAAACGCGGCTCTCATTTGGGCGGTAATTCCCATCGGTTTTGCGCTCTTTTGGTTACGTACTGCCAACATCAAACGTTTTGTTGCAGCAATTACCATAGGACTACTTATGTCATTTATATACCCACTTATTACTAATTGGCGCGAATACCGAGAAATAAACATTATGACCGTTGATAGTTTTTTTGCAAAAGAGTTCTTTAACGGAGCAGTACTTAAACGATTACCTCCGTTTACCTACCGTTACCCATACGAGGTAGAGTATATGTTTTGGGAGTATTACTCGGGGCAACACCCGGGACGTACCACTCAAGAGCGCCGTCAGATGGCAGCAAAATATGTTAAAAAAACATGGGATATAATTCTCCGTGACCCTATTGATTATCTAAAAGTGAGGTTCGATAAGATGTGGTATATGTGGCAGAAGGAGAACATATTTTTTTATGTAGAGCCGGGATTTTCTTCACATTGGCGATGGACATATGTAGGCAATCTCTCTCTTTTAGTATTGGCTATTTTGGGTATAGCTGCTTCTTGGAAGAGGAAACGGAGTGCCATAGCCACTTGGATTTATACGATAATGGTCGGATCGCTTGTCTATGCGACGCTTGTTTTTAGCATTAGTCACGCTGAATATCGCATTACTATACCGTTTTACCCAATAATTATCGCTTTTGCGGCAATCGGCATTGGGCGAATTACTCGATATGAAGCATAATGTGTTGCTTATTTTTCTCATATTTGTTGCCGGTGTGCTATTTCGCTTATGGTTTATAAGCCTTGCGCCGCAACCTTTTATGGGTGATCAGACGGAATATGAATGGTACGCAGCTAAAATTTTCCTTCATCCGCAGATGTTAGAATCTTTCAGCTTTCGTTCCTATCCATACCCACTGTTCCTTGCCACAGTGTATAAATTCGTGGGTTTCGGCAATCACGAAGCTATCTTTTTCCTGCAGGCAATTCTCGATGCGTTTAGTGGAGTTATGGTATTTTTAATGACCGGCAGTTGGATCGCCTTTATTCTCTACCAAATAAATCCTTTCACCTCCGGCTACGTGGGCGTGATCCTTTCCGAGGTGCTTTCAATATTTTTTATTACTGCGACGATTCTGTTTGGAGCATTTTTTGTTAAAAAACCGAAATTTGCCACTGGATTTCTCTTTGGATTGGCCGCAGGACTTGCCGCAGAAACCAGAAATGCTGCGTTTTTATGGGCAGCAATTCCGATCGGTTTGGCATATTTATTTATTCGATCGAAAAAGTATTTTTTTGCAATTTTATTGGGAGTTATCGTCACCATTATCTATCCGCTATATGTAAATTGGCGCGATTATAAAGAAATTTCCATAACGACAGTCGATAGCATATTTGCCAGGGAACTGTGGAACGGAGCTATTCTAAAAACTCTTCCGCCGTTTGCCCACGACCTCAACATTGCCGGACTACGGGAGATGTACATGGAGTTTTATTCAGAGCGTAATCCAGGTAGAACGAGTGACGAAAGGAAAGCTATCGCAAAAAAATATATGAATTCGGCGTTTTCAATTATCAAAAACGATCCGATTGATTACATTAAAGTACGGCTTGATAAAATGTGGTACATGTGGCAGAAGGAAAACGTATTTTTCTACGAAGAACCTGGATTTAATCAACACAAAGCATATACATATGCCCTAAACTTAGCGATTTTAGTGCTGGCAGCATTTGGGCTTTGGAGGGCACGAAGAAATTGGCTCTGGTGGACTATTATAGGAACAGTTATTTACGGAACCTTAGTGTTTAGTATAACGCACGCAGAGTATCGACTGACTATACCATTCTATCCATTGCTCGTTATCGCTGCATCATGGGCATTCTAGGGTATATCATCATTGTCGTTACTATATTTTGGACGGTATTTACGGCTCCAAACGGTACTCTTATTTTTGGGGACGACATTCACAGGTCCTACTACTTTTTCAGCCAGTATCTAACAGCGTCAATCAAATCAGGATTTATTCCGTGGTGGAATCCGTACAATTTTGCAGGAACTCCCTTTTTGGCAAATCCGATTACCAATGCGTTTTATCCTATCAACTGGCTCTTTTTCATACTACCGGCAAACGTCGTCTATCCAGTGAGTTTTGTACTCCATCTCATCCTAGCCATGAGCGGAATGTACTTACTCAGTAGGTCTTGGTTTGCCGGCTTGCTGTTTGGATTGTCGGGATTTTTTGTAAGTCGAATATATGCTGGGCACATCGATCTTATTTCTTCCGCATCCTACATGCCGCTTGTCGTCTACATGTTTGTGCGTGCGATGGAAAAGAAACGCGCATCAAGCTGGGTTTGCGCCTCGGTAATTCTTGCCCTGCAACTGTTAGCCGGTTACCAGACGATGACAATACTAACTCTTGAGGCAGTGCTTATTTTCGCCTGTATTAAAAAAACGAATATCTTCCACTTGATTCTTAGTATTCTTTTGGCGCTGGGACTAACCGCATTCACTCTTATCCCGACGCAGGAATTTGTGAGGCGAAGCATCCGCACATTTGAAAAGCCTTACAGTTGGAGCAGTTTCGGCGCAATAACCCCGGTTGATTTGCTGCAGGTTGTAAATCCCTATCTCCAAGGTGATCAGTATACGTATAGTGGGGCACCACCTAACTACTGGGAGCATGCATTCTTTTTCGGACGAATTGGATTTGTTCTTGCCATGATAGGTGGAGCGTATGTGCTTTTAAATAGTAAGCGTAAAACAGAAGGAATAGTTGCATTAATAATTTTAGTCTTCGGGATACTTATGAGCCTTGCTACTCCCTTGTATAAACTCGTCTGGGAGATCATACCAGCCTATCATTATCTTCGGATTCCGGCCCGCCATCTCATCCTCGTTTCTTTTGGGGGAAGTTTGCTTGCAGGAATTGGGTTTTCTTTAGTGAAGAATCGTTGGTTGCGACAACTTATTGTGCTTTTTGCGGTTTTTGAAATGATTGTTTTTAGTCGTCACTTTATTGAGGTAAAAGAACAACCGGAAGCACGCCATAGCAGTGAGCTTGTCGAACTACTCCAAAAAGAAAAAACACTCACTCGGATGTTACCCAATTTCGGCGTCTGGGTCCCTCCGCGCGAAGATTTGGATTTCGATAGCAGCATGATCTACAAGTTTTATAATGCAACAGGATACGACTCGACGTTACTTCGTAATTACTATGAATTTATTGATGCAGTCAACGGAAATGTGACGCCGAGCATTCTCGAGCACGATGTGCAGGTACCTTACCTAAATATTTCCTCACCTTATCTCGATTTCTTAAATGTAAAATACGTTTTTGATTCATCGGGGTTTCGCAAAAACGACGGTTTTCTTCCCCGTTTTTTCTTTGTTTCAAAAGTAGTGGTTCTTCCTCGCTCCGATGTTGCTTCTCTTATTCGGAGTGGGGTAGCAGATCTTAAGACAACGGTATATATACAGGATGCATTACCTTCTCCGGATAAAACGTGTACCGGGAAAGTGGGTGTTGAGAAATATAACCCTAATGAAATCATTGTTTCTGTTGAAGCGCCGTGTGATGGATATCTTGTTTCAAGTGAGGTTATGTATCCCGGATGGGAAGCCACAATTGACGGAACAAAAACAAGTCTCGTCGAAGGAAACCTAGCGTTCAGGACACTTTTTATTCCCTATGGAAAGCACACAGTAAGAATTTACTATATTCCTAAAATCTTTCTTATTGGAGGATTGATATCCGTATTGAGCCTGCTTGCCTGTTTAGTATATGTCAAAAACGTATAAAACAAGTCACTATGATCTCATCGTCAAAATGGAGAGAGAGCATTTTTGGTTTCAAAGCAGGAACCGTCTTCTCGCACACATCGTAGATCGTTTTATACCAAAAAGAGCCGGGAAAACGTTTTTAGAGGTTGGTTTTGGAACAGGAGTGGTGCTTGCCCAACTTGCTTCATTAGGTTTAAACGTTGAGGGTGTAGACGTGAACGCCGAAGCGGTTAGTATTGCAAAACGACGCGTACACGCAAAGTTTTACCGAAGCTCACTCTACTCATTTATTCCGGGCAAGCAATATGATGCCATTGGCGCATTCGATGTGCTTGAACATCAAAGCGATGATCGTAAATTTCTTGCGAAATGCTATCAGCTTCTTAAACCTAATGGTCTACTTTTTCTCACGGCTCCCTCTGGTATGTGGCTTTGGAACAGTCTCGATGAATATGCCGGTCACAAGCGAAGATATGAAATATCAAAACTATTAGACGTCGTAAACAAGGCAGGGTTTAATGTTTTGTATTGGAATTATTGGCAAATGTTCACATTGCCGTTTTTTATTATTTTTAGATCAAGGAAGAAGAAGCTTTCAGAGTATCTGTCCGTTCCCCCCAAAATTATAAATTCTTTTTTTCTCTTTCTCTCTTACCTGGAATTACCTTTTTTTCTGCGGTTCCGTTTTCCCATTGGTTCATCAATAGTTTTAATTGCGCGGGCGGGGTTACCGACAACCACTGTATAACCCGGAACATCACGGGTTACGACCGATCCGGCTCCGACCATGGCATACTCGCCAATAGTTATACCGCAGAGGAGGGTGGCATTTGACCCGATAGAAGCGCCCTTTTTAACTCGAGTTGGCAGATTTTTCCAGTCACCTGATTTTTTGAGGCTTCCGTCAGGGCTAGTTGCTCTGGGGTATTTGTCGTTGATAAAACAGACGTGTGGGCCTATGAAGACTTCGTCTTCTATCGTAATTCCCTCGGGGATAAACGCAAATGGCTCTATTTTACAATTTTTGCCAATTCGTACACCTGGTTGTATGACAACAAATGGATGAATTTTTGTGCCTGCGCCAATATGAGCGCCGGTAATCGACACCAGTTCTGGATGGTAAATTTTTACGCGTTTCATAGTTGAGTCAGTCTCAAGCGGATCATATCAGAAAATGACTGTACAACGCTTGTTAGCCTTCCTCCGCGTCCTGCCGCGGGATTTTGCTTATGGTAATGGATATTATGAACTGTCGCAATGTTTGCTCCCTTTTTTACTGCTTTTATGATGAGCTCTGCTTCAAAAAAGACACTCTTGGATGAGAGTTTGATGCTTTCGAAAACGGATTTCTTTATTATTTTTATGCTTCCGGCATCGTACGTTTTGACGCCAAAAAGAAGCCAGGGGAGGAGGTTATAGAAAAACGAAACAATTCTTCGGTAAGCGGTGTAATTTGTTTGTGAACGGACTCCGGTGACGATGTCAGCACGTGTTTTATCAAGAGTAGAGAGCATTCTGACGATGTCTTCTGTTTTCCAGTCACCATCGACACTATAAAGAAAAATGTAGTCATACCGTGCCTCTCGGTAGAGTTGTCGCAGGGTGGGTGCGATCCCAAGATTCTTTTTATGGAAGAGGAGTCGGACGCGTGGATTTTTACCAAAATGTTTTTTTAGTAAATTCGCAGATCGGTCCGTACTTCCATCATCACACACGACAATTTCATGTCGAGAGGTGTGTTTTTTGAGAATCGAAAGACACGCACGTATCTCTTTGACGAGGGTGGTGTCGTTATTATATAAGGGAATCACCATTGAGATGTTTTTCATTATCGGTTTCCTTTGGCGGCTATTTCTAGCAAGTATACCCCAATACAGGGTTTTTTGGGATATGGCCGCCTACAATGAGCTTGCACACGCCATTTTGAGAGGGGAGTGGGCTGCGCACTGTTGTAATCACGGAGCCGGTTATCCGCTGTTTCTTTCCCTTATCTACAGCATATTCGGCATGGATAATTTTTTTGCCGTGAGACTGATTCAGGTACTTTTAGATCTCGTCAGCGGGCTTCTTATCGCGGCTTGTGCCAAAAACCTATTTGGAGCAAAAGTATCCCGCATCGCTTTTATTCTCTACATGCTCAATCCATTTACGAGTGCCTACACAGGGCTTCTTTTAGGAGAAACGCTTCTTGTTTTTGTTGTTAGTCTCATTGCATATCTCCTTGTTAGCCGCCCGGCGTGGTGGCATTGGCTTCTTTTTGGCGCTTTATTTGGGTATTTGATTCAAATAAAAATTGCGTACGTTTTTTTCATTCCCATTGTGGCACTTGTTACCATTGGCTTACGACCGAAACGACTCGTCTTAGCGTTTCTTGGTTTTTTTATAGTGTCTTTGTATGCGTTGTTTGCTAATTACGCCGTATTCCAAAAAGTGAGCGTGATCCCGCCGTACCGCACGGCAGGTGGCATGCTCTACGCAAGTTTTTCCGTCGGCCGCTATCCGGAGCTTGTGAGTGATTTTTCAACGCTTTCGGACGAATGGCGCAACGCCACAGATGAATACTATCGATATGTTGATACAAAACCGGAACTCATGCATGAATACGATCAAAAATATACGGAGAAATTCAAAGAGCGTATGAAGGGGGAGTGGCCTATTTTTATCCAAAACACTATACAAAATATTATCTATTTATGGGACAAACGATTTCTCTTACTCTTTATCGACCCATTCTATCCGAAGGATACCCAATTTCTTCGTATAATAAATATCTCGCTGATTGCACTATTTATCATTGGTATCGCACGTTTTGCACGAAAACCAATTGTGGTTTTTTCACTCATTTATTTTACGGCGCTTTCTCTTGTGTTCGGTCTTGTGATTAGCGAATCGCGGTTGACGATTCCGGCCTACCCGATCATTATATTGTGGGCGGCGTACGGGCTAGAACGTTTTCATAGATACGCGCGGTTTTTTCCCAAGAAAACCGTTTCCTCGGAATAATCAAGAACTTTTTTTGAATTGATTGCTCCATTGCCTTAACGAGGCTTAGTACTGATCCGGGTTTAGCAAAAACAACCCGTCCAAAAACAACTTCCGGCAGTGCTCCGGCTGTTGTTGTGACAATTGGTCTTCCTATTTCAGATGCCTCCAGAGCGTTGAGACCGAAGGAGGCTCTTATATCGGGGATAACAACGCAGTCGCTCATTGAAAGATAGTTTGCAAGTTGATCTTCAGGTATATTTTTTGCCACGTAAAGTCTGGTATGAGGATATTTATTATGAATTTTATTAAATACAGTCTCTAGAATATCAACTCCTTTTGACAGCCCAAGTCGGCCGAAATACAAGAAAACGTAATTTTTTGCATACCCCAATCGTTTTCGAAGATTTGTTCTCCCCGTAGCAGAAAACCTCAGATTTTTACCGGCTAAAGGTGCGAAAATAGCTGGTTTTTTAGGAAGTTGATGAACAACAAATTTCGATGGGACAAAGAGCGCATTGAATGGGAGATTGACAATGAGGCGCTCGTATAAAAGATGTAAAAATCCGGTCGTTGGGAGAAGTCGAAACCACATGTTTCCCCATATCTCCCAAACGGACATCGTGATTTTTTTGCCGGTTACTCGCGCGAATATCCAGGCGGGTAAGGCGACAGAATAATTATTGGCACTATGGACAATATCGACATTACGAAATTTCAAAAAAAGCACCGGCAGGATAGCGAGAGCAAAAAGATACCGGTTTTGAAGGGCAAGGCGCGTAACGTTCATCCCATGGTACGGAACTGAAGTTTTTTCTTTTGTTGTCAACACATATACGTTGTGGCCGTATTTGACGAGCCTTTTTCCCACTTCTTCCATCACTCGCTCGACACCCCCAATATGCGGAGCAAAATATTCAATCACAATGAGAATATTTAATTTACGACTCTTTGAGGAGGCCATAGAAAAAAGATGTGAATATGAGTTGTACGCCAATGAGTCGAAATTCCGGGACAAGAAGAAGAATAACGCCTGCAATAAACAATCGTTCAACAGTTAAGTGCGAGATGAGAAAACGAGCCAGCGGTCCACTTGGGAGGTTCAATTGTTTATTCGTGTACACTTTTGCAAATACTCCCAGCATGACAAGCTGGATGCCAATGTATGGGTCTATAACGAGAAAAACCAGACCTGGGATGATGAATGCGTAGGTAGGGGTGTAGAGAATCAAAAACTTTATATGGCGCCATGCATCGGAGAGGGGGAGGAGTTTTGAATTTCCGCTACGGCGGAAATAGCGAATGGGAACTTCAGAAATATTGAGCTGATGATAGATTGCCTTAACGATCATTTCCGATGCAAATTCCATGCCATTACTTTGAAGGTTGAGAATTTTTGAAACTCTTTTTGTAAATGCTCGAAAACCTGTTTGCGAATCAGATAAGCGCCGTGCATAAAATATATTAAGAAGTGATGTGAGAATGGGATTACCCAAATAGCGATGTGTAAAGGGCATTGCACCGGGAGAGACCGTACCTGTGAGTCTTGATCCGAGCACCAAGTCTGCTCCCTTTTCTAGTTCCCGAATAAATCTGGGTATTTGGCGAAAATCGTACGTTCCGTCGCTATCTCCAATGATTATGTACGTCCCATGAGAAGCAGCAAGACCGGCTTTATATGCACTTCCATACCCCCTTCTTTTTTCAACTACTACTTTTGCTCCGGCTCGTCTGGCCAAACTTCGGGATCGATCAGTCGAACCATTATCAACGACAATGATTTCGCTTTTATAGCGTTGCGCTAATTTTCGAAGCCCTTGTTTTGCCCATGTAATACACCGTTCAATGGTTTTTTTCTCATTGAGGCAGGGGAGGATAACAGAGACGAGTGTTTTTTTAGTCATGATCGGGCGACAAAGAGGATATTCTGCGCTTTACAAAAGAGGTAGAGACGATAGAAAAAGCTGTTAAGATCATATTCCTTTTGGTTTGTGAGCAGGTGAAAAGCGCGGTAATTGAAGAAGTAAAAAATTATTTTACAGGTTACCGCAATCCATTTCCACAAAACGGGGTTGCTCGCAAGCCATAACGCCATGTCGTTAAAGTCGAGGACAGTGAGGTCTGTCATGCCATTATCAGCAAATGCCATTGCAACATTTCGTTTGGTCGTGGGGTAGGTATGTGTGTAATCTTCATTCCAAAATTCCATT
Source organism: Candidatus Gottesmanbacteria bacterium RIFCSPLOWO2_01_FULL_43_11b (assembly GCA_001780985.1). GTDB lineage: Bacteria > Patescibacteriota > Microgenomatia > UBA10105 > UBA927 > 01-FULL-43-11b. The sequence continues at coordinate 335,137 of MFJV01000001.1, read as the reverse complement.
CCCTGACTCATTGTATTGGGCGCAAGCATAACGATAATGCTGCCTGGGTAGAGGTATTTTTTACAGTTTTTAATAAGCTCATAGACTGCAACACCATCTTGGAGATGTTCAATGACGTATGCAATGTAGATGACATGAAACTTTTTCTTAAAGTTAATAAGCTTTGGCGCCTCTCCAAGATAAATTCTTGTAATGTGAAGATTTTTAAGTATTGTGATATTTCGGTCAAATGCATAATACGTAATACGCGGGTATTTGCGTGTTGCCCGATAGAAATATCCTTTTCCCGGTCCGATTTCCAATATTGAGAGGCTTTGGTTTTTCCGAAAATACGTAAGGAGGTAGGAGAGTATGTTACTGTTAAAACGGGTCAGAATAGAGGCAATGAGCCGGGAATGTTCATGAGTGAGAAAAAGATCGTACATTTGCATATATCAATCGGAAGCATTATATCAAATAGTGTATGAGAAACATCGTTTTTGTCATCATTTTTTCTCTCCTTGTGTCTTTCTTTCTTTCCTACGAGTACCTACCTAAGGCGATTGTTGTGTGGGATGAGGGGACGCACATGAGCCATGCGTATACTATGTATACGTACCTTCGCGATGGAGATTTTGGGTCGTACGTTAGGTTTGCGATTAATCAAACAGGGTACCCACCGCTTTTACCTATGGTGTCGAGTCTTCTTTTTCTTCTCACTGGCTTTTCTTTTGAAATGGCGCGCCGCGTGAACCTTATCTGGTTTGTTCTGTCGAGCGTTTTGATGTATCTCCTCGGCAGACAACTAACGCGCTCGACTCGTGGAGGATTGCTTAGTTCATTTCTTTTTATTTTCAGTCCACTTCTTCTCCTTCTTCATATGCTTTTTATGCGGGAGGGAATATCTATAACAATGACGTTACTTTCTATACTTCTGTATTATCAGGCGCGCGATAAGAGAACTGTACGAAGTTATGTAATCGTTGGGCTTGCACTTTTTGGTGTGCTTATAGCCAAATATAATCTGGGAATTCTTGTTGTGGCGGGTTTTATGCTCGAAGCACTGTATTCGCGCTTGTTGAAATCTCACGTTCTAATTTTTGGAGTCACAGGGGTTATGTTTGCATTGTGGATGTCATACCCGGCATATAAAATACCCGGATTTATCCGCGCTGTAACAGATCCAGTTCCGTATTCCATTGCCACGGTAGGGCAGGCATTAACGTACTACCCGATGGCGATTCTTTTAACGTACAGCGTCTCACTGATTATCGGAATGGTCCTGCTCTTTTCCATTGTGGGATCACTTTTATATTTCAAGGACTACAAAGTGCGGGTGGTATGGTTTATTTTTATAGGCAATATAATTCTGGCAACTATTCACCACAACAATCTTCAGGAACGCTACATTGCATCGACTGTGCCGTTATTGTTTCTTCTGACAAGCAAATTCCTGGTTTCGTACAAACTAAAAATTACGTGGAAAAGAGTGCTCTTCGGAGTCTTGGGAATTAAAATTTTCATAGACCTCTTCAATCTTCCGAATTTTGTGTACGCTCTAGGAGTTCATGCATTTCGGACACCTCTTTTTAACCAGCGGGCGTATGAAGAGACGTTTTATGTATACGACGTGAGGCGCTGGCAGATGCCTCTAGCCCTTCCCAATGAAGAAAAACCGCAGGATGTTGCCGATTTCATCGCCCGGTCGATTGATTTAGGCAAACCTGTCTGGGTCGATGGATACTTCAACGAATTATCTCCGGGCTATTTGGATATGGTGTTGGCATTAGAAAGGGAAAAGAACACTCAGTTACCCTCACCATACTCGTCATACACGGTAACTATTGAAGTCCTGCCGCAATCCCGTTACTATACGGCCGATTACATCAAACACAACACATGGCAGCTCTCTAATATCCGTTACAGGAGTCAGGATAAAACACTCATGAAGATTACTGAAAAACTCTTCGATGAATTAAAAATTCATGTCATTATTTATGGGAAAATATAAATATCTAGCTTTGATATTCGTTCTTTTTTTTATTCCCTACTACGGTTTATTTCAGAATTTCAAAAATACACCACCGGATCGCTACTATTTCGGATCGGTTGATAACGCTATTGATGTGTTGGGAAATTTTGATACAGTGAGACAGGGCTTTGCGGGGCGCTGGACCAGGAGTCCAAACAAAACAACTGCGGTTTCCGGAAAATCAACATTCTTAAAATTTGAATATATCCTCATCGGACACATTGCACGAGTTATACATACCGATCCGATCGTTACTTATTATGTAATACGGGCTATCTTGTCGATTGCAGCAATCGGAATAATACTGCGGATGGCAAATTTTTCTCTACTTCCTCTTCTTTTTATTTTTTTCGCAACAGGAATCACGGAGCCGTGGAATACGTGGCCGATGAGAATTATGGATTCAATGCCGGGCGATACATTGGTTTTTCAACGGCTTACAACAGCAGCTCCGCATTACCTCCTCGGCATTATTTTGCCGCTTTTATCCATGTACTTTTTGTCTCGGTCGCGATTTGTTATCGCAACAGTCTTCGGATTTGTCGGAACTTTCGTCTACACACCGTCGATGATCCTGGTTATTGGCTCACTTTGGCTCTTATTTTTCTATAAAAAACAATCCCGAGGTGCACTCATTTTGTATTCAATAATAAGTTTACTTCCTATTGTATACATCCGATACGTTTCTCAATTTTGGGACCTTAATCTCTTTGTGAAAACCGAAAACATAGTTCCGTTTAGATTGAATATTTTCCAGTATTTTTTTGCAGTAGGATCCATATTTATCTTCTCACTGTTCTCAATTCCGGAGATTCTCAAGAAAAAAAATCCGCTCCACCTACTGTTTTTACCGTGGATTATCGTTCATCCGCTTGGCGCCCTCATTTTGTCAAACATTCTCTCCGTCAATGCCTCCAGATTTTTCTTCGGACCGTATTTTGTGGTTTTTGGAATTCTTGCGTATATGGGAATTCGACGTTTTAAACCTCTAATAATACTATTATTTGCAATTCTCGCATTGGGAAGCAGTTTTATTTCCTACGGTGCAAGCATCAATTACACGAGAGTTTGTTTCTGCAACGTCCAGTTTTCCGACTATGGTTACCCGAAGAAGGATCTTATGGACGCCATTTTTTGGCTGCGCGACAACACAACGGAGAGCGACGGCGTGTTGTCCGGACCATACGCGGGAGCGATCATTCCTGCATTTTCTAATAACCGCGTTTATACGAGTTTTTGGCTTCGCATAATGGATGAATCACTATTTACAAAACTTGACGCTATGTCAAAACAATTTTATGAAGGATCGATGAACGAGAACGAAGCACGGGCGTTTCTTCGTAACTACAACATGGCCTACGTACTTGTTGGAGAACAGGAGAGTGGAAAAGGTCTAACGTATCCAGATCTTTCGCTTACGGCATCATTTGGCAGCGTCCGACTCTATAAATTTATAAATACTGACTGAAACCGATGTAAAAACCTTCCGGAGATTTGTATAGGAATCGAATTTATTAAGGTTTGAAAGTCCAACGTACGAAGCTTCGTATGGTGAAGCGATGATATAGGAAATGTTGTAGTACCGCGCTATTTGTATAAATACTTCCTGATCTTGGGTGCTATACAGTTCATAAAGGTCTCTGAGTCGTTTGTTTTGGTTAACGAACGCATTGGCAAAGTTATTGTGTGTTGCAACAACTTTACGGCCGGTAAATCCCGAAACATAAAAATAGGATCGATCCGGCGTTGCTGCAATAACATCAGTAATTTTTGTATTGTCGTTTATCCAGTTACTTGCCGCGAGCCAATCCGGTTCTTTGATATTGCCAGTAATTAATTGCAAATGTCGTTTTTCTAAATTAGCTGTGTAGGTCGGCCAAACAAGCATGATATTGAGTGCAAGAAATGAGAAAAATACCAACGGTCTGAGAGATTTTTTTACTTTTTTCAGCCAGAACGCCACACCACTAACGTAGAGGAAAATCGCAACAAAATGGTTAAATACTTGAAAGTCGTGCGGGGCAAAGGAGGGGAGGGAGGGAATGAAACTGGGGAGTGTCATAATGAAACTCGCAAAATAAACGGATAGAATAATAGGATTTACACGAATAACTCCGCTTACTATAAAAAACGTATTTACCCACCGTAACCACCCGAATCCGTAGAGATGCGCATTAAGAATTTCCGGCAAGGAATTCGCGTTGTAAATTCCGCGAAATGAGTAGACAGAAGAATTCACCGGGGTAAGTTTATAGACCGAGATTATAGGCCAGAGGTAGGGGAGGGTTAAGATAAACGATAGGATGGCCATGACAATGAATTTTCCCAGATGTTTTTTTGTGAGAAGTGTATAGAGCGTAAACCCCGCGGCAACGGAAAGAGATGCAATGGTGTGGGAATACACGAGTAGCGCAAGCGAAATAGCACTATAGAAAAAATATTTCCAGCGCCCTGTTTTCATTGTCTTGGAAAAAGTGAAGAACGCAAGGCAGACAATACCTAGGCTAAAAACCATAGGATGAGAGCTAAGAAGAAACATCTCCTGTGTCCAGGGAATAAACAGAATGAAGGCAAGTAAACCTAACGACACAAACAACCAGGAACGAGACTCTTTTAAAAGAAGTAGCGCGATAAGGAGAATACTGGGGAGTGGTGCTAGCCAACCAAATTGCGAGAGTAACATCTGAACGGGGATATTCGTTATTGTTTTTATAAAAGCAAAATATATATGCATGAGAAACGGATACCAGGCATGTTCGCCCGCATAGGCAGGGTCGCCGAGGATATTTCCCGAGAGAATATTGGTGATTATTGCCGCATCCCGCTGACCGTCTCCTGGTGAAATAAACACGAAGTCTCTGGAATAGAGGAAACTTATAGAAAGCCAGACAATGATAATTCCGAACGCAGGGAGAGATTTTTTCATAGTCTGATGCACGGATCTGTTCCCTCCCACCACGGATTCTTTTTTTGCGCAGGGGATACGTGATTATCAAAAATCCACACAATCGGAACCCCTTGATTTTCAATGGTGTAGATAGGGGTATGAGTGAGCAAATAATCAACAACGCGGTATCGGTAAAAGAATGATTGGCGGTTAAGGATGACAACGTAATCGCTCGAGTTATAGTGTCTTGTATTGAGAAGAGGGGTGAGATCGGGCCGGATGTATTTTACGGCAACATCAGCAGCCATGGCAACAGCGATCCTGCTTTGTTGAGGCACATTGGCATTAATCCAGTTAATTGCCTGTTTTTGTGGTCCACCCCAGTAGTCAATATCGTAGCGTCCGTAGGCTCCTCGGATTCCACCGACCAGTTCATTAAAGTAGGAGATTTGGAAGGGGTGATAAGTGATGAGAATAAGGGATAAGGAATAAAGAATAAGGAAATATAATACCAAAACAATTGTTTTTTGTTTAATCCATTGGAATATACTTTGTGCGCCGATTGCTGCAATTGCAGACATTGGATAGACCACTTCTTCAAAGTGACGAATGCCGTCAATGACGCCGATTTTAGGGATAAGGTAACGAGCAAGGGGAACGAAAAACCATAAGAGAAAAATTGATGGAGGGCGACGAAAAAGACCTATGAAGAAAAATAAAAGAAGGGGGAGTGGTGTCGTTATGGCCAGGTAGCCCAGCGGATAGTGCCAGGGGACGTTTACTCCGGAGCAATACCACTTGTCCATATAAAGGACTTCAATATTTGGCGTATTGATCTGGAAAAACTTAGGTAGATACGCAAGTACTCCGAACGGGTCTTGCCAGAATGGGATCCATATTAAAAGAGCAAAAAGAGGTGCAAGAAAAAAGTAAGAAAGTATGCGAGGGTGAAATTTTCGTAGGGACAGGAAGGCAATGAAAGGGATAGCGAGCGTATTTACTTTGGTATTAAATGCAATTGCAAAACCAAGGCTTGCAATAACGAGATCCTTAATCTTGTTGTATTTGACGAGTCTCCAAAATAACCAGATGGCAAGAGCAAATGCGGCAGCTTGAGGAACGTCTTTCATATTGTTGTGGAGGTCACCGAAATAACGAGGCAGGAGTGCAAGAAACATAAATGCAATAAGTGCTGTGGGAAAATTTGTTGCTTCAAGAAGGAAGAAATACAAGATTCCGATGCCGGCAACACCACTTGCGACAATTGCTATATTGTACGCATTGTCAAAAGCAAGTAGTCTAAGTTTTTCATAGAAAAGTTGATAGGAGAGCACAGGAGTAATACTCATGAGCGGACCGAAGGGAAGCTCTTGAGTTAAAAGCGGCGATGGTTCGGTGAAAGGGATATTTTCTGTCAGTTTTTTGTCTATTGGTCGACCGAGGAGATGGAGTCCTGCAAAAAAATGGTGGTGAAAGTCCCAGGTTAATCCATAATCATCGATGATTGTCACGTGGACAAGGAAAAGTGAAAGTGTCAATACGACTCCGATGAGTCTTTGTTTAGAGCGTGAAGATAACCAGTTTTGGATTTTCATAAAGCAACCTAAAGAATGAATAACGGGGAGCTTCTCCGAATCGTTTTTCCCAGAGAATATAGTCGATATTGTTATTTTTGAGAAGCGTATACGCATCTATTTCCGACATTTTGTTCGTGTAAAATGCAATGGTTTTGTCGATTTTTTCTTTGTAATCAAGCGTTAATGTTGCATGGCCTTCGAATACAGAGTGGCCGCTTACAACCGGTACAAATGACTCGAGTGTGTGGACTGCCAGGACGTTTTTATCATGAGGCTGATCTTTGAGAAAAAGGAGTCCGTCGTAGACGTCGCGATCGAGGAAATTGAGGTGGGAGTTGAGGTAGTATTCATTTACCCTGGATTTTATTTCCATACCAAGCCCCGGGATTTGGAGGAGAACATAGATAGATACAAGCAAAAGGAATATCCGTTTTTTTCCTGCAAGCGCCTCTGTTGCAATTGCGGCAAGGAATACATATCCGGCTGGTTGCAACAGGCGAAATACAGGTATTCCGGCTATTCCTGAAAAATATAAAACAATGGGTAAAATGGCAAACATAAGTCCGACAACACGAAGAGGAGATTTAATTTTAAGAAACTTTGTGAGACCAAAAGGAACCAAGAACATAATGAGACCGCCGGAGATAATAAATGTGGAGAATGTCGCCGGACTTCTGGTCTGTTCCCACTCTCTGACAAGTACCCAAAACGGGTGACTGATTACTTGAGATTGAAAGTATGCTAAAACTGCAAGCGGAGCGATAATAATTAAAAAGCTTTTTACTATTTTACGGTTCTTTAATAAAACTGCCGAAACTACAAAAACGATAATGTTAATCATGACATAAAACGAAGACATAAGAAAAAGAATTGAGAGAGTAAGGGCAATAATTATTGCCGTTTTTAATTTATAAGATTCAAGAAGTTTTGCGAATAGATACACAGAGACTAAACTTAAAATATTCTGAGCAACGTGATGCGCTACTCCTCCCAAGCGATTCAATGCAGATGTATACGCATAGAAGTAGGTAACCGGGTTAAAGAACCAGTTGGTGCTTGTAAGTGCAACTATAAGAGCGCTGTAGGCTTTGATTTTGTTAGTAAAAAGAGACGTGAGAACTTTATACATGAGAAGAATATAAATAAATGTGAGAATAAAAATCGTTATGTCATAGGTTGTCCATACGGGGGAGTTTGATAATTTACCCAACAGAAGATTAAATACCCAGTTAAAGCCAATGGGGATATTTTCAAGTGAGTATTTATTGATCAAGCTCCATTGCCCCATGGCTCCCTGAGTCATCTGCGAAAGGTAAAAAAAGTAATCCTCGTACCAATGGGTGATGCCGATAAATATTGTATTTGGTGGAACTTTTGAAAGGTAATAGAATACGTGAAAGAGATTAAGGAATGAGAAGAGAATTGCAATGCCCAGAATCATACGTGTTTGTATTATAATTCTCCTATGAATAAAGATGTAGTCAGTATTCTACTTTGTCCCTCATGCAGAGCAAATAAATTAAAACTTGAAGTTTTTGATAAAGATTCATACGGCGTGAAAGAGGGAGTTGTCAAATGCCCAAGGTGTACGAGAACCTACCCAATTTTTGATTATATTTTGGAACTTCTTCCCGACGATCTTGCGTATTGGGAAGATCGGAAAATATTTTATAAACGACATAAGAAACGATTTAAATTAGAAAAAGAACAACAACAATACTTCGATTGGTACGCAAAAAACTCAACGCAGTCCTATTCTGACTATGCAGGAAGTTCATTTTGGAGGGCAACAGACGAGCTCATCATAGGAAAGTGGCGAAAGGGAATTCGAAAAGATTCATGGCTTCTGGATGTTGGGTGCGCACAAGGAAGGAGCGCATTCCAATTTGCGGATCTTCCCATTTCAATCGTGGGATTTGATATATCAAAAAACATGATTGTCGAGGCGATCAAGAGGAGTCGTGGAAGAGCGAACATGTATTTTTTTGTTGGCGACGCAACATCATTCCCCATAAAGAGTGAAAGCTTTGATTATGTACTTTTATATGGTGTTCTCCATCATCTGCCAGATCCTCGCAAAACAGTGAAAGAAATCATTCGTGTGCTCAAACCAGGGGGCACGTATTTTGGATTGGAAAACAATAAAACACCAGTACGAATTTTTTTTGATTTTTTGCAAAAACTTCACCCTCTTTGGTATGAACGGGCGGGGAGCATGCCGCTTATTGGAAAGCGTGATATAAAAGGGTGGTTTAATGGACAACACAAGATTTCGGTTTCCACGCATACATTTTTGCCCCCGCATATTGTTAATCTATTTTCCGTTGAAGTGGCAAAACGAATGCTTTCAAAAACGGACGTGATTGCAAAATTCATGCCCGACGCGGGCGGACTTATCAATATTGTTATGGAGCGGATGTGAAACTTTCTTTTATCATACCAACGTATAATGATGAGAAAACTATCCGTGATGTTATAGCGGAAGCCGATAAGATCGGTAGAGATACGTTTTCCCATTATGAAATATTGGTAATTAACGACGGAAGTTTCGATAAAACAGGTGAAATTCTAGCAACTATTAAAAACCAACATGTGCATGTCGTTACCCATAAAAAAAACAGAGGCTACGGAGCAACAATAAAAGAACTTTATGAAAAAGCCCGCTATGACTGGATTTTTTCTCTCCCTGGCGATTACCAGATTCATCCAAAAGAGTTGTTAAAACTTCTTCCGTACAAAGATAGAGCTGATATGATTGTTGGTTGGAGGGTAAAAAGGAATGATCCACCAATGCGACTTTTTCAGTCTTGGGCATATAACACACTCCTTAAATATATATATGGTTTATCCCTTCATGACGTCAATTCCGTTCGATTAGTATCAAAAAAATTACTCAAATCTGTTCGCTTGGAATCTCGGAGCGCTTTTGTCGATGCAGAGCTTTGCGTAAAAGCAAGGAAAAGGGGGTTCAAAATTCTCGAAGTGCCCATCGATCACCGGCCGTCGATTTCGCGAGGAAGCGGAGCGGCACTAACTACAACGTTGCCAACAATTCTTGATATGCTACGATTTCGCTTATGAGCCTATCTAAATTTTTGCAAACCATACTCATAATTACTGCAGGTGTAATCTTTATTTTCTTTGTTTCGTGGCACTGGAAACTTGGATTGATACGCTATTTTGACGTTGACGAATTTGCTCATCTCCATTGGACTTCCCATATGCTCATGGGAAATCGTCCGTACATAGATTTTCTCTCGTTTTTCCCTCCTGGATTTTGGATCTTTCTTTCACCCGTATTTGTAAAGGGGTGGGGGACGGTGCAGCCAATTTTATCGGCCCGAATTCTCATGTTTTTTATATTTTTAGGCAATGCCGCTGCCGCTGGCGTTCTCTTTTATATTTTACGAAAAAACTCTTTTGCTATTTTTCCGGCGTTGCTCTTTGCCTTCCTTCCGCTTCCGATGGACAAAATCATTGAAATCCGCCCGGATAATCTGGCCACACTCCTCCTGTTAGCGGGTTTAATTCTACAGGTGCAAAGACGTGCTTTATGGTCAGGTGTCTGCTACGGTCTTTCCCTCCTCGTTCTTACGAAAATTGCACCAACAGTAATTTTTGCATTCCTGGTTTTGTTCTTTTTAGAGCGCCGGCGTGTTCCCTCATTTTTACTGGGGTTAGCACTTCCTCTTAGTGTATTTGGAGTTTGGGCCATTTCGACGGGCCATTTTTCAACAATTTGGTATTCCTTGGTGAATTTACCATTAGAAGCAAATAAACTCGCCAACATATTTTTTATGGGCCCGGACTTATTTTTCTATCCAAATAACATTTACTACGGGCAGGGCGGGGTGAACACGGGGCTGATTGTAAATCACGCCCTTTGGTTATTTGGAATAGGAATTGGAGCATACAGACTTTTGCAGTTTTCGCGGGAAGAGTTGCTGCCGGCAGGGATATTTATCCTCAACGTTGCTCTCTACGTTCTCTATATTCCTTTGAAGCACGCCCAATACCTCATTCCGATTGCGCTGTTTGTTGCATTGTACGGGGCCGATGGGTTGCTTCTCATTTGGAAGAAACTTAGTCGCCACCCACTTGGAGCAGTATCAGGTTTTGCGCTATTTTTAATGGGGCTCATTGGTCTCTACCAAACATTCCTCCTCGTTAACAAACCCAAGCTTTCTTGGACGAATGTCGAAATGCTGAGTAACCTTGAAAAAGTTTGGCAGACCGTTCCAAAAAATGAATATATTTTAGATCTGGATGGCAGCACATTATATTATCCGGATCCATATTACGCCTGCTGCCTGCCGTTCGGGCAGTGGCAGGGATTTCTCTCACAGCCGCTCCCATCTCTTTCGAAAGCACTTGAAACAACAAAGACAAAGTATATCTTCCAAGGTTCACTCAAGCGCGTGACAACGCTTCAGCCAACTGATCAAGCATATATAACTGATCACTATACGATTAGTTCCATGGGAGGTGAGTTGCTGTGGATGTCTCCTTAATTCTGCCCTGTTACAACGAAGCGCAAATTTTTCGGGAAAGTGTATCCCGCATAGTACATACACTCGAGGCAACAAAGTATTCCTACGAGATTATTTTTGTCGATGACAAAAGCGAAGATGAAACTGCAAAACTTATTCGCGGCACAATCAAAAAAAACAAGCATATGAGAGCTGTTTTCCATTCCCGAAACATGGGCCGTGGTAGTGCTGTCCGGGATGGGTTACTGGAAGCGACAGGCACGGTTGCTGGATTTATCGATATTGATTGCGAAGTGTCTCCTTTATACATTCCGCACATGGTTGACCTTATTATGAAAAGGAAAGCTGATGTTGTTATCGGCAGGCGATTTTACCGGACAAATACGCAATCGATTATTCGTGAGATTTTGAGCCGAGGCTATAGGTGGCTTGCTGATCGTATGGTTAGAACCGGGGGATTGGATACGGAAACCGGGTATAAGTTTTTCAACAGAAAAAAAATTCTGCCCGTTTTGAAAAGAACAAAGCATAATGGGTGGTTTTGGGATACGGAAATTATGGTTCGGGCCAAAGGAGCAGGTTTTGATATTGTCGAGGTCCCGGTCCTTTTTCTCCGTCGCTTTGATAAGACCTCAACCGTGCGGCCATTTCGTGATATTGCTGATTATCTGATAAGCTTGTGGAGATTACGGAGATGAAAGCCATACGAACCGTCGGTATTATGAAAGCCACTCGTTTTGTTCTTTGGGAGCTTTTTGGCGGACTCCTTTCTGTATGCGTTGTGCCGCAGATTCGCGTTATGATGCTGCGACTTGCCGGGGCGAGTATTGGCAACGACACGGTCGTCCAGAACATTCGTTTTACCAATCTTTACCACTACGGGTTTTCCCGGGTTGCTATCGGCAGCCGATGCTTTATTGGCGATGAAGTAATGGTAGACACCAGAGGTGGCGTGAAACTTGAAGATGATGTGACAATCTCAAATCGCACAACGATTGTCTCCCATATCAATGTTGGCTACCCGGACCACCCTTTGCAAAGAATATATCCGACAAAGGAGCGGTCGGTTACCATCAAACGCGGCGCCTTCATCGCAACAGGCGTTATAATACTGCCTGGTGTCACCATTGGCCGGGAGTGTGTCGTGGGGGCCGGATCGGTCGTCGTGAAAAATGTTGCTGACAAAACGTTGGTTGCCGGAATCCCCGCGAGGGTGATAAAAACTATTCGATCATGAAAAAACCATTTTTTTCTATTGTCATTCCTGCCTTCAATCCTGGTGATAATCTCAAAAGACTCGTTGGATCTTTAAAACAGTCAACATTCAAAAATTTTGAAGTCATCGTTGTTGATGACGGCTCCACAAAGCCATTTCCAAGGCCACCCCTTGCAAAGATCATCAGACTCACAAAAAATCATGGTCCGGCGGTTGCCAGAAATAGAGGCGTGAAGGTTGCCAAAGGGAAATTCATAGTATTCCTTGATAGCGACGTCACGGTTTTCCCCGATACGCTCAAAAATCTTGCCCACATATACACCAATGACCCTGATATTGTTGCAGTCACAGGCGTATGGGTAAAGGAGCAGCAATCCAAAGCGTTTTTTCCGAATTTTAAAGCCTTACGCGACTGGAGCTACTGGATTAACGAACGGGATAAAAGCGGCTACTATTTTCTTTTCTCTACCCGTATTGCATCAATTAAAAAGAGCGTATTTACAAGGCTTCACGGTTTTGACGAAAAATACCCGGCGCCGCTGGTTGAAGACATTGAACTTACCTATAGAATTGCCCGTCGGTACGCGATTATTTTTGCTCCCAATGTACGGGTACGGCATGAATTTGAAGGATTTTGGCCGATTGCAAAAAAGTATTTTCTTCGCGCATATTACTGGACAAAACTGTACCAAAGACGGAAAAAATTCGATCCTGTTGCAACAACATTGGCGGAGGCTCTGACAACATTCTCTGCTGTGTTTGTGGTCTTAAGCGTATTCATCGACCCGCGTATTTTTGCCTTTGCTGTCGCTTTCCACATTTTTTTCATCCGAAAATTTCTCGTTTTTATGTATAAAGAGAAAGGACTTATCTTTGCAGTAAAAGGATTTTTTGTAGGGATAGTGCTGTACTGCTTTATTTTTGCAGGAGCAGTGTTGGGGAGGGTTAGATATGGCTAAAACAGTTCTTGTTAGCGGCGGAAGCGGGCTGGTTGGATCGCGGATTGCAGAGATTCTCAAAAATAACTATACGGTTCTAGTTCCTTCCCATAAAAAATTGGATATTACAGATAAAAGGGCAGTTTTTGCGTATTTTAAAAAACACAAACCTGATGTGATAATTCACGCTGCAGCACTTATTGATTTGAATGAAGCAGAGCGGGAAAGGGGAGATAAAGAAGGTAAGTATTGGAGGGTAAATGTCGAGGGCACAAAATATATTGCCAAGGCTGCCAAATCCGCAAGGTGTTATCTCATTTACATTTCAACAGGATCAGTATTTCGAGGAAGTACAAAAGACCCCGGACCATACTCCGAAAGTCACTCTGTAACACCTCTTCGAAACAATTCTTGGTATGGTTGGACGAAATCACGAGCAGAACAGCATGTTAAAGGAGCAGTTTTACGGGTGGCACACCCAATCAAAAAAAGTGGAATCCGTGTTGCAAACGATTACGTGCACGCAACTCCTGCTTTGTATCGCCGCGGCAAACTCTATCCTATGTTTACGGATCAACGGATACAATTAACCTGGATTGATGACATAGCAAAAGCAATAGAGAAACTAATAAAGAAACCAAAACAAGGTATTTTCCATGTTACCAACCCCGACTGGGTGACTCCGTATGATCTTGCACAGCACATTATTGGTGATAAATCGATACAGAAAAGATCAATAGATAGTCTTATGAGATCGTCTGATATACCACTACGATTTCATAAACACAATACGTTAGACGTAAAAAAAACACAAAAACTATTAGGAATTCGTTTTAAAACATGGAGACAAGCAGTTGATCTGGCTCTTACCAATTAGTGTCAGGAATTTTGGAAAGTAATTTTTTAGGGTTCGGCACTGTTTTTTTCACCCAAGAAATGTAGCGGGCAAGTCCTTCGTCAATTGCAATACGTGGTTTATACCCGATCATTTTTTTAGCCAAACGGATATCTGCCGCAAGCCTATGGACATCGAGCGGCCGAGCAGCTCTATGAATAGGTTTAAGCGGTGAAATAATTGAGGCAGTCCTACGAATGGAAATTTCCCTCCCATAGGCAATATTTATGACAGATCCTAGGAGTTTATCTGACTGCGCAGCTTTTATGATGCCGGATACCGTGTCGGAAACGTAGGTAAAATCTCTCGTTTGTTTTCCGTCGCCAAATATTATTGGCGGTAACCCTGCAAGCGTTCGAATGACGAAGCGGGGGATAACTTCGCCGTACACGCCCTCAAAGTGACTCCGCGGACCATAGGCATTAAACGGGCGGATAATAATAGAAGGAAGAAGTTTTGTGTAGAGCTCGCCCTGATATTTGCTAATGCCATAAACTGTCGTAGGTTTAATCGGATGATTCTCGGAGATTTTAGATTTGTCGGTGCCACCGTAAACCTCGCTTGAGGAAATATAGATAAATCGCTTCACATGCGATTTGGTTGCCGAAAGGAGAGTGGTGAGCGTTCCGGTGCTATTGACTTCGTGGACGTGTTGTACCTCTGAAAGCGATAGGCGGACACAGGCAACAGCAAGATGAAACACCACATCAACACCCCGCATAGCTCTTATCAATTTTTTTTCATCAAGAATATCTCCCCGAATAAACCGGACACCAGGGATATCTTTTGAAGAAATCACTGAAGAGGAAAAATTGTCATAAACTACAACTCGGTTGTTTTTTGCCAAAGTCTCGGAGAGGTGAGAACCTATAAATCCGGCACCACCGGTAATGAGAATTTTCCGTCCGGATAGTTTCATAATCGGATGTGTTTGCCGCCAGTACGAAGAGATTTGGTTGCAGCTTCGATTGCAGAGACGACATTCGTACCGCTTGTGCCATCGGTGGTCGGTTTCCTGTTTTTTTCAATTGCACGAATAAATTCTTTTGCCATACCGGAGAGAGCCTCTGTGAGAGGGAGGTGGGGAGAAACAACAGAGCCTGTTCTGTAACCTACACGCATTTGGTAGCGGTTTTTCGGGTCAAGACTTACTGATATTCCTTTATCGTAAATTTTAATTTTTTCTGAAGGCTCCACATCATCAAATACCAGCATTTTTTTCGTACCGACAAATATCATGGTACGAATCTTTATCGGGTATAGCCAGCTGACATGTGTGTGGAGGAAGAGCTCCTTACCATATCGAGCTGAGACGTATGCAACTGCCTCTTCACGTGTTCCGCCCACTGAAAATCCGGTTGCAGAAACAACTGTCGGATTTTTGCCAAAAAGAAAATCCAAAATAGCAAAATCATGTGTTGCAAGATCGAAGATAACATTACTATCGGCTTGAACAAGTCCTAAATTGGTTCGAACAGAGTCTATGAAAAATACTTTCCCAAGTTCTCCGGAGGCGATAATCTCTTTTATTTTCTGTACTGCCGGAGTGTAGATATATGTATGATCAACCATGAGGATTTTTCTTTTCTTTCGTGCAAGTGTTACCAGCATTTTTGCATCTTTTCCGGTTGGAGCAAGCGGTTTTTCAACAAGTACGTGCTTGCGAGCTCGTAGTGCCGCTCTGGCGAGGGGTACATGTGTAGAAATCGGTGTTGCGACGACGACCGCATCGGTATCGGGATCTGAAAAAACATCGGATGCGCGGGTTGTGGTTTTGGTCATTGGGTAGAGGAGCGGCAGTTTTGAGAGTACATGTTTACGCATGTCGCAAATCCATGTAAGCTGTACATTCGGGTGTGCGCTAAAGTTTCTCGCCAGATTTGGTCCCCAGTACCCATATCCGATAAGCCCTATGCGTGTCATCGAGACAACCTTACAGGAAGAAGGTATAATTTGCAAGAGTACTTGAGCTTATGACACGTATTCCACTTCATAAACCATATTGGGGAATATCCGCAGAGCGGGCAATTGTTAAAGCAATGAGGACCGGAACCGGTGTTGCAGATGGCCCCGAAAGTGTCCGAATGCGGGAGAAATTAAAAAGGATTACCGGTGCAAAATTTGCCATGCCGGCAACATCAGCAACCCACGCAATGGAAGCCACTGTCGCCTGTCTGGGGGCAAAAACCGGCGATGAGGTTATTGTTCCAAGTTTTACTCTATCCTCAACTGCAACAGCAGTAATGATCCGGGGCGCCAAACCGGTTTTTGCTGACATTGATCCAATAACGTATTGTTTAGATCCAATAGATGTGGCAAAGGTAATTACAAAGCGAACCGTTGGTATCATCACGGAACATTATGGTGGATTTGCATCGGAGAATTTTGAAAAACTTTTGAAACTTGCACGTGCTCATAGACTTTGGATCATTGAAGATGCAGCCCATTGTATAGGTTCGTATTATAAAGGAAGACATCTGGGAACATTCGGCAATGCCGGCGCATTTTCTTTCCACGGCACAAAAAATGTAGCAACAGGAGAGGGAGGAGCAATGGTTACCAATGATAGAAAACTTGCCGATAAACTGGAAATATTCCGCGCAGTTGGAACCGACCGGCAAGCGTTTTTAGCAGGAAAAGTGCCGATTTACCGCTGGGTGGGCGAGGGGAGTAGTTACCTTCTCTCTGATCTTCTTGCAGCATTAGCTAATGTACAACTTGATCAAATTAATTACATAAATAAAAAAAGAACTCGTATTGCATCTTTTTATACAAAAGAACTACATAAATATAGTGATTTTATCCAACTACCCGGTATTCCAAAAGGTATGACAAATCCAAACTGGCATATTTACGCAATAAAATTCAAAAATCCAACTCATCGAAAAATGTTTGTTGTGGGTATGCGAAAAAAGGGAATAGAGGTGAGCACGCATTTTGTTCCTTTACATAGCTCTCCGATGGGAAAAAAGCTTGGGGGGAACAAAAGGAAACTGCCAGTGACCGATGATGTTGCGGCGACACTCGTTCGTCTTCCTATTTATCCGGATTTAACAAAGTCGGACGTTAGGCTTGTTGTATCAACGGCGCGTGGGATTTTGCGGACTGAAGAAAGATAAGGACTTCTGATTTTAGTGTGCGCCGCGCCACTTGAAATTTTGTAGGCGGCAGGAGGTAACTCAGGTCCTCACTAATAATTCTTTCCGTTATTTTTTGACGGATAAATTCGCTAAGCTCACGTAGATATACGGCTGGCGACACTCCCGTCCTCTCCGTAATAACTTCCTGATTATATCCATATCCTTGGGTAAAAAAATAGTGTATATCATAAATGTCTCTTCCAGCGATGGTGTGATATTTCTTAAACCGGTCGGTGACAGCGATGAGTTTATTGGCAAACATGGTTTCGACGGTTTGGCACACAGCGAAACGCGCGATATCCGAAAGATACTGTGGCTGGTACACATTCGCGCGAACCGGAAGATCAATAATGCTCAGCTTCAAGTTATTTCGTGTACCCGGTGGTGCTTGGTATTTCAGAATAAAATAGAGCTCGTTTTTGGCTTCTTCGGCAACACGAAATCCATTGGCGTTAAATATACGTTTCAGGAGCCGTTTCAGCTTGGGCCTGTCTGCATTTCGGGAAAGATCAAAGTCCAAATCGATGGAGAACCGATCCAGCCACTCAAGCATAGCAGCACAGGTACCGCCTTTGAAAAATATCTCTCTTGCCACATCTTTGGCATCCAACAGACCAATGAGGAGCCGGTAGAGCATGGCTTTATGGAGCGCGTCTTTGGGATACGGAAGTATCATAGATACCCCACTTTCTTTTGTATGTCGCGCACATTTGTCCAATCTAATGCGCGTCGGTTATCAAAATGAGCGTGAGGATTAAAGTATAAAAGATCGGCAACTGCGCGCTGGGGGGAGGCGATAGATATGCCGTCGTCATCTTTTTGAATACCGGCATCATTAAAGAGAAATTGATCTGCCAGCTGTCTTACAAAAAACTCATGACCACCAAGCGTGAATTTACGTGAAACAGATGAAACAAACGTGACGGATTGACCGGCCTGGAATATAATGCCTGCCTGACCCAACACATACTCACAACTTATATAGCAATAACGGTGCAGGGCAGCCGCGCCAAGCGCAAACGGATGCAGTTGGGTTACGGGGACGGTGGTATACAGTCCTTTTTGGACCGGAATAAGTATGCCTTTGGCTGTGTAGCGTTTGATTTGGGTGTAGAGTGTATTTGTATTTTGTATCTGCCACAAAAGGCCGAGGTCCCTGGTATGAAATAAACGATTTTTTTGCTTCAGGAGTATATCTATCTTGTACATATATGTACAGGATAATATAACATTCTTTGTATGTCAAGGGGCGATGCTCTTTTTCCCCAGATCTTTTGCCTTGGTCCGGAAAAACATTTTGAGCGCCTGTAGGGTCAATGGGGTATGCATGATCGGAAGGAAATCAAAGTCTTCTACAGCCATGAAATTTGAGGCAACTCCATATGGATCTATCTCGATATTAAATTTGGTTTTAACGCCGTCCCGGAGGGTCCAAAATGTAAACTGCCGGAATAGAAAATAAAGATCTACAAAATCTTTCACCTCCGTGCGTTGGGTAATGGTTACGAGTTTGTTGACGGCAATATCAAACAGGCTGTCCACGGACAAGGTATCCCGATACCGGCTTGGCGTATCGAGGCTTGGGTAGGGATATGTAGCAAAGTCCACTTTGACAGCGTGGCCATCGGGGTATGTCAGCACGTAGATATGCGTAGGCTCGACAAAGTCCGTTTTGATAGAAAATCTTTGTGTTTTGGACCACCGCGTTAACGCGTGGAGAATTCGTTGGGGATCATACGTGCGGGCGGAAAAAAAATCCAGATCTTCGCTTTTGCGATGCTTGAGATACACCTCTGAAAGCGCAGTTCCTCCGGTAAAATAAAACGTGTCGGTGAAAAATGTGTCTGCGCAAAGTGCCCGTATGAGCTCAGTTTGTCTCGGTGTTAAGATTGTGGCTTTCCCCATAAGAAAAGCTCCATGAGCCGCCGTTTGTTCGGAAACAAGCGGAGGGCCCCCCAGTGTTCTTTTACTTTCCGCAGGTGAATTTTTTCTCCTTTTCCCGGTCCAAAATTAATCAATCGCTCAAGAAGTAGTACGGAACCGCGGCGGGATCTCGTGAGTTTAGCTTTCGGATAATCCCAAACAAGCGGCATAGTACATTTATTGTATCACATACCTGAACTACTGGCAGAGGTTGGAGGTATCATAGATCGTGTCGTTGCAGTCGGCAACGGCAAAGCTGGTCATCAAGTTTTTACGTCTGCCGTTTGTTGGCTGGTCACCGTACCAGAGCCGGCGGTCTAAAGAGTGGCCGTCAGCGTCCTGGTCAACCGCCCAGGAGATTTTTCAATAACATCACTTCACTGACAGGTGTTGGTTGAACTGTTTACCGTATCGTCGCAGTCATTTGCGCCAAAGCTGGCCATCAAATTTTTACGCCGTCCGTTGGTTGGTTTACTACCGTACCCCAACCTTCGGTTCAACGACCAGCCGTCGACATCCTGGTCGACCGTCCATAACTTTTGCCCGATGACGATCTGGCCGCCGTTGGCAATGGCCACCGAGCCTCCGGTCAGAGTCATAGTCCCCGCCACTAAAGTGTCACTTGCATTTATGGTTAAAGCACCGCTTTGGACTTCAAAATTGGCCGTATTGTCGGCGTCCTCGTCCGCGCCGTTGTCTACCCCCAAAACATAACGGGGGGTAGTGGGATCGTTGATGTCAACGTAGCGTGTTATAAAATCACTCGTGTTAGCCGAAGTAGTGGTATAAATATAATTACCCGAAATCGGTATACCCAAGGAACCATAGCCACCCGTTAACGAAGTTAGGCTTGCCGAAACCGCTGTGTCATTGGTCATCTCGACAATTCGGTACTGGAAATACTGATTGTCTAAAGAAGAAGCGATCGTTGATCCTTCTGGTGTGGTAAGATACCCGCCGCTGCTTTTGAGATCATCAAGCCAGATGGTCCGGCCTTCGGCGCCATCGGTTAACCTGAATGTGAGATTAGTTATTGCATCGCGGTGGGTAGACAGCGATCCGGTGGGATCAAAGTATTCCCGCTGCCATTTGAATACTGATGCGTTTACGGTAAATCCGCCGGAGGGGACGGTGGATCCTGAATCCCAGGCAGCAACAGTTACTGCACCGGTTGAGGCCGTCACCGCCGTTACCGTTCCCTGGGAGATATATTCGGTACCGTCGACGTTTTCCCGGACTATGATTTTATCGCCTTTATACAAATTACTGCCTTTACTGTTAAGTCCGTAATAGGTGGCATCAATCGTAAATGAGAGATCGCTTAAATCATCGCCACTATCGAGTTTTGCTCCAAAATCAATCGTCACCGGATGGGTTCGTTTCCCGACCTCATACGCCTGCCGGATTTCATCTGCAGTGCGGGCGGTATTGTCAACTCTGACTTCATCAATAGTACCGTTAAAATTAACCGCTTGGCCGGTGGGGCAAGATCCTGTACATTGTGTACCTATTTGGGCTTGAGGTGTTGTGCTTGTCGAAATTGTTCTGGCTCCCGAGTTTCTCTGGACTCCATCAACATATAAATAAGCGTCTGTTCCATCCCAAAACAGCTACTACATAGTGCCATTTTCCATCATTAACTACAGTAGAAGAACTTAGAGTTGCGCCACCATTACTCCAACTGTAAAAAGCCCCTCCGCCTACATAAATTTGGTAACCATTCGTTCCATCATATGCGTTAAATATAACTTCGTCTGTAGCCAACGATGTATTTATCCACGCGCTAACGGTTTTTACTCCGCCAGCAGTAATCCCGGAAGTTGGAGAATTAATTCCGATCCAGTGGCTTGAAGATCCCGCAAAATTTCTCCCTTTGCCAATTTTACCTTGGGTAAAAGTAGTTCCTGTTGGAGTTCCATGATTGGAATTACCGGAACTATCTTTGATGTATTCCCCCGAACCGGATTGCTCGGCAAGGTGCCATAAGCCAACCGTGTTGGAATCAGGCTGGTAGTTGGCAAAGGCGTTCTCGCCGACGGTGGCCTCGAGATACGTTCCCGGCCGGTCTGCGGCGACGTAGAAGGGTAGCGTTTGTTTACCGGATAAATCGGTTGAGGAAATGGTTTTATTTAGGTAGTGGTCGCGCCCGGCGCGGTAGGCCTCGGCAGCCTCTTCATAGGCAAGGGATTTTCTAACAAAGAAAGGCTCGTCAATGGTGCCGTCGAAGTGTGAGTGAACCTCGTGAAGTAAAATAAAACTGAATTTTTTCTTTTTTGCCCTGTCGGGAAAATCCTTCGGCGAGATTCGATGTAATAGACACCGCACAACGCCTCATTTGATCCGATAATCCGTATCGCTCCTCCGATGGAAATTTCTTCACCATATTATAGATATTGAGTACTAACTGGTGTCCTCTTTGCCACGCAATAAGCTGGGTAAAGCTTGTAATTTTGCCGTTATCTTCATTTTGCATATTGTTTTCCTCTATGCTAATCCCTATATACTAAATACTATCCCCCTAATCCCTAATTCTCATCGAAAGTATAACGTTTGATCATAGGTATAGCTTTTGTTTTTCAAAATTAACCGCATGGCGTTCGTGTTGTCATAATTATCGTCCACTGTCCAAACCCCCTCCCAGTTTCCGTTATTATTTTTAAGATCGTGCTGAGTTTTTTGATTGTCAGTGGTAAGTTCGACAACAGCACTTTCAACCGGATCTTTGATTGCAACGATTACAGTCTGCGTCTGGTTTTTCTCCGGGGTAAGGGGATCGATGGTGATACTTTCAGGTTTGGGGCCTATCACGTCTTTTCCGTGGGAAAAACGGTATGTTTGAGAGCCACTTGGGAGGACAACTTGTTGGGGGGTGAAGGGGATTTCCCTAGTGGTTTGTGTTGATTGTGGTTTTTTTTGTTCTTTGATGATGGAAAGATTCGTGGCTGCTTTCCCGAATTTGCTTTGAGAGATCGTTGTGCCTCAGAGATAGATTGCGACATTGAGTCCAACGTAGAGGAGAACGACAATAACTGATAGCAGAAGTAGCAGGCGTTTCTGAGGCAGCATTGTATATACTATAGTAGTATTGATATTTGCACAGAGTCAATATCCATGTCATACTAAAAACTATATGAAAGAAGGCCAGCCTGCCGGCAGGCAGGGGTGGACGATGGCAGAACTCCTGATCGCAATTGCGATTATCCTGGTTCTGTTTACCGTCGTTGCCCTTTTTAACTGGAAACGACAAATTGATAGGGGCTATGATGCGAAGCGAAAAAGCGACCTTAATGCAATACGTACTGCATTTGAAGAGTACTACAATGACAAGGGGTGTTACCCCGACTCTGGAATTCTCGATAGTTGCGGCGCAGCAACACTGGTTCCATACCTTGATAAAATTCCTTGTGACCCCTCTACGAAACAGCCCTATTTATACGTGCCGGAAGCAAATCCCTGTTTGGGGTACCGCGCCTGCGCTTCCCTCAAAGACACGAGCGATCCTGCCATTACCTCGCTTGGCTGTGACCCCGTCGAGGGATGTGGGTGGGGGGAGGGATACAATTTTTGTAATTCGGTAGGTGTTTCGGTTGTAGCAGAAGGGTTTGTTCCTGGCGGTGGTGGTGATGGCGGCGGCGGCCCAACGCCAACGCCCACACCGGGTGGTGACGGTGGTGGTGATGGCGGCGGCGGCCCAACGCCAACGCCGGCGAGTGGGTATTATGGGAGTTTGGCTTGCACGCCGGGAGGTGACTGCAATACGTACACTAACCCGCAGCAGAGTGGCTGTCCGGCGTCTTTTGACGATGTCGCTACCTGTGTCGAGGCTTGCAGGAATCCAGACAACTGGTGCCCATAATAACCGACAACTAAACAACGAACAACTAACAACTATGAATAATAAACTTTTGAAATCGCGCGGATTTACACTCATAGAGTTAATCGTCGTCATTCTGATTTTGGCGATACTCATTACCCTCGGACTTGGGACATTCCGATCATCCCAAACCAAAAGCCGTGATAGCCGAAGGAAAACGGATATAAAAAATGTTACTTCTGCTCTCGAGCTTTATTTTAACGACACCGGTAAATACCCGAATGATAATAGCGGAGGTAAGATTACTGCGTGCGGGTCAGCCGGGGCAACAGTATGCGAATGGGGAGAGGAATTTAAAGATCAAAACAACACGATCTACATGGTAGAACTTCCCGAAGATCCAATTGCAATTCACTCGTACTATTATGATGTCGGTGGTGGAAATAATTCCTACCAGCTCTATGCACGATTGGAAAATACCGATGATGCAGATGTACAAAAAAGCGGCAGTACGCCCCAAGCGTACCAAAACCTGTACTGCGGGACAAAATTGTGTAATTATGGAAGGAGTAGTACCAATACAACACCAAATACAGGAAGAACACTCATAAACGATCCATGAAAAATAGTAAGAAAGGTTTTTCACTTATCGAACTTCTGGTTGTCATAACGATTATTGCCGCCCTCGTGGGTGTAGCACTTCCAAATTTTCTTGGAGCCAGACAGCGGGCTAAAGATGCCAAGAGAAAAGCGGAACTGCGGGAGCTCAAAAGTGCTCTTCGGCTCTATTACAATGACTTTAATAGTTACCCGAGCGGCACAGGCACTCTCATCAATGGCTGTGGGACTACGGGGACGTCAGCCTGTTCCCAGACAGGTCCTTTTCAAGCAGGGCCGTCGGGCGGAGAGACCGTGTACATGAAAAATCTACCGGTCGAGTATTTGTATAACCGGCATCCTCTTAAACCGACTGATACAGATGATTTTCTGGCAAAAGTTGTTCTTGAGAACGCCTCAGACGCAGATATCGGAGCGAGCCAAGCCCGCTGCGGATATCCCACCCCTACCCCCGGGGAATATAAATTGTGTGCGGATTAACTACGCAACTTACAACTTACAACTTACAACTTACAACTTAACAACTTTCTTGAAGCCTCCTAATTGGTTGGAAATTTCATTTACTAAAGTAAAAATATCATTAAACTCTTTTTCTGTTATAAGCTTATTGTCTTTCAGTACATCAATGCATGCCAAAACTTCATGTAATGACCCAAGGGAGATATCGAAATAACGGTTAAGTTCCTTATCTGAATTTTTCCCACTTCCCTCGGCTATATTGAGCACAACAGAAAGTCCCGATCTAATAATCTGACTTCCCAATTCAAAACGATATTCTTTTGGAAGTCTTTTAACAATCGTAAGGAGTCTAGCGAATAGATTCTTCGCGTCTTTGTAAACTTTCCACTCGAGAAAACGAAATTTTTTCATTACCTAGTTGTAAATTATCAAGTTATAAGTTGTAAAGTTGTAAGTTGTAAAGTTAATTAATCACCCACCAGTTAAACTCCACATCAGCAGGAACAATTTGATCAAATCCGACAACGAATCCGCTTCCGGCGATCTTGTACTTTACATATAGTACTTGGTTATTTGTAGAAGTTGTCGGTGTGATATAGATGTATGATGAATCTGTTACTGCAGTAGTGGGAATAGTTACTTCGAGTGATTCAGCTTGTATTGTGCCGACTCCGACTGTCGCGTTACTTGAAATTTCAGATAGTTCCGCACTTGGTGAGGCTTGATCGTTAGCTATAATGAGCTTTCGGGTGGTGAGTTCGCCCGAGACAGTGGCACTTCGGGCAGCGATATTGCCCTCAGTGTAAACATTTCCTTTGACGAGAAGCGTGCCGAAGCCGGATGACGGTTTTTCGAGATCTATCGTGAGATCTTGGCCTGGAATGGGAGCAATGGGCGCGCCGACTTCAATTCTGTTTGCACTTAGGCGAAGAACGCCGCTGAGAAAATCTAACGTGTCACCGAGAAAGTCGATTCCCTGCTGCGACAACTGTATGACGCCATCAACAAGGAGAGATCCGGCAACACTTACGGGGCCTAAACTCGTCTGTCCGTAGACGGTTAGATTATTGGCGACGGTGAGGTCAGGAACATTGGTTGCTAAACTTGTTGACTCATCAGGTGGAGCAATGTAACCAATAGCTGAAATTGACGCTTCGAGACCAATCAGCCGAGCATCTAAATCTCCAAACGAAGTCTGAACACGGTCAGCATATAAATTGCCGGAAATACTTGCTTCACTCGCAGTTAGTTCACCAGAGAATGTAGCGTTCCCCAAGTTGTCAAAGCGTGCAGACGGAGTGCCTTCTCTGTCGGTGATGGTAAACGTTTGTTCCGGCCCTAGGCGTACGGCGATCCCTGCGCTATCCGAAGCAATGGGAGAGAGAGTATCGGTTTTGAGTTCTTTTGTTTCAATCAGTCCCGCGTTAATGTTTGCCGCGATTAAATTGGCGTAAACTCCAATCTCCTCGGCGATCCGGTCAATGCCCTCGGCCGTCGTTTGCACCACCTGATACACCAAAGTTTGGGCGTCCTGGATGATCGTGGTTATTATCCCGCCCTCTTCAAAAATTTTGGGTTTATGCCAGGAAGTGGACACAAGGACAAGGATTTTGCCCTCGCAGGGAGTATCGGGAGATTCACAGCTAAATGCCTGCAGAGCGCGGCCTACGATATTGCCTTCGCCGGTTGCCTTCATCCCGACTCCGGGAATCATCGAGGCGGTAATGGCGTCGCCATTTTTAATATTGCCGTTAATTGTGGAAACCCTGACCGGAACACGGCCGGCAATAGCCAAAGGCCGCTCGTTGGCAGCACTTTGCTCGCCGGTATCAACCGCGTCTTCAGGGGCATTAAGAATAATTCCCGGGTCCTGCGAAATTACTCCCAGAAGCTGCTGCGAATAGGGTGTCTCGGCCTTTTTGGCGGCAAAGCGGTTATAAATATTGGCCCCCTCCGGCGGTTGATAGGACGGATCAATTACCACGATATCTCCCGCCTCAACCGTCGGGTCAGTCACAATCACATTTTCGGCAATATCCGGTGTGCTGGATTGAATTAGCGAACCTTTTAGGGTTAGATTCCCGATTCCGTTAAGTCTCATCGCGGGAGTTAGAGCCGCTCCGCCGGTTCTTGTCTCAAAAGTCATTTGGGACGTCTCCTCTCCGTCGGTGGTTTTATTTAGAGCAGAATATATCCTGCCGGCGTTTTCCGTATTGCCGGCCGAATCTTCCGTCCTGAAAAGAAGACCTGTCCCTATTCCGGTGACTGTTCCCCCTTGATAGGTGACTGCGCTTGCCGGCGGGGTGAAGTTGCTGCTCCAGCGGGCAGTGCCGTTGGT
The DNA here is from genome assembly GCA_001780985.1 of Candidatus Gottesmanbacteria bacterium RIFCSPLOWO2_01_FULL_43_11b. Classification (GTDB taxonomy): domain Bacteria; phylum Patescibacteriota; class Microgenomatia; order UBA10105; family UBA927; genus 01-FULL-43-11b. Next base: position 308,831 of record MFJV01000001.1, on the reverse strand, counting down.
AAACCTGAAATCATCCAGCCAGCCGTTAAGACCTGCGCTGCCCACCCCGTTTATCCCGATTCTTGGGCTTGCGGCAATGTCAGCCGCCGTTTTTCCGGCAATTGTGGTTACCTCGGTAACAGTTTGAGCTACACCGCCTATGAATATTCTTGGAGTGTTTCCTTCTCTTTCGATTGCGACATGATACCAGGTGGCGTTTGTCGGATTCCACGGGGCTGTGAATGACCATCTGGTTGTGCTTGAATCTGCCTGTACGATAGCTAGCGTATTTCCCCCTCCATTTGCCAGGATGTAGAAATAATTGTTGGCATCTGCATATTGAGTAAAGATATATTCATCTGTGGCATTTGATACATGTCTTATCCAGAAATCAAAGGTCCAGTCTCTGCTGCCGAGATAAAAGTCGTCATGATCTGCGGTGTTAATGTAATCACCGGTGCCGTCAAATAAACCCGATGCTCCGCCGAACTTGCTTTGAGCCGTGTCAATCTGGGCATTGGCGTTGGCTGTCCATGTTTTGCCTGATTCGTCAGTAAAAGTCGTTGAAGCATCATCTCCGTCCATATGGAGAAGGACAGCATCAAGGCCACCTGTGGCAGTTCCGGAGGTGGTGTGGGTCAGGGTTAAAAGATTGGTAATGTCGTTATTGGTGGCGTTATTAATTGCAACTTCAAGCGGGGTTGACGGGGTGGTTGTCCCGATTCCGACATAATCATTTCCTAGAACTGTCAGGGCTGCGGTATTATCGTTGTTGGCTATTTGGAGCACGGTTTCTGCAGAATCCAAATCCTGAACCCCCGTGCCATTGGCTTTGGTTCCGATGAGTGAAATTGCAGGTGTTGTGTCTGTCGGATTGGAAGACTGAACCCCTTTGAGCCCCAACGCTATTCCCGTAGCGTCGGCCAGTCCGGTTACTTGTAGGCCCCCGTCGGACGAGGAGACCGAGGACAGATGCCCAAAGACGTCTGTTTGGACCAGGGTAGTAACCCCATGGCCGATATCATCATCGGAAAGAGCAAACGCGGGTGTGGCGGTTGCGTCATATAATTCCAAAAGATAATCGGGTGTGGTGTCGCCGATTCCGGCACTTCCTGCTAGGGTAAGAGCCGTGCTGGCGTTCGCCGGATCTATGAGGTAAGTATTGTCTGCCGAATCCATAAACCGTTGCGAAACAACATCTCCGTCGCTTTCTACTTTGAAGCGAAGTACTCCAGAGGCGGATGCGGCGATAATATCCTGGGTTTCAAATTGGTCGACGATGAGTGCCGCGTGGCCGGTTGTGTAGTCGGACCCTAAGGGATTTGAAGTAATAACCAGTTTTCCCAAAGGGCTTACATTATTACCAATAGCTATATTTCCATTCCCCAACATAGTAAATCCCGCAGTGTCATTGTTGTTGGCAATTTGGAAGACCGTTTCTGCGGTAGTTGACGTGATTGCAGAGGTGACGTCAAGATCGCCGAATGTCGTACCACTTAATTTACCACCGATAAACTTGATCGCGGGCGTCGTATCCGTAGGGGTTGCAGATCCAATACCGGCCTTGATGGAAAGGGCTTGAGCGTCAGTATCGGAAAGCGCAGTGAACTGGACTCCTCCTGCAGTTGTGGAGAGGGAGGTAAGGTGAGCAAACACGTCTGTCTCTGCTACATCTGTGGTGAATCCCTGGGCGATATCATCATCAGAAAGGGCCAGAACCGGAGTATCGGTGGTATCGCTGATTTCCAGATGATAATCCGGACCAGTATCGCCAATGCCAACATTGCCTTTGAAATATGCTATTCCGTTGTTAGAGCCGGCAACGGAGCTAAGGAAGAAGTACTCGTTTGCATTTTCATCTTTCACCGAAAACGCTTTGACTGTCGTTTCATTATCAACGCCTTCTATGGTCACCTGGGAGTTGGACGCATCGGTCCAGCTGTCGGCATTGTTTCCAATATAAAGTTGACTGACTGGCGCCGACTGGCCGATGCCGACGTTGCCTGCGCCGTCTATGACAAAGGGTGACGTATCGCTACTTACATCGTCTACGCGCATCGCGAGATTATTTGTACCGGTAGCATAGTGTTTGATATAGAGAGTCTCCCCGGTATTAGCTGTACCACTATTAGTGAGAGAAAGAAGCGAGCCGGTGTTGGCAGCGTTACTTCCGGAAAGCGTAATCGCCGCCAAATCGCCCGTCATGGCCGTGCTCGTTGAGGAAATATCGAGCGCATTGCCGCTCGTGAGGGCGTTTGTGGTAATTTTGAGCGCATCTCCCGTCGTGAGCGTCGTGGAAGTTAGATCAAGCATGGTTCCTGTAGTGAGTACGGAATCGTTGAAGTCCATGGCTGTTGCGCTTGTTGATGTGCCGAGATAGTTGTAGACGAGGTTCCCGTTGCTGTCGACGGAAAGCGCCGGGGTTTGGATCGTTTCTCCTGTAGATGATTGATCCAGATTGTTATAGGTATTGTAGATCGTGAATATGTTGTTGACGGTCATATTGTTTTTCGTGAGTGACGGACTACTGATAAGAGAAAGCGCGTTATACAGTGATATTTCCGACGTCTCCATCCAGACTCGATAGTTCGTATCGTCAGTTCCGGCGATTGCGAGGGTGGCACTATTGTTGCAGGCGGTCGTGCCGCCGTTGTACGCAGGGCACGGAGCACCAGCTACAGATATCGCAAGCGCATCGCTGGCGTTAAACTGCGTACCGATATCGTCGTCTTTACTGGTATTTGCCGTTGTGTCATAAAGATCAAGAGCACTGTCGCTGTCAATTCCAAGCACCGTCACTCCACCGGTGTTATCGCCGCTTGAGTTGATTCCGGCATAAATAAATTGATTGCTATCATCGACTGCGGCAGAAAACACACGGCTACTGGTTGAGGTGCCGCCGGAGGCATTTCCCAAAAGATGCTGATAATCATCCGCTCCGATATTTGTAATTCGTCCTGCTGTATGGTTTTGCGAAGCGCGGTAGCCAACTTGGTATAGGTTTCTGATCTGACCCGGAGTGAGAGCTTCCGCCGTAACGAAAACATCGTCAATAGATCCCGAGAAAAAATTGGTGGTTGGTGACCCCTGACCCCCAATAATAAATGGTAATGTGTTGTTGGTTGAGCCAGTCACGGTTGCAATACTTGATGTCGCGTCAAGAATCCCATCGATGTAGATTCGGATGTTTGATCCATCCACGGTACAGGTTACCTGGTGCCAAAGGCTGTCGGCATGTGTCCCGACGGTTGTGGCCGTTGCGGCGTTGCTTCCGTCTGCGATGCGGCATACAATCTTGTCCGTGGTATCCTTATACACGGAGTAGCCGGCCGTCGAGTTTACACACCCATTTTTATCACTGACGGCGCATTCATTCCCTCCGGAGGAATTAACATTGAACCATGTCCCGTAGGAGAATGTGGGTGATGCGCCGAATTCAAGATTTGCTGTGTCGTCGCAGGTGTCGTCATCATTCGTGTCGGAACAGAGATAATCGTCGGTTCCGTCAAAACTTATTCCCGTTCCCCGTACTCCTGTGGCGTAGGCAAGACCTGTGCCGTTGGCATTTTTGGCGGTGAGCTCTTCGGATTTGACTGAGGCATCGTCGATATTGTTGGTTCCGTCGGCAATGGAACCACTGCCGTATAAAGGCCACATGCCGCGGATATCTCCTATCATTTCTTCGGTAATATATGAGTTGGTGTAATATTTGACCGAGCCGTTGGTTTCATCATCTGCCTTGGTAGAAAGCGCCGTGAGTCCGCCATTGTGGCCGACGTAAACGGTCGGAGATTTTCCGTCCACCGTACTCGTCCCCTCACGGACGGTGAGGGCAGAAGGTGCCACGTTTATCGTTTGCGCGCTGTCAAAAAGCGCCGGGGTAGAGGATTCGTCCCAGACGGTATCCGGATTACCGGGATTTTCATCGGCAGAGTCAGCAATGACGTTTGTCCATTTATCGAGCTGCCCCGCAGTTTCGTTGAGGTCCCAGAGATTACCATCACGGTCGAGCCAGACGCTATTGTAGTCGTTATCTGCCGTTCCCACCTCATCGTCATAATCAAAGACCGCGCGGTCGGTTTCGTTAATGACGGACATACCTGCATCGGTTCCTACGACAGCGTATGTGTCTCCACCGATGACCCGTGCCATGATATCATTGATCGTTGCATTCACGATGGGTGATGATGGTCCGGCCGTCCAGGTGACCGTCGAATTTCTGGTTCCCACGGTTTTGTCGCCGACGTAATCATTAGTGGCGTCGTATTTGTAGGCACGGTCGTTGAGAAGATCGATGACATAGAGACCTCCGACCGAGCCGTTATTTGCATAGTAAATCTTGCCGTTTAACGCCCAGACACTGGAACCTGTGGAATTATCGGTCGGCCCGATCATTTGCTCGATCGTGGTCGCGCCTTTGCGGAAATCCATCCACAGCGTGTTATCGTATGCATCATATATATACATTTTGGTAGTAGTTACGACGATAATGGCTTTGGCTGGAAACTCTCTGTTGCCACAGCGATCGTCGGTATCCACGACACAGGTGGCGGCCGGGTTATCAATGGTTTCGTTGTACCAGCTTGTTGCTTTGCCCCGATCATCATTTCTCCATAATCCGGCGTCGGAGTCTTTGCTTGTATCATAGACGAACACATCGGTGACGTTACTAAGTGCTCGTAGGTCGGTCCGGATGTTTTTTCCTATCGTAGTATCTGCTCCCCAGATCTGTCCATTATCGCCATTGAGCATGATAAGGGCACTCGCAGTTGATGTTGTTGACGGATCATCGGCGGGAGAAAATATGTCGCTTCCCAAAGCAATACTGCGATTGACGACAGGGTAGGGGTAAATAAGATTATTCGTTTGATCAAAGAGATTTTCACCCGCGGCACCACGTTCGCCGGTAGCCCCAGTCATCCCAGTTGGGCCGTTTGCTCCCGTTGTTCCCGTTGAACCAGTCGTACCTGTCGGTCCCTGTACCCCGGTTGCGCCAGTTCCCCCGGTTGCGCCAGTTGCCCCGGTCGGTCCGGAAGAACCAGCAACTCCTGTTCCTCCCGTTGCCCCCGTTGCACCACCGAGGCCACCCGTTCCTGTTGCACCCGTTGATCCTGTCGGCCCATCTGTTCCTGTTGCGCCAGTTGCCCCTGTCGATCCTGTTGGCCCATTTGCACCCGTTGCACCCGTTGCACCCGTTGCACCGGTCGGCCCATTAGCCCCCGTTGTCCCGGTGGGACCTGTCGGACCATCCCCTCCGGTTGCACCTGTTGCGCCGGTACTTCCCGTGGGACCGTTGTCTCCGGTTGCTCCCGTTGCGCCGGTTGCTCCTGTTGCGCCGGTAGGTCCGGAAGCGCCGGCGGTTCCCGTCGCTCCGGTTGCGCCCGTCGCTCCGGTTGCCCCAGTGGGCCCATTTGCGCCGGTTGCACCTGTTGCGCCTGTGGCTCCGGTTGCACCGGTGGGTCCATTTGTTCCTGTTGCACCGGTACTTCCCGTCGGACCATCTCCTCCCGTTGACCCGGTTGCTCCTGTAGGACCGGAAGCACCTGCCGCACCAGTAGCTCCCGTTGCGCCTGTGGCTCCAGTAGGACCATTTGATCCGGTAGTTCCTGTGCTTCCCGTTGGTCCATTAGAACCAGTTGCCCCAGTCGCCCCTGTTGGTCCACTCGCACCAGCAGTGCCCGTGGCCCCCGTCGCACCAGTCGCTCCGGTTGGTCCGGCAGATCCCGTCGGTCCGGTCGATCCAGTGGGTCCGTTACCACCGGTTGCACCTGTACTTCCCGTCGGTCCGGAAGCACCTGCGGTCCCTGTTGCGCCTGTAGCACCAGTAGATCCCGTCGGTCCATTAGCTCCTGTTGCTCCTGTACTTCCGGTCGGCCCACTAGCCCCTGTTGCTCCTGTACTTCCGGTCGGCCCACTTGCTCCCACCGTTCCCGTTGCTCCCGTCGCCCCCGTACTTCCCGTTGGTCCATTGGCCCCCGTCGGCCCTGTACTTCCGGTTGGTCCGTTAGCACCGGTTGTTCCCGTTGGTCCGGTTGGCCCCCCGCCTCCGGTGGCCCCCGTACTTCCCGTTGGCCCATCGCTTCCGGCTGCACCCGTGGCCCCCGTCGCCCCCGTTGGTCCATTTGACCCAGTGGGGCCGGTACTTCCTGTGGGTCCATTCGCTCCCGTCGCCCCCGTGCTTCCGGTGGGCCCTTCAACTCCTGTGGAACCTGTACTTCCTGTAGCCCCTCCAATACCGGGACCTCCTGTTGGCCCGGTCGCTCCGGTTGGACCAGAAGCTCCAGCAGTACCGGTAGCTCCGGTTGCGCCTGTTGCACCCGTCGGTCCATCTGCTCCGGTTGCACCCGTGGATCCCGTCGGACCGCCATCTCCTGTCGCTCCGGTCGCTCCCGTTGGTCCAGCAGACCCTGTCGCCCCGGTTGGTCCGGTTGGTCCATCTGTTCCCGTAGAGCCTGTGCTCCCCGTTGCTCCACCTATACCGGCTCCACCGGTTGCACCAGTTGACCCGGTCGGTCCAGAAGCACCAGCACCCCCCGTTGCTCCGGTGCTCCCAGTCGGACCAGCTCCGCCTGTCGCTCCGGTAGCACCCGTTGGGCCGGAAGCTCCAGCCGTTCCTGTCGCTCCGGTGGCTCCCGTTGCCCCAGTCGCCCCAGTCGCACCGGTGGGACCGCCCACACCGCTTTCAGCAGAAACCCATGTTGTTCCATTACAATAGTACAGAATATTTACAACTCCATCATAATAGATCAGTCCTGCTTTACTTGAATCGCATGTGCCAACGTAACCCGGCACGTTCGGGGCAAGAGAAAGACTTCCGGAAATTGTCGCATCGCCGGCAAGAGTAAATTCAAACCCAGGCAGCCCATAACCATTTTTAATGAGAAGGCTGCTGTTGAGAATTGTACGACCATTGACATCTAACCCCCCTGAAATCCATTCTGATCCATAGATTTGTAAATCATCGTTGATTTGCACCCTCCCACTGTTACTTGTTGAGAGATTTTGGATAATTACCGGAATATTCACGACTCCAGAGGGTTGGAGATTCAAATTACCATTGGTTGTTGATATCGTACCGGCATCTTTAAACGTGATGGCATTGTCCAGCTGTATGGCTGAGGCATCTTTAGTCTTTAATTCATCGACAAGCAGGATATTTTCAATCGTTGCATTTCCTCCGATATAGGTATTGCCGGAGGCATCGACCGAGAAGTGGAGTTTTTCATCCGGGCCGTTGGTAAAGCGCAGGAAATCATACCCAAGATTGCTGTTACCTACATTCCCGTAGAGAAGGGCACCGGTTGTTAAATTGGCATTGCGAACATCTACGGAATTCTCTGTGCTTGTACTCGATCGAATGAGGAACTGTCCCTGACCATCGGGTGCGAGCGTTATGTCGCCGTTGCTAAATGGGGAAGTAGTGATAGTAACAGTCTCTCCGCTGATCGTATATGCTTGAGATGAGGGGATCTCTTGAGATTTTGCAACCGTGCTTACCTCTGGGGTAGGAGTAGCAGTCGGGGTAGGCCGAGTGCCAGGTGTTGGTTCAACAACAACTGCACGGCTGGTAATTGCTGGGGCTACCCGGCTTTGTTGATTCAACAGTACTATGACGATCATGGTTAGCAATCCAATACCACCAAGTGCTAACAAAACTCCATACATCCATGCGCGACTTTTCCGTGGGTGTTCGTTTTCAGCCGGTATCGTAATCGTTTCCCGCGAATCAGCCCACTGTTGAAATTTACCTACAGAGGCTTTTTTTCGCGCAATTGTTGCAGGAGAGTATCCTTGGTCAGCAAGGTGTTCTTCGTATTGGGTGAGATTGGCAGGTTTAAACGGCATAAATATCTTTCCAACGGAGAAAAAGCCGGACGTCGCTTACGTAATTTTTTATTGTCGCCCTTGAAGCACCCTCCATTTTGAGATCCCGCGCAAATGACGAAAGTATGTCTTCCTGGGAACGTGACTGTTCTAATTTTTTTGATCGAACAGTGGCAAGATTCTTAGCAGGGCTGTCTGAAATCCACTTTTGTGTTTGACAGAAATTGAAAAAACTTCGAATGGTTGAGAGCCTGCGATTGATTGTTGCTGTTGGAATATTGTTTACTAGCAAAAAAGTTTTATATTGCTCAACGAACCGCGGAGTGATGCGCTGAACGAATTCAATATGCGAATGAGGGAGACGATCCGCGGATTCAAGTTTGAAAATAAACCAGCCTAAGAAATGATTCGCGTCACTTTTGTAGTTTTTCCGCGTTTTTTCCGATGATCCCGCCTGCTGTAAAAAATCGGTAAATAACATTTCCAGATTATTCAGATAATACGGCACATTAGACGCATTCGTTTGAAATTTATTAACCATATATCCAGTAAAACCATTATTAATAAAGGTGTCAAGAGGGAAATGATGTACTTGAGTTCTCTTTAGTGATAAAAGTGAGTAGGGTAATAAAAGAAATAAAGAGTAGTTTTCACGCATTACCGCATAAATATTTTAGCTGTGATTAAAGAATCAAAATATATCATTAATCAATATATTTTGTATGATATAGTTTGATAAACATGATTACTTACCATTTTTTTACAAAAAACTCAGTAAATAATGCGGGAATCGAAAAGAGCGATAAAACGGGCTATTTTATAGTAATACCCTATAGGAGTATATTTTAAGGCCTTATAGTTTTATTATTTAAAATAAGAGTACCGAGGAATATAAAGTGATCAATATGGGGGAATGGAGGCAGTAATTAGTCAATAATTATTGAGTAGTCTAAACCTGGCACTTTTTAGCTTCGAGTGATAAAAAATTATCGAGCCTCTCTGAATGGCTAAAAACAATCGGGGAATGAGCTAAAGTACCAGAAGTAGTGAATTCTTATATACAAAAATTTTTATACGATTAATCAAATTTTCTTGCGAGAAATCTAACTATTCCGAGAATATTTCCGCCGGAATATTCTATTATAGGTTTCTACTTATTTGTAAATCCCACCAAGGTCTTTTTTTTAGCTACGAAAATGAGTATACTTAGAAGCCATATGGACGTCAAGAATCAAAAATACGATCACCAGAGTATTGAATCTAAGTGGCAAAAGAAGTGGCAGGAAGCAAAATTGGACGAAACGAATATTGAAAAAGCTCCTAAACCCTTCTATAACCTCATGATGTTCCCGTATCCTTCGGCAGAGGGTTTACATGTAGGGAACATGTACGCATTCACTGGAAGTGATATTTTTGGCCGGTTTAAACGAATGCAAGGACATAACGTATTTGAGCCGATCGGACTTGACGGATTTGGTATTCACAGCGAGAACTTTGCTCTTAAAATTGGCAAAAATCCCATGGATCAGGCGAAAGTTTCAGAGAAAAACTACTATCGACAGCTAGGAGTGATAGGTGCAATGTTTGATTGGAGTAGGACAGTCGAAACATATGATCCGAATTACTACAAATGGACTCAGTGGATTTTTGTCCAAATGTTTAAACATGGTCTTGCATATAGGGGAAAAGCTGAAGTAAATTGGTGCCCATCGTGTAAGACAGTTTTGGCTGACGAGCAGGTGGTGGATGGTCGATGTGAGCGATGCGGGAATATTGTTGAAAAAAGATTGTTGGAACAATGGTTTTTCCGTATTACCGCATACGCGGAAAAACTTCTGCAAAATACAAATACGCTCAATTGGTCAGAAAAAGTCCTTGTCGCTCAACGACAGTGGATCGGGAAGAAAGAGGGGGTTATTATTCACCACAAAGTAAAAGAATTAGATGAAACACTTGACGCCTTTAGTGCCTATCCAGCATGGCTTTTTGCGGATACATTTCTCGTTCTTGCGCCTGATCACCCTCAGGTTGCAACATTGGTGAAAGGTACGACGTACGAAAATGAAGTTTTAGACTATGTCAAAAAGTATAAAAATAGCAAGAAAAGTACCAGAACAAAGGAGGATGAAAAAGAGGGGATTTTTACCGGCAGATATGTTACCGATCCTTTTTCAGGGAATGATATGCCTGTGTGGCTTGCAAATTTTGCCTTGATGGATTTTGGCACCGGCATTATTCGCTGTAGCGCCCATGATCCACGAGATTTTGAATTTGCACAAAAATATAAAATTTCTCTGAAAGAAGTTGTTGATCGAGAGGATGTAAAGACTCCGGTGAATGCACACGAAAATAAGGGAGTTCTAAAGGATTCCGGGCCGTTTTCCGGAAAAAGTATCAGCCCCAAGCTTATTCATGAAATGGTCGAGTGGATTGCTGAAAAAAAGATTGGAAAAAAAGAGATAAATTATCATCTCCGTGATTGGTTGATATCTCGCCAACGCTATTGGGGCCCGCCGATTCCGATGATCTTTTGCGAAAAATGTGCAAAAGAGGGCAAGAGTTGGTTTACGACGGAGGAAGTTAAACCTTACATTGAGAGTATTGGTGGTTGGCCCGCCTGCCAGCGCCTGAGCGCAGCGATGGCGGGCAGGTACACTGTGCCAGAAAAAGATTTACCTCTTGAATTACCATATATAAAAGACTACAAGCCGGGAGATGACGGGATTGCACCGCTTGCTAAACACAAAGAGTTTTATGAAGTAAATTGTCCTGGCTGTGGAAATAAAGCGCGAAGGGAGACTGATGTTTCTGATACGTTTTTAGATAGCGCGTGGTATTTTTTGCGCTATCCCTCCGTTGGCCTTGACGGCAAATCGTCGCTCCTTCGGGCCCCTAAAGGGGACGCCAGTCGCTCCGATATCGCCGTCGGCGGCCTCCCATGGAATCCCGCAATTACCAAAAAATGGCTGCCGGTTGATATGTATACAGGAGGAGCAGAGCATAGTGTTTTGCACCTTATGTATAGCCGATTCATCACAATGGCGCTTCATGATTGGGGATATTTAGACTTTGAAGAACCATTCCCAAACTTCTACGCACACGGTCTTGTCATTAAAGACGGTGCGAAAATGAGTAAGTCTAAGGGCAATGTGGTTACTCCCGATGAATATATCAAACTCTATGGAACCGATGCATTGAGACTTTATTTAATGTTCATGGGCCCGTTTGATTTAGGAGGGGACTTTCGGGACAGCGCAATGGAGGGAATGTCCCGTTGGGTTAATCGTATTTGGCGCTTACGTACAGCGCAAACTTCAAGCGAACAAATGCAGCGCGCGCTTCATAAATTGGTTAAAAAGATCACGGAAGATACTGAGAAACGACGGTATAACACTGCAATTGCTGCAATGATGGAATTTACTAACCTTGTTTCTGATCAGAATGGCAATCTTACACCTGATTTGCTAAAAATATTTTTGCTTTTACTGGCGCCCTATGCACCACATATAGCGGAAGAACTCTGGGAGAAAAATAGAGGTGCATTTTCAATTCACCAACAACCTTGGCCAACATTTGATTCAAAATATATCAAAGAAAATCAAATAACCATCATTATCCAAGTAAATGGGAAATTGCGTGACACTTTACAAGTACAGGCTGATACTGGAAAAGAAAAAAGTGAAATAGAAAAACTTGCAAAGGAGAATGAAAAGATTAAGAAATATCTTGAAGGTCAAACCGTCAAAAAAATCATTTTTGTCCCCGGCAAACTCATGAACTTCGTGGTGTAATTGTAGATAACTTTGACTACTTACGATATAATTTGTTCTTAATGAATCAATCTCTTGAGGTCTGTAAAAACTGTCTTAATGTTTCGAATTGTCCCAAAATTTTTACTCCGGAAAGAGTTCGTAATAACGGGAAAATTGTCCCGTTAATAACCAATGCAGGTCACTGCCGTCATTATACTTGTATCATTGGAGAGGGATTTGCGAGGAGAGCGATTAAGGAAAATCAATCGACTAATTATTCAGTGTATATAGACGATGGAGGAGAAGAGATAATCCAAGCTGTGGCTTTTGAATCAACAGAGAAAAAAACAAAAGCACAGGTTTTACGTATTGTAAGTGTTGAAACAGGTCAAATTTTTTCTCTCCATGAAGGAAAGTATTACCCGACCGGCCAACAGGTTTTAGTTTGATACACTTACTTCCGGACTTCTTTTCTGCTTGGATTCATCCGATTCATACCTGTTTCCATGGGTTCACCGTTCTCTTTGAATGCAAATTGCAGCGAGTGCTCAGGAGTAATGGCCAATCCAAAAGCTGTCATTTTTTTCCCCTTTTCTGTATATTCCACGTTCGAGAGTACTACCTGTCCTTCCTGCTCGTTAAGTGCTTTACGAATATCTTTTAATTGTTTTACAGTAAGCTCCCCGAAGTCGTATCGACGATAGAGCTTTGTTGTGTGATTGAAAACAAACAGGCCATCAGTAATTTCAAGGCCACGGGCTAACTCTGTAACAGCATCTCTTATTTGCTGTGTGCGTTTTTCGAGACTGTCATATCCTGCCATGGATAGGAAGTATACCATAGATTTTACTTCCTTTTCATCTTATGTTTAACTGGAATCATGGACGTGGGGAGGGTATGGCAGGAATATAAAATTCCCATTATTTTGGGTTCGGTTAGTCTCTTTTTAATACTTCTTTCTATCACTCTTCTTATAAAATCATATCAAACCACAACACCAATTCAATTTAGTTCTGATAATCCGGAAGCATCGGTTGCGGGAGTTTTAAGTGAAATTATTGTCGATGTGCAGGGAGCGGTTGTAAACCCTGGCGTATATAGGTTGCCCAACGGAGCACGTGTTGAAGAGGCGATTATCGCTGCCGGTGGATTGAATAACCAGGCAGACACAGAACGTATCGCGACGACAATCAATCGTGCAGCAAAACTTTCCGATGGCTCAAAATTATACATACCCCTTCAAGGAGACTCCTTGAAGGGGATTTCAAGTCAATCTGGAGTTGTTTCTGTCAACACATCCACGCAGGCAGAGTTGGAAGCACTCCCAGGGGTTGGACCTGTCATTGCCAAAAAGATCATTGATGGCAGACCATACATGAATATTGAAGAGCTTCTCTCAAAGAAAGTTTTAGGACAGAGTTTGTTTAATAAGCTTAAAGAACAGCTTACACTTTGAACGTCCAGACACTAACTTCAATAATCAATCAGGTCCTTCCGGAGCCCCATGCAGGACTTTTAGCAGGACTTATGTTTGGGACGAAAACCTCTTTATCTCAAGAACTTTACGATGCACTTGTCAGAAGCGGAACGCTCCATATAGTTGCATTATCCGGCATGAACATAAGCATTGTTGCCGGTATTTTGGGCGGAATGTTTACGGTGGTAATGAGTAAACGGGTGGCGAGTCTTGTAATTTTGTTGGCTATTTGGTGGTTTGTATTGTTTGTTGGCCCCAGCGCAAGCATTGTACGGGCTGCCATAATGGGAAGTATAAGTTTACTTGCAGTTGTATCCGGCAGACAATACTGGTCGATTTTTTCTTGGGTGTTGGCAACGACTGCGATGTTATTGCTAAACTTTCAATGGCTTTTTGACATTTCCTTTCAACTTTCAGTACTGGCAACTTTGGGAATCATACTGTTTGGAAAGACTGAGAAAAATATTTTGCTGTCGGATTTGCGACTGACTCTTTCTGCACAGGTGTTTACTATTCCAATTATTCTTTATCACTTTCACAGGATTTCCCTCATTTCTCCCGTAAGTAACATCCTCATCGGTTGGCTCATCGGTCCTCTGACAATGTTGGGATGGGGGACAGTTTTTTTTGGTTCGTTATGGTTACCGTTGGGAAAAATTATTGCATGGATTGATTGGACGCTCCTTAGTTACTTGGTTGCAGTGGTAACATGGACGGCAAAAGTTCCATTTGCAAGTCTTGGATTTTGACTATATCAAAGTATACACCGTTGAGGCTAAAGGTGTTCAAAAAATAGACTTTAGAATAATTAATATAAGATATAACGTATGTTTCGTTTAAAAATAGGATACGTGCTAACCGGTATTGCTACAGGCCTTGTATTGCTCTTTAGTTACTTTACCTCGCTTCCGGACGAAAAACTCAGAATTGTGTTCTGTGACGTCGGCCAAGGGGATGGGGCATACATCCGGTTTCCCGACGGACGGGATATGGTTGTCGACGGTGGACCGAACGATAAAATTCTAGGGTGTTTGGGGCGCTACATGCCGTTTTGGGATCGACACATAGACATAGTTGTCATGACTCATCCTCAAAAGGACCACATGCAGGGATTGATTTCTGTTTTTGAGCGGTATGACGTTGACTATTTTGTACGAAGCAATGTTGAAAATACGACTGAGGGGTACAAAGAACTTCAGAATGTCGTACAAAGTAAAAACATTCCGCAGAAATTCGTTACAACAGGAGAGCTTATCGATATCGATCAAACAAAACTTTCCGTTGCCTGGCCGTCTCCGGATGTCTTGGGAGCAACGACTGATATCAATGATGCAAGTGTCGTTTTCTTCCTTCGTTACGGCAGTTTCGATGCATTATTCACTGGCGATGCCACCCTTCGCCAAGGCTTCGAGTGGCAAGCTGGCGATGCAATTGAGGTTTTGAAGGTTCCGCATCACGGATCAAAAACAGGCATGAACGAAGCGTTTGTTGACTCGGTACGGCCGAGTCTTGCCGTCATTTCTGTCGGTAAAAACAATACCTACGGCCACCCGACTCAGGAAATATTAGAAATGCTAGAAGCACGAGCAATACGAGTTATGAGAACGGATCAAGAAGGTGATATTGAGGTAGTGAGTGATGGAAAAAATTTTGAAGTCAATTGATTCTGTAGATTCCGACAAATTCATTGTCTAAGGGTTTTGGAAAACGGATAACTTCCTCGAGTCTATCCCCTAAATCAGCGTATTGAGTCCCTCGTGAGACGAAGTAAGAAGATATTGTAGGAACACTAGGAAGATAGGTTATAGGAAGAATACGAATATTTTTATTGTTACGTAGGTACACGTACATCGCTGATTCAGGATTGCCGCTATCTAATCGGACAAAAACTGTGATAGGACCGCTTTTTGCTTCATTTTGCAGAAATTCCGCAGTCTCTTTAACCCCCCATCCCGATGCCCAACCGGTGACATACTGGCTTATATCCTGTTTGACAGAGGAAAGTAGAGTGAGGGATGTATAAAACCCGATGGGGTTAACAACCATAAAGACTGATAGAAATAAGCTTGTTGTAACAACAATTCCGGAAAAAATTCGCTTTCGCTCTAAGAGGAATGCAAGGAGAAGGCAGAAGGCGGGGACTGCCATGATGAGATAACGGAGGTTAAAAATTTTGGCAAGAACGATTTCTGAGACAACCGGAGTAAGAAACCAAATCCAAAGCGTTTTTTGCTTAAAGATCTTATTTTGAAAGAATGCGAGAAGTGCTATCGGAGAACTCATAATGAGTATTGCCTCAAGCACCATGACTACATTATTCAACCAAAAGGTCCACGGGAAAGCGAGAAGTTGAGCAATGGTAAAGACATGTTCTGTTTGAGAAAGAGGAACAACACGGTGTAAGAGCGGAATTTGAATAAGTCCAATAGAGAAAAGTAATGCGATTAATATTGGTAAAATTCCCCGTATACCGACAGTAAAAAAGATTGCCGGAAGGGCCAAAAGTGCGGTTGACTTAAACCACCAGCCAACTGCAACAGTTAATCCAAGAAGGAGAGAATGTAATACGGTCGGTTTTTTTTGAAGTTTGAATGCGAGCACCATTGCAAGAGTATAGCTTGCTGCAACAGCAGTATCGGGGATGGCAAGGCGGTTGAAAAAGAGAAACAGGGGGCTGGTAGCCAGTAGCAAGAGAGCAAGAGAGTTACTTTGAAACGCTAGAAAAACGAGAAGAGAAAAAAGGACAGTACTTAACCGTGCTGCCACAAGAGGATCAAGAGGAGCTAGTTGTGAGATTCCTAGTGTTAAAAGTGTCGCTGCTTGTTTCCCTTGGAGAGAAAGTGGCATCTGGGGATCATCCCAGGTTGTTAAAAATTTCGAACCCCAGTGCATGTAAATTGCCTCATCAGTCACAATTGGAAGGCTGGTGAGAAAAACCACACGTAGGAGGATGAAAAATAGAATTGTGATAGAGAATGTACGTGCACGCACGGATACTATTATACGCCTCGCAAGGATTGTGCTAGAATAGCCCGCATGAATCCATACGAAGGAGGAAAGCGCATTGCTGAGCTTGGGAGCAAGCGTATAAACAATCTTCTTATTTCGAGTAGTGCAGCATACCTTTCGGATTATATTAATATGCCAGAAGCGGTATGGTTTGGAGATAATATTCCGCCAACCCTCGTTCTTGAAATGACAACTTCCTGTATCAACCAAGGATGGAATGGGATTGTCAATGGAGGATTTACTGCAAAACTTATTGATTTGGTTGGTGGCACCGCGGCGGCGGTTGTGGCAGATCAACAGTTCGACAAAATGATAGTGTTAAAACACTCAGAGTTAGACTACCACATGGCTATACCTATTAACAAAACGATCCTAACAGTTGCGCAAGTCGAATCTGTTGAGGCAGAAAACAGAGCAATTACCACCTTAGTTCGTGTAATGAGTACGGATAAAACAACCGTGTACACCACCGGAACTCTCTTTTTACGCATTATTGATTTTGTGCGTCTTTCCAATGAAAATTCATTAAGAACTTGACAAGGGAAAAATAGTGTAGTAAATTACTAACCTACAATTAAATAGCCTGTGATCCATTCGAGATGGGGAGGCAGTTTCCGAAGAAATCCCGCGAAGCTTAAGCGAAGTGGGAAAGTAAGAAACACCAAACGAGCTAGCCAAACTCTGTCAAGGCTGACACAGAGATTTTTGCGTTCTAAAGGACGCTTGGTTAGGAAGAAGGGTGGCACCACCATCCGTCAGCTGACGGAAAGTCCCTTTGGTCCTCATACCCTCTTTAGGGTACGAGGGTCAAGGGGATTTTTTGATGGCAAAACCTATGAAAAAACAGATAAATAAATTATGGGGTACGGCGTTTAACCAGCAACCCTCAGAAGCAGTACTCGCATTTACTGCCGGAAGGGACGTTGTTAGTGTGCCACCGGCAGATGCTGTGCTCCTTCCATACGATGTGTGGGTGGATAAAGCCCACTGTGTCATGTTGGCTAAAACAGGCATTATTCCGGTGGCTGACGCGGGGAAAATTCTTGCTGGACTCCTAGAATTAGAAAAGCTCGTTATAAAAGGTAAATTTCATCTTGAACCGAGTAAAGAAGACGTCCACACAAACATCGAATCATGGCTCACGAAAAAATTAGGGATTGAGGTTGCCGGAAAGCTCCACACCGCCCGTAGCAGGAACGATCAAATTGTAACAGACATGAAGTTATACCTCAAAGATCAGATGCTTATGTATGTAAGTAATGGCACTGGATTAGCTCAAACGTTAATAAAACTTGCAGAAATATACAAAGCAGTATCGTTTCCGGGATTTACCCACCATCAGCATGCGATGGTGACGACATTTGGGCATGTTCTTGCCGGGTTTGCGACGATGATAATCCGCGACATAGAGCGTTTCGAAGGCTGGTATAAACTTCACAATCAAAGCCCATTAGGCAATAGCGTGGCTTATGGCACGTCCTTTCCGATTAACAAAAAGCTTACGGCCGAGCTTTTGGGTTTTGACGGGCCGGATCTAAATTCCATGGATGCCATCACCAACCGTTGGGAACCGGAGGCAGATTTTGCTTTTGCGATCACGATTCTTATGAATCACCTGTCGCTTATTGCCGAAACACTGATTCTTCTGGCAACTTCTGAATTTGACATGATCAAGCTAGCGGATGCATTTAGCACGGGAAGTTCCATCATGCCCCAAAAGAAAAATCCGGATCCTCTGGAAGTGATCAAAGGGAAAACCGCGTTTGCGCAGGGGCAACTCGTGAGTTTGCTTGCTATCGGAAAAGCAAATTTCATCGGCTACAACCGCGATTCCCAGTGGACCAAATACATCATCATGGATCTTATCAATGAGTGTAAGCTCGCACCGGTAGTTCTTGCGGGAGTTTTGGAAACCATGACAGTCAATGCTGACGTAATGGAGAAATGGTGCCACAAGGGTTTTATAGCAGCCACGACGGTTATGGAACAAATCATACAGAACTCGCACATGCCAATGCGTGAGGCGAAAGTGAAAGTTGAACAGCTTGTTAAAACGGGTAGCGACAAGCTTGATCTTGATCCAAAAAAGGTTATTTCTCTGACCAAATCCTTTGGAGGACCGGGAAAAAACAGCATGAAAACGGCGTTAAAGAAACTCAAGAAGAAGCTTTCAAGTCACAAAACCTGGCTTTTGCAAAAGCAAAAAGAAAAAGAACATGCACAGGAGTTGTTATGGAAACACATACAAACTATATCAAAGTAGCTTCACATGAGGCAAAAAAGGGAGAAGTCAAAAAAGTTCTCTTGCTTTATAGCGGAGGGCTGGATACGTCGGTCATGCTAAAGTGGATACAAGATACGTATAAGGCCGATGTGGTGACCTTAACTATGGATTTGGGCCAGCAGGGCGATGACCTTGTCGCAATTCAAAAAAAAGCGCTCAAATTTGGTGCAAAGAAGGCGATCGTTTTGGATGTGAAGGATGAATTTGCCGAAAAGTATATTTCATACGGAATCAAGGCAAATGCCGCCTATCAAGGAGATTATCATCTTTCTACCCCAATCGGTCGCGCGATCACAGCTGCCAAGGCAGTTGAAGTTGCTCAAAAAGTCGGTGCGGACGCAATTGCACACGGTTGTACGGGTAAAGGGAATGATCAGGTACGTTTGGAAGGCTACATGCTCACATTAAATCCAGAGATAAAGATCATCGCTCCGGTGCGTGAATGGGATATGGATAGAAATAATGAGATTAAATACGCCCAAAAGCACGGTATTCCCGTTCCTGCGAGTTTGGACTTTCCCTACAGTGTCGATGACAACATGTGGGGGATGACGTGGGAAGGCGGGGAGATCGAGGATCCCCAGTTTATTCCCAAAGTCGAGAAGTTTTTGACAACCTACACTCTCGCCAAAAACGCACCGGATAAGGAAGAATTCATAAAAATTACGTTCAATAAGGGCATGCCGGTCGCGTTAAACAACAAAAAAATGAAACTTGCGATCTTGATTATGACCTTAAATAAGATCGCAGGCAAGCATGGTGTCGGTGTGGTCCATTTGGTCGAGGATCGTTTGATAGGCCTCAAAGACCGTGGAGTGTATGAGCTTCCGGCCGGTCATGTGATTATTACTGCTCACAAAGCACTCGAGCAGTACGTTTCGACGCGTGAACTTAACGAACTGAAAAATCAGCTCGACGTCAAATGGGCGTATCTTTGTTATGGTGCGAAATGGTTTGATCCGGTGATGGGAGCGATTAACAACTTCAACGACTGGGTGAATCAAAAAGTGACCGGTATAGTGACAGTCAAACTCTACAAAGGCAAGGTAACCGTGGTTGCGATGACCTCTCCCTTTGCCATGCACCACGCATCATTTACGACAACAGGAGGCTATAAATATAACGTTAATGCAAGCGCAGGTTTTATCGAGGTATATACGCTTCAGATGAAACTGGCAAATCAAGTACATGCGAAAGGGGGTGGGTGAGTATGAAAGAGAAAATGATATTTATACCATCTGGAAGTGTTGTAACTGACATTCAAAAAGGTATTGACCCTAAAAAGACCATAGAACTTCATGGACATGAGGCGGGAGAGTTTGTGGTAAGCTCTGAAGTAAGTCTGCTTGAAAAAATATTAATTAAGAAGGCAGTAAAACAAAAGTTGGAGAAAAAATATGAATAATCAGTTAGTTGGTTTACTGTCAGTATTGGCATTCGATCTTATTTCGGGCGTAAGCCCGGTAGTGACAAAATTCATTAGTTTTTCCGTACCCAGTTTTCTTCTTGTGGCGATCCGGTTTAGCTTTGCCGCAGTGTTCCTTTTTCTATTTATGCTCATTTTTGGAAAATGGAAAAAGTCTTACCTATCTATTACAAAGAAACAGTTGATCGGACTTTTACTCTTGGGTACAGTCGGATCGGGGATAGCTTCATGGCTTAATGTGGTTGCGATTCGTCAAATTGGTGCTGCGCTGACAACAATCTTAGTTAATCTCGAGATTCCCCTGGGAATTCTCTTTGCCGTATGGTTTCTTGGTGAAAAAGTAACTAAGCGCTTCCTTATTCTTGCTGTCTGTATTCTTTTTGGAGTCGTTTTGGTCACAAGTAGCGGAAATTTCAATATCGCTTGGAGTATGAGTTTCTGGATCGGAATTTCAACTTCACTCCTTGCTGCAATACTCTGGGGTGCCTGTACTATTATCGGAAAGGTACTTCTGGGGGAACTTTCATCGATGGTAGTTGCCTTTTACCGTTTTGCTGTTGCTAGTGTATTTAACAGTTTGATAGTGTTTATTCTATATAAAGAAAACATAACGAATATAATTAGCGGCGTATCAATGAATGACTGGCTGAAATTATTATATTTGGGTATGGGGGCTTCGGCAATAGCCCTCGTGCTTTACTATACGGCGCTAAAACGAATGGAAGTTAAACAATTTTCTCTCCTTGTGACGTTACCGATTGCCATAAGTGTAATTTTGGGAGTTATCTCAGGTGAACGGTTCTTAATACACCAATGGATTGGGGCGTTTATTATCATAAGTGGAATTGTAGTTCTTGTTACGGAAAACAAAAAAAATAAGAGTTTGGTATGATTGAAGAAACCATGAGACAAAATCTTTTCGAACTACTTAAGGAAATTCTCAAAGAATTTGGGGTTACAGATATTGAACCCGAAGTTGAAATTTCCGGTGATCCCAACCACGGGGAGTATACAACCAATATTGCGATGAGGGTTGCAAAGACTCTTAAAAAATCGCCGGTAGACGTAGCACTATGGGTTAAGAAGATTATAGACGAGAAGATGAAAGATGTAAGACGTAAGATACCAGATCAGATTACAAATAAACAATATCAAAAAGCATCTCCGCAGATTCCCGCAAAAAGCGTATTACAGGATATTGACCGGGTTGAAGTCGTGCCGCCGGGGTTCATAAACTTCTTCTTGACCGAATCTAAACTTGGCAATCAGATAGATGAAGTGCTAAAAGAGAAAGAGCGCTTCGGAACGGCTAAAACGAAGACCGGAAAAAAGCTTATGGTAGAATTCGCTCACCCAAACACGCATAAGCAGTTTCATATAGGACATTTGAGAAATATTTCAACCGGCGAAAGTATTGTCCGACTCCTTGAGTCGGCGGGAAATAAAGTCATCAGGGTTAATTATCAAGGAGATGTTGGATTACATATTGCCAAATGTATCTACGGAATTTTGAAAGATAAAACGTTTGAAGAAATAAAAAAGAAATCATTAGATGAAAAAATTGAATACCTTGGAAAAGCGTATGCAAATGGGCATAAAGATTATGAAGAGAGTGCAAAGAGGGAAATAGGAGAGATCAATAAAAAAATTTACGCCAAAGACTCTTCGATTTACCCGATGTATCAGGAGACAAGAAAATGGAGTCTGGATTATTTTGAAAGTATATATAAGCGCGTTGGAACGCACTATGATCGATATTATTTTGAGGGTGAAGTGTATGAAAACGGAAAAAAGTATGTTCAGGAGGCATTAAAGAAAGGCATATTTGTGCAAAGCGACGGAGCAGTTGTTTTTCCGGGAGAAAAATGGGGTCTTCACAACAGAGTTTTCATAACAGGCGAAGGGAATGCCACATATGAAGCGAAAGATATTGGTCTTGGAAGGCTCCAATTTGATGAATATAGTCCCGATCAAATCATTCATGTGGTTGGTCCTGAACAAACCGGATACTTCCAGGTGATCTTTAAGGCGTTAGAACAAGTGTTTCCGGATACAAAAGGAAAAGAACATCATCTTATTTATGGTTGGGTAGGACTCAAAGAAGGGAAAATGAGCAGCAGGAGTGGGAACGTTGTTTTAGGTGAGTGGCTGCTTGACGAAGCAAAGCAATCAATCTATGAGATATTAAAACAAAATGAATCGAAATATACCAAAGAGGAACAGGATGAAATTGCGGAGAAGGGCGCGGTTGCCGCAGTAAAGTATGCGTTTCTTAAAGTTTCGACGAAACAGGAAATTGCGTTTGATCTAAAAGAATCGGTAAGTTTTGACGGTGATTCCGGGCCCTATCTGCTTTACACATACGCGCGTTGCAAATCCGTGCTCCACAAGGCAGCGGAAGCATCAAACCTCAAGCATCAAGCACCAAATAAACACAAAGCATCAAATACTAAACGTTTGGAACATTCAAATTTGGAATTTGTTTGGAGTTTGGAATTTGGTGATTGGAGCTTTAACGCCGAAGAGCGTTCCATCGCTCGTCTCATCAACTTTTTCCCAGAAATAGTTGGTCAGGCAGCCCGTGAGTTTGCGCCGAACATGCTCTGTACGTATCTTTTTAATCTCGCACAGGCATTTAACCTGTTTTATCAAAAACATCCGATTTTAGGGAATAATGCCCGTTTGGCTTTAACAGCTGCAACTGCTCAAACTATTCAAAATGGACTTTATCTTCTTGGGATTTCTACGGTTGAGCGGATGTAATAGTATGGTATACTTAGTTATGGTATGAGGTATACCATTGAACAAAACGACGGAAAAGGCACATTCTCGGAAGAAAAACTTCATTCTGTGGCTATAGCTGTCGAGGATTTTGCTTTCAGCCAGGGCATCATTTCAGCAACGACGCGCAACTTCCAGCCAGTGAACACTCGATTACAAGATGAGTCGTTACTGGTAGGGTTTGAGCAAATCCTGGAAGGGACGGATGGAAAAACAATCGTTAAATTAGAAGCCGTCGCTTCGCGTGGTGGGAAAGAGCAGCTCACGTTTGCAGGATTGAACGGGCGGCACTCGACGCCGCTAAAAGACCAGCACATCATGCTCGTGGCTGTGGGTTACTGTCCGCAAATCCCTGAATTCCAATCTGAGAAATCGTATACATTGCAAGTTGATAATATGTCGATTTCCGGAGCCACAAGCAGTTTTATGTTGTCTTACTATCTCGGGCAAGACTCAACTATGAGGGTTAGAGTGTTTGATATTATAGGCGGTCTTGATATTACGGGATTCGATAAAACATATGGACTTAAGGTATCGCCCCCCGATGATTCCGAGTGGCCAAAGTTTTGTTTGACTCAAAAAACCGCCGAGCAGTTTGATGCAGAGAAGGCATTGACGCTATTGGCTTCCATCGGTCGTCAAGAGCTGCATTTTGCAAATGATTCCGATACCACAGATGAGGCTCTTCGGAAATTGAGCACGGTTATAGAAAATCCCCCACGACTTCTATTTCCTCGGCATAGAAACGGTTGAGCGGATGTGAGGGAAGTATTTGAGAAGGATTTCCCACACCCACGAACGGGATTTTGGCGGAGAAAGCTCAATTTCAATAGCAGATCGTCGGAGGAGCTGGTTTGTGTCGCTATCGATCCAACGACACTCAAAAACGGGAAGGGGGATTGTACGTATGCCTTTCGGCAGGCCACTTATTTGGTAGTTTAACCCCGGGTCGAGAAGGTAAACATTCCGAGAATTTTCAGTTAACCCAAATAGCAAATTGTCATGCCCGTCGTCAAGGTACGGGTCGTAAGGTCGGAGATACCGCTCTGACCAGATTCTTCCACCGTTTCCCTCTATATCGCCGTCTGAAACCTCCTGGTAGGAAACGAGAAAGCCATTTCCTCTCCGCAGTCCCTCCCAAAGTGTAGAAATGGATGTGTCGTGATGGACTCGGTGTGGAATGCCGCGCACGGCAAGGTAAGAAACGAGATCTTTTTGAGCGACGCCGTGGGCAATATTTGCTCCGAGTGTTTGGGCAAGTTGCAATTCTTCTGGTACAGGATCACGGCGCATATGGTGAACTGATCGCATGATTGCGACCGTACAAAACCAGTCGTTCGACTGCAGAAAATGTGCTTGCGACGTGCGTCTCATTTCAACGGAAAGCATAATTGTCGATGCTACTACAAAGAGGCTCGTCTGTATAGAGAGTTGTTAATGGGTTTTACTTTTTCCGCCCCCATTTTTCGTTGGTCCGAGGGTTTTGACGGCTTGAGTTAATTTGGTGATAGGTTTGGTGACTATTTTAGGGAATGTTGGTTGGTCTGTATGGAGCTGTTCTTCAAGTTTTCGTTGAATATACGAAATATTGGTTGCCCGAAGCATTGATTCAAGTTCCGGATCTTCGTCTGCTTTAATTTTGTGATGCTCATGGAGGGCAAGGAGGAGCCGTAAGGCTTTGGTAACCTCCCGCTCGGAGAGTAAATTGACCTGAAGATCGAGCTCGTCACGGACAGCACTCACATACCCTTGTCTATTTTGGCTCATAAGAACGATTATGGTTAGACAGATAGCCTCGACAGACAACAGCATAGTCAAAAGTATAAAAGGAAAAGGATCAAAAGGGGCAACACCCGGGACCAAGCCCGCATTTACACCAATCCATGTACCAAAGACAATAAGGTTAAGAAATAGAAACTCCAGACTACCGAAATAGGTGGTTAAATAGTCAGCGACACGGATTGCAAACGGGCGCTTTTTGAGCGCGCGAGCCTCATAGGCACGAATAAGTTGGCGGGTGGTGCGTCGGAGCGTTGTGTTGTCTGCCATAAACTTATCCTAGACCCAGCTCATGTGGAATTGCAAGAGGGCAACATTGACAGTCAAAATATTATAGGATATAATTCGATTATATGCCAAAAGCTGAAATCAAAGGATTCGGTGCAGCGAAGCTGTTTAAACCTTTTGAAATAAAAGGAGACGTCGAGATACTCGACATGCCTGGTCACACACTCGTGGCTATCCCTGATGGGAAACCAATGTCGCAACTCCAACAACTATGTCAACCAGAACTAAAATTAACTCTCATTATTACACCAGATGAAAAAGGACGTGTTATACGAAACAAGAGAGAAGTTTCAGAGGCACAATTGTCAGGAGAACTTTCGATTGTTAGCGGTATCGACTACAACGCTATTGGAAGTAATATAGAGTAAATGGGCACATCCTCGTGGTAGAATAGCTTCATGCAGGATCACATCCGAAATTTTGCTATCATCGCCCACATAGATCATGGCAAGTCGACACTTGCCGATCGGCTCTTGGAGATAACTGGGACTATTGAGAAGCGGAACATGCAGGAGCAGATTCTCGATAGTAATCCGATTGAGCGAGAGCGGGGAATCACTATTAAACTTGCACCCGTACGAATGATTTTCCGTTGTCATCCCGGCCCCCGAGCCGGGATCCATGAGGAAGAAAGATGGATTCCGGGTCAAGCCCGGAATGACAAAAAAGAAGAGTACATTCTCAACCTCATAGATACACCCGGACACGTTGATTTTGGCTACGAAGTCAGTAGATCTCTTGCTGCCTGTGAAGGAGCTATTTTGGTTGTCGATGCAGCACAAGGTATTCAAGCACAGACTCTTGCAAACCTCCACCAAGCACGGAATCACAAGCTTACGATAATTCCTATTATAAATAAAATTGATCTACCCAATGCACGAATAACAGAAACGCGAGAAGAACTAGAAACGCTAGGATTTAGAAAGGAAGAAATCATAGAAATATCGGCAAAAACCGGAGAGAATGTCGAAAAAGTACTTGAAGCAATTGTCGAACGAATCCCTCCACCCTCTGGTTCGACAAGTTCACCATTACGGGCGCTCGTTTTTTCCTCGCAGTACGACACGCATAAAGGAGTTGTTGTTTTTGTGCGCGTTGTCGACGGAAGTTTAAAAGGTGAAACACTACATTTTTTGGCTTCAGGTGCAGAAGTAACACCGATTGAAAAAGGGTATTTTATCCCGAAAATGATTCCTTCTGATACATTACGAACTGGTGAAGTAGGATATATTGCAACAGGTTTGAAAGATGTACGGTATGCAAAAGTGGGGGACACGATAACTACTTTTGGTGTCATTCCGGGCTTGACCCGGAATCCATCTTCTTCCGAAAAGACTGGATCCCGGCTCGGGGGCCGGGATGACAAAATAAAGTCTCTCCCCGGGTACAAAGAACCAAAACCAATGGTATTTTTAGGATTGTTTCCTATTCAAACTGACGAGTTTACGCTTGCGCGGGAAGCTATGGAGAAATTGCGGCTTTCAGATAGCGCATTTACCTTTCGTCCCATCGCATCTCTTGCATTGGGAAACGGATTTCACTGTGGTTTCTTAGGCTTACTTCATGCAGAAATTGTACAAGAGCGGTTGTCGCGAGAATTCAACCTCCACATGATCGCAACAGCACCAAATGTTGAGTATCGCGTCAACAACACCTCTATTCAATCAGCCAGCGAATTTCCGGATCCGTCGCAAATCAAAGAAGTCAGGGAGCCAATTATGGAGGTAAAAATCTACACTCCGAGGAGATATGTTGGAACGATTATGCAGCTTGCCCAAGAAAAAAGAGGGCAATATGTAGATTTGAAATATTATGGAGTGAAAGATCAGGCCCGCCTGCCAGCGCCTGAGCGCAGCGATGGCGGGCAGGCTGAATTTACATATCTTTTGCCACTTTCAGAAATGATTATTGATTTTTTTGACCGTTTAAAGAGCATTTCTGAAGGATATGCGTCCCTTGATTATCAATTTTTTGATTTTCAAACCGTTGAAGTTGCAAAAATTGATATTTTAGTGAATCACGAAAAAGTTGACGCACTTTCTTTTTTAACAGTGAAAGATCAGGCAAGACAACGGGCAATCTCAATAGTGGAGCGTCTGTCCGAAGTAATTCCCAGACAACAATTTTCTATTCCCATTCAGGCTGCTATCGGGGGGCAAATAATTGCTCGTGCCGATGTAAAACCTTTTCGTAAAGACGTTATTCAAAAACTCTACGGGGGTGACCGAACTCGTAAAGATAAACTTTTGAAGAAACAAGCAAAAGGGAAGGCGAGGATGAAAATGGTCGGAAGAGTAGAGATACCCCAGTCAGCCTTTTTTGAAGTTTTGAAAAGAACCCAATAGAACAATCAAAACATGTATTATTAGCAGTAATCCTATATTGACTGCTAAAACTATTCCAAGACTCTGAACCAAGGAGTAGAGAAGAGTTGTAATGATCTCAAGAGGTTGTCCGGATAAGCTTAACCTGATTCCCGCAATGTACGCTGCGGAAAAAAAGATAAGTACCACTAGAATAGGACCTGGTGATTCTTTCATATCAATTGCTGACGGGAACATGGAGTTGGAAATAGAGAACATGAGATAAAAAGCAACAATATAGGGGATATTTTGGAAATAAGATACAACAAAGAGCGCTCCCATGCCCCAGAAAAGCGGTGCTAATCCAATAAGAATTCGACGAAATGGGCCGGTTTTGACAATTGCCACACTTCCTGCTTGGATTTCACTCCCTCGAATTGACTCGGGAGCCAGAATGAGTTTTCCCGTCCGTACACCTAAGATTTCTGCAGTAAATAAATGCGAGAGTTCATGGATAACTGTACCAGGAAACAGAAGGAGGGTGACGATAGAGAGGGCAACAGGTCTATTGCGGATTACAAGATAAAACAGCGTGTAAATATTTTGAATGAGTTTTTTAGATAAAAAAAAGAGCAAAAGGAGTTCGGCAAGAATTCCAAGAGTAGAAATCATGATTCTAGAGTAGCAGGAATGCTATGGGAAGTAAAAGAAAACCAAGCCATTCGAGTAGTTGTGGCCAGAAGAAAATTGTTACATCCTTATTGGTTATTTGATTACTTGGTAAAATCCAGCCGTTTGCCCAGTTGTTTACAAGAACGTGTGGTAGTATCTTGCTATTTGCTACTGCAACCCAGCCGGGGTGGAAGGATTGGTTGAAAATAAGAGTCTTTTTATTTACATCCGATGTGAGAGAAGATTCCACATCGGATGTGGTGACGAGTTCTTGATAGGGTATTTTATAGAAACTGATTCTTTTGATATCGTTTATGGATTCATATCTGCCGATACTGTCATTTGCTAAATACACTGTATATCCAAGCCCATCAGAAGCTAAAGGAGGAAGAATAAAGTTGTTTACACCAGGTGAGAGGTACGCTTCTAACTCGACGTGTTTGGCAGTTTGATTAATAAACGAAATAAGTAGCGGTCGGCCGGAAATATGATTTGATTCCACTTCGACAAGATATCCCTCTCGATGCGATAGAATGGGAATGCCGAAACTTAAACATCCGCGTTGATTAAGACTTGTGAATCTAATACCACTATCAACAGCATTTCCCTGCGCAGTGCCATCTTTGAGCAAACCACACTTAATTACTTTCGTTGCATCAAGTGCACTCTCGTAGACAAGACCAGTCGTGTCTAAAGAAAACGCTCGTTCATCGACTGACCGTTTCGTAAAAAGCGATCGATATTGGTACGTGAAGCCGCCGGTTGGGGCTGCAATATAATCTCCAAGTTCCTGATACGCAACATCATTGTCTGTCCAAGCATAGATCGGAGAGACAGTTGGGATATCTTTAACTGTTACATAATCTATGCTTTCTTTTTCATTTCTTTCATAAAGTGTAAGTTTACCGAATTTGGCAGCTTCTCTCACATTCGGCATTTGGGATAAAAGTTCCTTGGTTTCGTCGGTAAATAAAGCCCGGTCATGACTAAATGAAACTAAATATTCGTCTAAGAGAATAAACCGAATGTCATACTTTGCAAAAACTGACGAAAGCGCTGCGTTGTCTTTGCTGTAGAGCACTTTTGTTAGTTCCCAGTAGTAATTTTCATTAAAGTTACTCCATGGATCAAACGCCCGATCCATGACTGGTTGTCGTAGTCCGTGCCAGACAAAACCCGAACCCCGGTAGCCAAAATTATAATATTTCCAGCTCCAGTATGAAGGTTGTGGTAAATACGCGATTCTAGACGAAGAGTCTTGAGTTTTCATGAACTCAAACAGCGCGAAATAGTCACTTGGTATGGCAACTCGAAGATTCTGTGAGAGAAAATTTCCAGTAAATGCGGGCCAAGAAAGAGCAATAATTGCAACACAAGCAGCGAAAGTAAGAAACGAATTTTTAAGCTTTTGGAGTCCTGCTACAAGTAACATCGAATATGAGAACGCAAAGAGTAAACTGAATTTTGTAAACGGAAAACGGAACGCTTCCCCGAAGGTTGGAAATATCGTTCGAACCCATAAATTCACTTCCCGAATAATCGGAATATCATTACCGAGTGTAAATATCCCAATCATAAAAAGAAGACCGTAAGGCCAACTAAACCCGACAAGAGCGATAGTCAAAAGTGCAAATCCGAGTAGTTGTGCAATCGGAAGAGACAAAAAATTTCGCCACGAAGCCATAAGATAGTCAAAAGAGCCAGCTGCGTTGATATCTTCAAAATCAAGTGAGAAGCCACGAAGGAGAAAAACGTTCTTTAAATCTCCGAATGCCTGATTGCGGAGGAATACTTCATCTGTCGACATTTGATTAATTTTGGCCGCGCGGATGATGGGCGCATTATCAGCAAGTCCCCAGAGGTAGGGGAGAAGCCAGAATGCATTAAGGAGGATGAAGCCCGTTAGGATAGGTAAAATACGTTTTCTTGCTACGATTACAAGTAGAATACCTGTTGGAATAAGAAGTGTTGGAACGTAAAATTGGGAAGAGGTAAGTAGTACGACTATAAATAACCAGAAAGGCAATTTTTTTTGAGCAGCAAATGCAAGCCATGGGAGGGCTGCAAAGTGGATGGAGAATGCCTCAAGAGGTGTATAGAACATTTGAATAGTCGCGAAATTGAGCATGTAAAAGAGAGCTCCCGTCAATGCGAGGAATTTTGAACGATTGATAAGGAGGAAGTAAACCCCAAGGCCTCCAAGGAAGTGCATTAGGAAATGGAAAAAATAGCGCAGAACATTTGCCGGTAAAACGAAAGAGAGGAGCCAGAGAAACGTGGTGTGAACGAGGTTTGCAATATGACTCATGCCGTCGTATAAACCTACACCTCGATGCTCCTGCCAGACGCCAAAGATGCTGCGTTTAAACGCTTCGCTGAAATTAAACTCCGGAATCGCATTATCCCAACCAATAAGCCATGTGCCCGGTTTATAATTCGTCGAAAACAGGATTAATTCAACGAATGCTAATAACAAAATTGGCCAATATGTTCGGAGTTTAGTTCGTAGAGAGGGCATAGCGCTTCAATTGTCGCATGTTTCGGCTAATTTTAAAAATATTTGGGAGTTTGACTTTTCTCATTCCACGCAGAGTTAAATAGAGTGGGAGAAGCAATCTTTCAGGAAGTAAACTCACTAAAACATGCTGTGTAATAAATTTTAGTATCGCGGAGCTGGGAAAGCGATAGTTGAGATGCTTAACTGCCGCAAGACGAATTTTAGTAATAGTATAAAATCTCTGTTTTAGGTTTTGCAGGGAGCTATTTCCGCCGTGAACTCGGTATGATAGAAGAAACTCCGGTAAGTTGGCAAATTTGCCGTAATTGAGCCATTCAAAGAAGCTGTAGTAGTCACTGTTGACGCCGAAGTTTGTGTGATAGAGATAGTTGTTCTTTGGTAGTAGAGCGCGGTTTATCATTGCTGATGGGTGGACAATCGGATTAATCCATGCAAATGCTTTATAAATTTCCTCATGATCATTAGGGTAGATTTTTTGACCGGTAATTTTCCCTTTGTCATCGATAATTTTTGCCTGGGTTCCGACAAGAATGACATCGGGATGATTTTGTAAAAATGTTACTTCTTTTTCAAGGCGGGAAGGATTACTTATGTCATCGCAGTCCATGAGTCCGATATAGACTCCTTTAGCATGCGTGAAACCAAGATTCGTCGCTGCAAAGGCACCGATATTTTTTGAGTGACAGAAAAGGCGAATTTTATTCGGGTAGTTTTTTTTGTAATTTTTAAGAATCGATAGCGTTGTGTCGGTTGAACCGTCGTCGACAACAATGAGTTCAAAATTATGATAGGTTTGAGCTAAAATACTGTCTATAGCTTTTCCCATGAACCGAGACCCGTTGTAAATGGGCATAATGACTGACACTAAAGGTTTTCGTAGCATAATCTTGTTTATGAAAACAGGCTGAAAGAAAAATTCTTCTCCAGCCTGTTTTCTTTAAAAAATCGATATATCGATCCGAGACTATTAATATGTTCTCGGATTAACAAAATTTGGTTCAGGTATTCCCGCTGCCGGAACTGCTGGTCTTTGAGCCCGAATAATCCGGCTCAAAAGAGCTTTTTCCTGAGCTCCATATGCTTTTTCAAATCCACCGAGATCTCCTATGTAGACGACTTTTTGGTGCGTTCGTGCGGTATTTTGTGCGTGCTTACGGGCCATCGCGTCAAGTGCCGCATTCCCTCCAAACTTATCCATTTGATACACATCAAATCGATCTCCGCCGAGAGCGTCGTTGAACTGAGCTGTTTCAACATCAGTCCTTTTTATACCAATAACGCGTGTTTCTTCTACCTTTCCGCTTGGTTGATAAACGACAAGTGCTTCGGTTGGAATATCCCCTTGAAAATCCAATCCAAAAACAGTGTCCACATTGGGACCAAGCGTTCCAAGATCTATATCTTGGACAACTTGTTCTTTCTTTCCGCCTATCGTCACTTCCAGCCGAGGAAATGTTTGATACTTGCCATTGGCGTAAGGAAGATTGGAATCAGCTCCGGGACGATATTCTGTCGGAATGAGACCTAAGCTAAAAATACCAAGTCCCATTTTCATAAAATTTCCCCTACCAATACTATTATCTGCTGTTTTTGCCATTGTTCATTCACCTCCTTCAATCGGCTTTATATTAATGCCGAAAACGAGAGTGTTTACCTGTGTTTTGTTAGAATGCGTCCTGCCGTACGAACTCTAACATTTATTAGACAAACACCCTCATTCTCGACATAAAAAAACCAGCTCCTTGCCGGCTTTATTGTCTCCGGCAGTGGTGTAATAAACTAATTACACTCGTTTTCTCAAAAGCACAATACCGCCTAAGCCCATTGCGGCAAACGGCAGGAGGAGGAGAGCGTCATTAAATCCTGCAGCTGGAAGAGTGGTTACGCCTAAAACTTGCCCTTGTATACAAAACTGCGCTGTATCATCATCGCCGTTTGGTCGGGCGGGTGCTGATACTTTTCCTAAATTAGTAAGACACGAAATATTAGAAGGAATGGTGCTATCAATTTTTCCTAAAATTTCAAATGTTCGAGATTCACCGGCAACGAGGTTTTCTGTTGTAAATGTGAGAGTTCGGCTGTCTTTATCATAGTTTCCGGGACCTCCTGCAAAACTCATGTATTGTGGGAAGACATCTTTAACGGTTACGGGATTGAATGTTTCACCACTAGTGTTTTTTATAGTCAACTTAAAAAGAACTTCGCTACCCGGAGAGTAGGTTGCATCCGTTGAGGCGAGATTTTCAACGAAAAGCCCACTTGATGGATTTTTGACTTCTTTATTAATGGTGAGATCTGCCGGAGGACAAGAGATTGTTCCGCCATATTCTGAAACACAGTTTTGGGCGAGCGCTGCGCGAACAAACAACAGAGAACTTGCAACTAACAATGGAATAGACAGAACGATGTTTTTCTTCATAGTAAGCTATATTACGAAATAGTTAGTCGTTTGTCAAATTGTAGTGCCGTATTCTTCTACTAAATCTGCAAAAATAAGAAGTCTTTCAGTAGTTGTTCCGGGAGGCCAGCAGGTTTGAAGGATTAAGCGTTTACCCCCTTGCTGGGGAGCGATATATGAGACTGATTTTGCTGAAACTACCTGTTTTTCTCTCAATCGGTAGGTATATCGGTTTCCTTTATAAAAGAGCACAATGAGGTCACCTTCCTCGAGGTTTTTGATAAGGTAGAAGACGGCATTTAAGTCTTTAACAAACCAGTCATAGTTGGTTGAGTGAGAAAAGAGATATACCGTGCCATTCTGATCCGGAAAGAAACTTGTTGAAGAGTGCGCAACACCCTTTTGGAGTGCCTCAAGATACTCTCCTGGGTTGGCTGGATTGACAGCCGGGATAACAGGGGCATTTATCCCGATTTTCGGGACAATAAGGCTAAATTCTGTATTAATCGGCGAAATGATGCTCCCGTTTTCAATTTTAAGCGGATCAAAAAGTACAGGTACTGATTTAGGCAGACTTTGCTCTTTTGGTTTTGAAAATATTTGGTTGTATGCGTAATTAGCCTCAAGCCGAATTGCAGGCAACATCGGCCCGGTCAGGCCACCTAAAGCTAAGGCAAGCAGGGCGAGACCGAACTTTTGGTTCAACGAGTGACGGTGTTTAGGTCTATAGACGTAAATAACGCCGGAAGTACGCATAAGTCGGGGAAGTATATCAGGAAGAGCCTACGTACTCAAGTTTCACATCTTGCTTTATTGCTTTTTGAGCAAGGGTAACTGCTGCGTCGAATTGTCCCTGCCGGATGAGATTTTGGACTCCTTTTTGGGCTTCTTTTACAATTCGCTCTTCGTAATCACGAATAAGCGGAAGAACAATCGGTGAAAGTTCATTATACTGATCGTCAAGCTTCGGAATGACTTTGTAAAGCTCTTCAAAGCTCATGCCTGGTTTGAGGACATCTAAAACCATCTGAGATATCTCCTGTGCCCGATCCTCTGTCATCGATCCATCGGAAAGCTTCTCTTTAATGAGCTCAACAACATTAAGTTCTATCTGCTGGCGCATGTCATCCGGGGTCATTAATTTATGATACAATACTAATCTTGTGACGGACAATAGACCATATCATCGATACACTCTTTCTAATGCTGTTCGCCTCCTGCTTATTCCTATGCACGGAGTCAATTCGATTGCAACCTCTGTCATGGTTGGAGTAGGGAGTAGGTATGAAACCCCTCAAATAAACGGCATTTCCCATTTTCTCGAGCACATGGTGTTTAAAGGCACAAAAAAGTATCCGACGACCGATGATGTTAATATTATTGAGAAGGTTGGGGGGCTCCAAAACGCATACACGGACATTGATGTAACAAACTATCATAACAAGGCACTTAGCACTGACTGGGAGTTAGCGCTAGAAGTTAATAAAGAGCTTGCTCTGTCGCCACTTCTTCTTCAAGAGCATGTTGATAAAGAGAGGGATGTCATCATTGAAGAAATGAAGCGTTACGAAGATGAGCCTGCAGCAAAAGTTGAGGAAGCCTACCACATGATGCTGTATCCCTCGACTACGCTCGGGATGCGGATTATCGGGACGGAAAGAAGTTTACGGTCAGTTGCATCAAAAGAGCTTAAACTGTATCACGAGAGGCAGTATAGTCCGGAAAGAATGGTGGTAGTATTGGCGGGAGTCGTCAGTCGTCAGTCGTCAGCTATCAGACAAAAAACAGAAGAGTGGTTCGGAAATATAAAACCTCGAAAAACAACATCAATTGAAAAAGTATCTCTCAAGCAGGAAAAACCAAGACTCGAAGTAGTAACCAAGCCTGATGCACAGCAGGCACACCTCGTTATTGGACTTCGCACGTTTGAGCGACGGAGTGAGGATAGATTTGCGTGGAATCTCTTTAATCTCATTATGGGAGTGTCCTTTACCTCGCGACTCTTTCGCGAAATTCGGGAAAAACGTGGACTCTGCTACCACATCAGAAGCTCTTCAGGTAACTTTGAAGAAGTAGGGTCGTGGGATATCTATGCAGGAGTAGCCACTGAGAAAGTAACGCTCGCAACACAAGCAATACTAGGAGAACTAGGGAAGGCGAAAGAAAACGGCATAACACAAGAGGAATTGCAGATTGCTAGGAAGCGCCTCAAAACATTACTTGCCTTTAAATCTGAAGATCCGGAGTTTTTTACCGAATGGTATGGCCGGCAGGAAGTTTATAATCAAGACATTTTAACAGTTGATGACTATATCAAAAAGATAGAATCTGTAACAAAGAATGACATTAATCATCTGATCCGTAAATATTTTAAAACAGAAACTCTTAATATGGCATTGGTGTGGAATCGCAAGAAAGATGATACACTAGAAAAGTTATTGAAAATATGATCGAACGAACGGTTGTCCTTATCAAGCCTGATGGAATGCAGAAATATATTGTTGGCGAGATCATTAGCCGATTTGAGAAGGCCGGACTCAAACTCGTCGGACTCAAAATGATCATGCTTACAGAGGATATTCTTAAGGTTTGGTATGCACATCATGCAGATAAGCCATTTTTTCCTCAATTAGTGCAGGACATGATGGCAACACCGGTTGTTGCGATGGTTTTGGAAGGGGAGGGAGCAATACAGAAAGTATTTGATATTTGCGGTCCGACGGATCCGGCAGAGGCCGCACCCGGAACCATTCGAAAAGATTTTGGTGAAAGTAAGCCCAAAAACGTCGTTCACCGATCAGATAGCGCTGAGGCAGCAGCGAAAGAAGTCGGATTACTATTTAGATCCGAAGAAATATTAATCTAAAGATCCATCATTACGCCACGGTTTATATATTGCTTAATCAGTGACTGGTAGGGAATATTGAGCGAATTTGCCTTTTCCTTCACCCGATTGATAAGATATTCCGGGATGCGGATGGAGATGGCGCGACTCGTAGGCTTGAGATTCGGGAAACTCACCGGTTCCATGTCTGACGGTTCGTAATATTTAGACAAATCCAGTTTTGCCCAAAAGTTCCGTTCCTCGTCTTCGTTTTTAAATTTTGGTAGTTTTAGTGGTTTTTTCATACAATGACACCTCCTTTTTGTTTATATCTCGTGCCGAAATAATTCGTATCGTTAAACGGCGAATGGTAAAAACAATAAATAATAGCCTCCGGTGCTTCGTTTTTCCGATGATCCGGAATCGCTCTTCATGAGCCGAATGCAGACGATCGGGAAACGTCTTTTTCTTTTTGTCAAAAAACGCCTCTTCTGTCTCCTTATTGGAAACGCTGTGTTTGCGGAGATTTTTCTCCTCGTTTCCCTTATCCCAGACAAATGAGAGCGGTTTCGGCAGGACCTTCATGTATATACTGCATTATACAAATTAGGCAGAGAAGGTGTCAAGCGGTTTAAAATTTGATATACTAAAAGCCATGCCTAAAGTTGATGTCATGACTGAATTTCCGGGTTCACAAGAACCGCCGGAGCCTATCAAAGTCCCGAAACAAAAACCCGTACCACTTGATAAGCAGATGCAAGACCTTATTGAAGCAGAAAAAGCGTTACACAGAGAACAAGTAGCTACCCATATTCCACCACGCAGACGTCTCACACGAACATCTGCAGAATTACCCCAAACTTAAAAAAATGCTATCTACCTCGGAGCTTAAAGAGATTTTTTATACGACCAACAATTTTTTTTACAGCTGATTTTTCAGGCGGGTAAGCAACAGTAAACGGAACTTTGGGGGTTCCATCGTTATATTCAGGAATTTCTGGTCGACCTCTCGTAATCGGCCACCTACCCCCCCTTATTTGTGCGCCTGTTCGCCCGTGTCCAGCACCCCTCCCACGCCATTCTTGTGCGTTTTTTAACGGTCCCTCCGGATGTTCTAAATTTTTCAGACCCATATTTCCTCCTTTAGAGAAGTGTAACAGTTTAATGAAGTTTAGGTCAAGCGAGTGCCTTTTTGTGAATAATCAAGATAGGGTGCGATTGATTGCGTTTCACGAAAAAGAGTAAATTATCACTTTTTGAAATCAGCAATCCAGCCCAAAGGACTATATGTGCGGTATGACGCGGTTTTCGGATGATTACATCTTCTCCAGATTGCAGTAGTGTACGAAGTTGATCGTATGAAACAGTTTTTATTTCAATCGATCGGTCCCGTAACTCCTTGCCGATGGGGGTGTGTCGACGTATTGCATCGCGAACAAATTGAAGTATGTTTGAATTTGACTCAACTGTGCTATCATCCGAGTCTTGGTTATAGTCAAAAAACCTTTTTTGTCCTTTTCGCCGAAGCTCCCAATCAACTATCGTCGGGTTTCTGCCTACGACTGATGAAAAAGCACGGACCACACACCCGTGTTTCATTCTAAAGCGTTCAAGTTCAACGCTCCCTTCTTTTAGCATACGAGGCGCAGTATAACACCCACTGGCATACGCTTGCATTTTTTTGCGAGAGAGGCAGTATAGACGTCAATATGAGACGGATTGAGGCGGCAGATAAATAAATGTAAAAATTTGTGACAACATGCGTCTTCCGCTGCAATTTGATATTTACGTAAACACTTCAAATAGAATTCTCACAGTTTCAACCAGTCCATAGATTCCGAGGCCAATAAATGCTAACGCTCCAAGGAATGAGACGATTTCATTTCTGACTGCTTCGATGGTGCGGCGAGGGGAGAGAAAAAGAGCAATATTGAGAAGTGTATGGGCGCCGATGACGCCGATAGCAAATCCGTAGACATTAACTACGGTAAAAAGCGGCACGTAGCCGGCAAAGTCATCAAGACCAAGGATAAAAGGGACGCTCATGGAAAATCCCAAAAGTCCCCACCACGGCAGATTTTTGCGGCTAGAAAGATCGATTCCGATTTTCGGCGTGAACCGGGTAACGACCCTGAGAAACCAGTGGAGTGGTTTGCGCAATTTTCTATTTTTGATGTGTTCCAGACTTCCGTTGGCAAGCTCAAACAGAACGAGGGACGCTATAAACACCATTCCGGCAAGCAGCAACTCAACATTTTTAAAAACTACCCAGAGACCGATTATTGCAATCGTGCCAATTGTGTTGCCTGCAGCAGTACCGATTTCAATGGCGATTCTGTTTCTCCAGCCGGGATTAGACGCCATAAGTCGGCCCATAAATATCGCAAAATCGATACTGGTTTTAAGATATATCGTTGCTCCGACCGCAATGTCGTACCAGCGGGGTGTCAGTCGGACATATTCAGCTTGCGGAATGCGGTTAAAAAGAAGGAGAACTGCATGGAGAAGGGCGACAAAGATAATAAAAACCACGAGGGTGAGCGAGAGGGGAATGAGTTGGGAAAGTAAGGGAGAACGATCAATACGTACGAACAATGCTTTCATCAAAGATTATGTCTTTCGTTTTTTTGGGATACCTACAAAAGTCTGGCGGTTTTGATCAATTGTACCGTCCGGAAAAAAGGCAATAGGTAGCACTCGGACTGTGAAATAATCGCCGCTCTCTGTATATTTTTCAACCATTGCCGAAGACTCATTTTCACTTATTTGCGCTTGAGCTTTTGCGATAAATACCTCCCCCAGTTTCAAACGTGGTTTCAGATGAAGTGTTATTTGTCGAATATCTTCCTGTTTTTGTTGCGCAAATGTTTGATGTAGTGATCTATTCCATTCAGAATTGGTATATGGCATATTTTGTGTATAA
The DNA here is from genome assembly GCA_001780985.1 of Candidatus Gottesmanbacteria bacterium RIFCSPLOWO2_01_FULL_43_11b. Taxonomy (GTDB): domain Bacteria; phylum Patescibacteriota; class Microgenomatia; order UBA10105; family UBA927; genus 01-FULL-43-11b. The sequence goes on along the minus strand of MFJV01000001.1, from coordinate 270,594 downwards.
TTATACGATGACTTTAAGAGAGCGGAGGATAGGGAGGAGCACTTCGAATGGGAGGCCGATAACGTTGGTGTAACTGCCGTCGATTTTAGTCACCAGATCCCAGGGGGCTTCGTTAAATGCATAGCCGGCGGCAAAACGGGAAAGGTCGTAGCGGGCAACGTAGCTCTCGATCTCAACAGGGGTCAATTTTTTGAGCGTCACCTTTGTTTTGACCACTTTTTCCCAGCTTTTTTTCACTTTGCCGGCGACAAGATAGACGAGGTGGATTGCAGTACCGAAGGTATGGGTTTTACCCATGAGGCTTTTGAGCAAAGTTTTGACATGTTCGCGATCTGCCGGCTTGCCGAACGTACGTTTGCCGATAAACCCCATCGAATCAGCTGCAATAACGAGCGTTTTGGCTGTTTCAGACACGCCGTAGACACCCGGGTGGCCAGCGATTTCATCTGCTTTAGCTGCGGCCCGTTTACGAAGGGTCCCGATAGGGTCGCCTCCTTGAATGTTATCTTCGTTTATGTGTGTTGCAATGATTCGGAAGCGAACGCCCAGTTTTTCCAGTAAAGCGCGCCTGCCAATGGATTGTGAGGCGAGAATAAGATCAACGGGTGGTTCAATGGGAATTGCGTTGGGAGAGCTAAAACGAATTGCCATATGACGGATTATACCGTATTTTTGTGATGATTGCTACGCCCGATTTATGCTTTTTTGTGTGGCTAACAACATTCGAAGATCACTCTGAAATGGCGTTACAAAAGAAGGAATGTAGCAGGTGAGGGCAAAAAAAGCATATATTTGTTACAATGAGAACGTTTCGGGGTATGGCACAGTTGGTAGTGCGCTTCGTTCGGGACGAAGAGGTCGCCAGTTCGAGTCTGGCTACCCCGACCAGGAGCCCCCATAGCTCAACGGATAGAGCAGTCCCGTCCTAAGGGAAAGATGGAAGTTCGATTCCTCCTGGGGGCACTATCGTAAATTGACGGCGTAGAGATTGTTGACTTCTGAAGCTGATGGATTGAGGTTTGTGAGAATGATGAGTTTCCCGCCTGACGTCCACGGAACGGCGAAAGCATCCCAGAAAGGTCCTGCATATGCGGTCCGTCGATTGGTTCCGTCAAAATCCATGATTTCTATTTTGTCTTTGGTAACCAGAATAAAGTGTCGGGATGTTGGTAACCACTGCATGGGAAGAATTGATTGAGAGGTTCCGAGTGCATAATTTCTGTCTTCTTTGATGTCATACACGTACACATTTCCCGGTTTGATAGCACGAATTTCATCGGTAGAGTTTGCACCGATGAGTGGAGGATTGATAATTGTCGGAATCGTTGCAGATCGTGTTGCTTCGTAATAGAACTTTGATTCATCAGGAGAAAATTCTACTAACTTCACCGAAGAGGTTGCAATAGCAACAAGATCGGAGGGGAGAGTTGCAAGCTTTTCCTTTTCTCTAAGCATTTTGATATCATTCCATTCATTTTGAACGAGTTTAATATTGCTTACAGGGATAAGTGATTCGTTCAGATTTTCAGAATCAAGGAGATAGTTGTCAGCAAGGATCTGTTTGCTGTCTGGTGACCAGGTAAGCGTCATATTTGGAAAATTGCCCCGTGCAATTTGACGGGCGTCCCGGTTGAGTCCCAATGGTTTGTCTACAAGATCAAGAACCCATATGCCCGGTCGAGTAGTGGGAAGCGTTGTAGTTGATTCTTTTTGATTCGGTATGACATAGATGAGTTTACTGCCATCAGGAGATAATGATGGGCTTGTTACTCCGCTCGCTGTGATTGCTGTAAGCGACGGATTCGTCGGAAGAAGTAGAGCATCTGCTCGTACTACCACTTCACCTTGAACACGTATTTTTTTCTCCCACGCTTGAAAACCCTCTTTACTGACTGTTATCGTATACCACTCTGGTTCGAGTGAAACAGTAGCATTTGTTGCAGTCTTAAGTTTACTATTTATAAAAATCTGAGCACCGGATGGTTCTGAAGTAACGGTTAAGAGTCCTGTGGTTTGGAGTGATTTTTGTGAAAAGCTAAAGCGGTATCCGCGACCGTATGCAATGACCGCGGCAGCCACTCCAAAAATGATACATAATGTAATAAAAGATATTAAAATAGATCTTATTTTCGCAACCATACTGACATTATTATAGCGGCTTGAGCCCCGATATATCAATAGGATTGATATACGCCGTGGTGTGGTAGAATACCACTATGTTTGGAATGACAAAGAGACTCGGAATAGATTTAGGTACTGCCAATAGTTTAGTCTGGCTTGCCGGAGTAGGGGTAGTCCTGAATGAACCCACGGTCGTTGCAGTCACACTTGATGATAATCGGGTAGTCGCTGTAGGAAATGAGGCGAAGGAAATGCTCGGGAGAACACCAGTAAATATCATGGCAACGCGCCCAATGCGCGAAGGCGTTATTGCAGATTATCGCATTACTGAAGCACTCCTTGCATATTTTATTGACCGCACGGTCGGGAAAAGCCGACTATTTCGGCCGGAAGTCATGATTTGTGTGCCTACTGGAGTAACTCAAGTTGAACGCAGAGCAGTGTTGGACGCGACACTTTCAGCAGGAGCACGTGTTGCTTACCTTATAGAAGAACCATTGGCAGCAGCAATCGGGGCTAAAATTCCCATCGCGCAACCTTCCGGGAGCATGATTGTCGATATAGGAGGGGGCAGTACTGAGGCAGCGGTTATTTCCTTAGGCGGGGTTGTTGCCCACCATAGTGCACGGGTCGCTGGCAACAAAATTGATGAGGCGATTGCAAATTTTGTCAAGAAAAAATACAACCTCATTATCGGTGAGCGGATGGCGGAGACGATTAAAATCACCATTGGAGATGCATTACCTGTAGAGAATTCTGAATCAATGGAAGTTCGCGGTCGCGACGCAATCACCGGACTTCCTCGCATGGTTACACTTACTGCTCGTGAAGCAACAGAGGCAATTGCCCCGGTGCTTCACCAAATCATAGGAGCGGTAAAAGCTGTTCTTGAAAATACTCCTCCGGAGCTTGCTGCCGATATTATTGATAAAGGAATCGTTATGGCCGGAGGGACAAGTCTACTTCGAAATTTTGACAAACTTATGACGCAGATGACAGGAGTCCCTGCTCATGTAGCGGAAGAACCACTTCTTTGTGTAGTGAGGGGGACCGGGGTTGCCATTGAAAATATTGAGCTCTACAAGAGAAGTATAAGTAGAAGATAGCCTATAAAAAATAAAAAATGAAAACTTTGGTTAAAAAACCTCAAATTTTGTCCACTTAGCATATAGACCTATAACTATATATTCAGAAAATGAAGATATAGACAAATGAAAAAAATAGATACAATATTTTGTGCTCAATCGTACTATTTCGTATGCATAGGTACTTAAGTTGATAACTTATTTAGAAAACTATGAGTCTAAATGCGGTAAAAATACTGGGAATTTCGATAACGAAGAATAAAAAAAATGAAATCTTAGAGTATATTGAAAAGTATCTACGATCAAAAGCGAAAAAACCATTAATTATTGTTACTCCAAACCCCGAACAAGTGGTCTTTGCACAAAAAAATAAACGTTTTGCTGATATCCTCAATCGGGCCGATCTATCGCTCCCGGACGGCATTGGAATCGCACTCACATTGGGAATTCAAAGAATTGCAGGGGTAGAATTTATGGAAGACGTGGTAGAAATGGCTGCAAAGTGGGGCTATAGAATCGGACTTATTGGCGGAAAGGGCAGAGTAGCAGTCGAAGCCCTCGAGTGCTTACAAAAAAAATATCCAGGTCTTACCGGCTCTGTCGGAGATATACGAAAAGCGAAAATTGTATTTGTAGCCCTTGGCGCACCGAAACAAGAATACTTCATTGAAGAACTGACAACGAATAACTTACAACCTGCCTCGCCGGCAGGCAGGCTAACAACTCCGCTCATTCTCATGGCCGTAGGCGGTTCGTTTGATATCATCGCCGGGCATATTCCTCGTGCACCACTATTTATTAGATTGATAGGGTTTGAATGGGCCTGGCGATTGTTTCGTGAACCCTGGCGATGGAAGCGTCAGCTCGCGCTTTTTGAATTTATGAAAAATGTGCTACTATACAGGCTATCCCCTGCCAGGAACGGGAGGTGAATATGACAATACATGCAAGATTAAGAAATCCAGAAGGATATACGCGCCTTGGTATAGAATCTCTTTTTGCCACATGGAATGGTATTAAAACAAATAAGATACACGACGTAATAGTGGAACAACGGATAATCAGTTTCGCCGACGATGAACATTCTATAAGCTTAGAAATAGATCCGAATCCGCCCCCAATTCATCTTCAAGAAGTTAACAAAGGAGATGTTGTGGATAAATTTGATTTAACTAATACCTCTGTTAACCGGGTAGAAATTAGTGTCGGGACAACAGTTACGAGTAAGAGCGGCGAGATTATTTTTGAGAGGACACAGTGAATGTGTTCCGGTTAGCTTTGGTAAGTGAACAAGTGGGTTGTTCTGACAATCCTTTTCTTCCTTGTATTCCACATGAGGCGTCAAGTATAATCTCGGCACAATGAAAATCATGTTCCTCTACATGTTTCCTCTGTGGGGTAATGGAAGTGGTGCGTGGTTGCGGGCTCTTTCAAAAGAAATGGTGAAAGATGGTCATGAAGTTGCAATCGTTTCTCCGGAAAAACGAAAACTTGAAGGAGTCAAACAATTTCTCGTCAAACCGCCGCAGATGGGCGTGTTTGTCGGTAACCCCGAGCTTCCCAACGCGAAAAAATATGAAGAAATGACCGGCGTGGAACTATCCAAAATTTACACAAGCTACATCGACACCACCATTGCTGCGGTTAAAGAATTTGAACCGGAAATTATCCATGCGTTTCATACCGCGTTCTTACCGCCAGTTGCCCGTTTAGCAAAAATTTTCTATGGAATTCGTTTTATCGTTACAACTCACGGGAGTGATCTCCATTATCTCAACCGCGACAAGCGCCTCATTGGTCTTATCAAAGATGCGGTGCGCGTGTGCGCTATGGTGACGGCAAACAGCAATTTTACCCGTAGGTGGTTTCTCAAAATGTTTGGGCCGGAGTGGGCGAGAAAAATTCGGACCATACCGGGCGGTGTGTATTTGTCTGAATACGAAAGAAAAGAAGAAAATATCAGTCTTCTCAACAAAAAATATAATCTGGCCGGCAAAAAGGTAGTGCTATTTACCGGCCGTCTTACAGAGCATAAAGGGGTGGACATTCTCATTAAAGCCGCGCGATTAATCCATGGGGAAGTCATTATTCTCGGTGATGGTCCGGAGCGAAACAATCTTGAAAATCTTATTAAGCAATATAAACTTACAAACGTGAAGATTTTAGGATACATGAGCCCGAAAGAACAGGTAAACTTTAAAACATTCTACAATCGTGCAGACGTGTATGTTGCGCCATCTACGTGGCATGAACCATTGGGGTTAGTGATACTTGAAGCGATGGCAGGAAGAACACCTGTGATTGCAACACGAAAAGGCGGCGTTGCAAGCATTGTAAAAGACGGGTATAACGGCTTTCTCGTGCGTGCAAGGAATGCTAAAGAAATTGCTGAAAAAGTAAACTTACTTTTGGAAAACGATGCACTACGGCAGAAAATGACAGAGCGCGCGTATGAAACAGTAGCGTCCAAGTTTACATGGGATAAAATTGCTGAGAAATTTGCCCGTATCTACCACCGCTACGCATTTACGACAAAAGAGTATCTCCGTCTTGTCAAAGCCGCTCCGAAGCCAAACAACGGCAAATAGAACGCACACCACTTGACAAATTGTATATGACTATCATATACTTTTCACATGGACATTCTGCCGGAACCATTAGTTTTTGAGTGGGATACCGGAAACTTTGATAAAAATGAACGGCAACATGGTGTAACCAATAAAGAAGCGGAAGAGATCTTTGTCCACAAGCCGTTATTACTCTTACAAGACACAGTTCATTCAAAAGGAGAAATGCGGTACCAGGTAATGGGTGAGACAGGAGCAACGCGGCTGCTCTTTATCGTGTTTACCGTGAGGAAGAGGAAAGTCAGAATTATATCAGCTCGACTCATGGATAAAAAAGAAAGGAGGATGTATGAAAAAGCAAAAAAAATTTAAAACTTTACCCATATTTAAGTTCGAAGATGAAGAGCGGGATTTTTGGGCAACGCACAGTTCAACTGACTATATTGACTGGTCAAAAGCCCGCTGGAGCGTGTTTCCTAATCTCAAGCCATCAACTGACACGATTTCTTTACGGCTGCCGGCATGGCTTCTTGCGCAGGTGAAATCGCTTGCCAACAAGCGTGATGTGCCCTACCAGAGCCTCATGAAGATATTCCTCGCTGAAAAAGTGCGGGAAGAGATGCAATGGAAGTAAGGCTTTTGGTTATTTACGAAGTTTAAACTTTGCTGTTTGACCGGTAGGATTTGCCTCAAGGGTTTTCTGTATTAACAATAAACCGAATTTTTCTGCGCCGGAAAGGCCAAGGTTAAATAAAATTGGAGTAACCTCTTTATCTTGTGCATCAACTCTTCGTCCGAGCATCATTTCGGCAGCAGAGAGTGCTTCAAGGGGATCTTCAAGCATTTGTGTTACTTTAAGTTCGAGTTCCTCAAGTGATGGAGGTGTGATAAACCCATATTTTTCATATAGTTTTGCCGTCCATTGGTCTTGAGGCTGAATTGGTTGTATAAAACCTGGTCTGCTGTCTGCATTTGGCATATGGCCCATAGTTTATCCCTCTCTCTCTGCCTTGTCAAGCTCATTGGGATGAATTACCATGAAAACACATGCGTATTGCAATTCTGGCTCCCCTTAAACGAGCAATTACTCCTGACGTGACTGCCAGCCGGCCGAGGGTGATTTTTGATCTTGTCTCGGAACTTATCAAACGAGGACACAAGATCACGATTTTTGGAACAGCCGATTCGGTAGTTCCGGGAGCAGAGGTTGTTGGAGTCATACCAAAAGCGTTAAATTTCCTACCTGCGGCAGAGAACCCTTTCTACCAACATAGCGCGTATTTAACGAAGATGATAAAAATGGTGACAGATGATTTCGATATCATCCATAACCACATGTATCCTGAATTTCTTGCACTTTTAGCCTCATTTAAAACACCGCTTGTAACCACAATTCACGCTCAAATGACACCTGAAATGGCAGACACACTGAAGCTATTTCTCGAGGCACACCTTGTAGCGATTTCAGAATCAGCTAAAAAACTCTCCGGCCTCGACATACCGGTTATTCACAATGGTATTGATACTGAGTTCTTTATACCGGGAAATGCCGTAAGGGATTATTTGTTGTTCGTAGGTCGCATGAGTAAGGCAAAAAACGAGAAGGGTAATTTTCTCGACCCAAAAGGTGTTGTAAACGCTATCAAAATAGCTCAAAAAACCGGTGATAGGCTTAAAATTGTCGGAAATGTTGAAGATTCGGCATTTTTTGAAACGTTAATCAAACCTCATTTGTCTGACAAAATCGAATTTGTCGGTGACGTTTCAAGCGAGCAATTGCTCACACGAGAACAGATGCGCGAATTATTTCAGGGCGCCAAAGCATTTCTTTTCCCCATAAACTGGGAAGAACCGTTCGGTTTAGTCATGGCAGAGGCTATGGCTTGTGGAACTCCGGTGGTTGCATTCAATCGTGGGAGTGTATCTGAAATAGTTATAGATACTAAGAATGGGTTTGTAGTAGAAGTAAGTGAGGGAGTAGATGGATTTATAAACAAACTATCCAAACTATCTCAAATTAGTTCTGAAGAGTGTCGAAAAGATGCAGTAACTCGATTCAGTAAATCCAGAATGGCAGATGACTACGAAAAACTCTATAACGAGGTAATTATTCGATGAAAAAAATTGCGCTCATACACTATGCATATCCGCCAAAAATGGGTGGAGTAGAGCGGTTGATTCGCGAGCACGCATTAATTTTAGCTGATAAGGGATACGAAGTTGCTGTATTTGCCGGATCCGGTGCTGAATCTGATCCTAAAATAGCCTTCAAAGAAATCCCTGAATTTGCCGCATTACGCCGATTCGATCCAAGCCTCCAGGATCACATTATTTCAGGCGGCCAAATCAACGACGCTTTCTCACGTCTTGCTGGTCAAATTGAATCTACGCTTGAGCAAAACCTCAAAGACCGCGATGTCATTATTGTTCATAACATGATGACTCTCATTCACAATATGCCCTTTGTTGCAGCCTTTAAATCGTATTCACAAAAGCACCCGGAGAAAAAAATAATCATTTGGGTTCACGATCAGACATTTATTGATAATGGGAGGGTAGTAGATCCCAAACCAGGGATTACTTTAGATACCAAAATACGAGAATTATTGATTACTCCCATGTTGCAAGCAAACTACGTCGTTATTTCAGAGACATTCAAGAAGTTGCTAACGCAAATTATGCAGATTGCGCGTGTCAAACTTCTCGTGATCCCTGATGGGCTCCATATCAAACGATTTCTTGAGATAGATGATGCGATCTGGGATATTGTGCAAAAAGAGCGCATACTCGAGGCATTTCCGATTATCCTGACGCCGGTGAATATTTTGGAAAGAAAAAATTTAGACTACTGTCTGGACGTGGTTAGTGAGCTCGTACGTGATTATCCCAATCTGCGCTATATCATAAGCGGCCAGCCATCGGAACACAGAGATACGGCTGGATATTTTCAAACACTTAAGAAAAAAGTGACTGATCTCTCGCTGGGTAATCATGTTTTTTTTCTGGCAGAGCATGTGAAGCGAGCCCTTACAGACCAAGAGTTACATGATCTCTACGATATAGCTGATCTTGTGTTTTACTTCTCTAAACAAGAAAATTTTGGTTTGCCCATTTTGGAGGCAGGACTCACCAAGACGCCGATTTGGGTATCGGATTTGGCGGTATTTCATGAAATTGGCGGTAACCAGCTCACGTACGTACCGACGACCCATACCCCCCAACAGCTAGCTACACAGGCTCATGAATACCTGGAAACTGTTCCAGGCATTGGTCTCAACCGCCTCGTTCGGACACAATATAGCCTTGAAACCATCATAATAAACCGGCTTATCCCGCTTATTGAGGGATAGCCTCTAAACTGCCCATGAAGATTCTTTTCCTTTGCCCGAACGCCTACATGTCACCCCGCTTCGGGCATATGATTTTTGCTCCGCGAGATTTATCGATTGCTCTCGTCGACGGCCTTGTGGCAAAAGGGCACACCGTAACGTTTGCAACGACCCCGGATGTACCGACCCGGGCCACAATACTGCCTGGAAACAAAGCCCTCTTAGCCCTCCTTGACCGCGTGATGGGGAAGGGAGAGATTGTCGACCTTCCGGCAGCACGGATGATAGATGCAATACGGCGGGATTATGAGATCGATCTTCTCGTTCGCGCTATCCATGAAGCCAAATCCGGTACGTATGATCTTGTTCACATATACCAAAAAGATCTCGCCCATTATTTTGACGATTTTTTTCGTCCAATTCCCACGGTATATACCCTCCATGATTCTGTACCAGAGCGCGATACCCTTGCATATGCGCTCTACGATAATTTCAAAAAACATCGATATGTCGCCATAAGCCGCTCACAACAGCAGGCATACGAGGGCTACCATATGATCGGTATGGTCTATCACGGAATCGATACGAGTTTATTTCCAGTTGGCAAAGGAGGGAGTGGATTTATATGGTTGGGTCGCCTGGTGCCCCAAAAGGGAGTGGACGATGCCATGAAAGCTTGTGTTATTACCAATGAACGTTTGGGTATCGGATCGCAGTTTCCTGGGCCTCAAGAAGCCTCGCCGTACTATCGTACATCGGTAGCACCTTTTCTTGATGATCCGAATATCGAAAAAATAGGTATGGTTACCACTCGTCGTAGGGCAGAATTGTTAGGGCGTGCAAAAGGCCTCCTTTTTCCCATCAAATGGGAGGAGCCGTTTGGTTTGGTTATGATAGAGGCTATGGCTTGTGGGACGCCGGTCATTGCGTACAATCGCGGGAGTGTTGCGGAAGTAGTCAAAGATGGGATAACGGGCTTTATCATAGATCCTGATAATGAAAATCGGTCTGGGAAGGGAAGTTGGGTTATAAAAAAGCAGGGAATTGAAGGACTTGTTGAGGCAGTCAAACGAATTGGGGAAATCGACCGGGCCGCCTGTCGACGACATGTAGAAGAGCACTTTGCTGTCGAGAAAATGGTTGACGGTTATGAAGCGGTTTACCAGAAAATATTGGTGGGTAAAAACTTGTAAAAACTTGTAAAAACTATGCGCGTGTTATTTGTCACGAGTGAAGTCGCAACGCTCTTTAAACGGGGAGGGCTTGGGGACGTAAGTTATTCCCTGCCGGTTGCTCTCCAGAAAAAAAGGGTGGAGGTTGCTATAGCAATGCCCCATTATGCAAAAATTCAAACGAAAGTCGTACACTGCATAGGCCAACTTGCAGTAGATTTTGACGGTAAACGAGAACTCGTGTTTGTTTTTCAAACCATATTGCCCGGAACCAATATTCCGGTATACCTTTTTCGCCATCCGCTCTTGTATGACTATGATGCCCCGGAGAGTGTAATGCGGTTTGCGTTTTTCTGTAAAGCAGTCGCCGAATTTTATCTTTTTTCCAATGAAAAACTCGGCGGCCCCTACGACATTGTGCATGTCAACGATTGGCATACGGCACTTGTCCCCTTGCTTTTGGGGGAGCGGCGTAAGGTCGGTAGAAGTTCCAAAACCATAGAATCTGTTCGCACGAGGACCATTTTCACGATCCATAATTTTCTATATCAAGGCAACGCTTCCCTTTCCCTTGCCCGTTTACTTGGGGTGGCAGAGACACGCTTTCACGAATTTAGCGGACAATCGGTGAAACTCTTACGTGAAGGAATGGAATACGCAGACTGCGTCACGACCGTTTCACCGACCTATGCTAAAGAAATTCGTTCTGGCACTCACGGGGCGTGGTTTAAAGAAGTTTTTGGCAGAAGGC
>MFJV01000001.1:228581-259527 GCA_001780985.1 Candidatus Gottesmanbacteria bacterium RIFCSPLOWO2_01_FULL_43_11b | reverse complement strand
AAAAAAGAAGATCAAGGCATACCTGCAACGGGCTCTCTTGTTGCCGCAGTCAAGCGTACCGCTATTTGGGTTTGTCGGGAGGCTTGAATTGCGACAGAAGGGAGTAGATCTTATCGCAGCAGCAGTGAGAATGCTGCCCAAAAACACATTTCAACTTGTACTTTTGGGGACCGGAGCGAGGTCGCAGGTAGCCCGCATTGAGCGACTGACGCGAGAGAATCCCCATGTCGCCTTTGTGAACACATTTGACGAACGGTTAGCGAGGAGAATCTATGCTGGTTCTGACTGCATGCTCGTGCCAAGTAAGCTTGAACCGTGCGGACTCACGCAGATGATTGCTATGCGGTACGGTACGCTTCCTCTTGTTCGAAAAACCGGAGGCTTAGCTGATTCTGTAACGGACAAAAAAACCGGATTTGTGTTTGGACCGTATACGAAAACTGCACTTAACCAAAAAATGGAGGAAGCGATTGCTCTCTATAACAGCACCGAAGGGGAGTGGCGCCAAATGCAGGCGGCCGTTATGAAGGCTGATTTTTCGTGGGAAAGCCGGGCAAAAGAATACGTGAAGCTCTACAAAAATCTTCTTCGTTCTTAAACGCGCGTATAGTAGACAGACCTTCCTTTGCCGTGGGGGTAGAGAAGACCTAAAGATGAGAGTTTAGCAAGGTCACGGGAGGCAGTAATCTGGGAAACTTTGAACCGTTTTTGTACAACACGGTTTGTCATTGTCGTTGTGGGATTTTCAAGGAGTGATAAAATGGCATTTTGCCGGTCGCTTAATGAAAAAAGTCGTCTTGAAACATCAGACGTTTCTTTTTCAACCTTCGTTTCGTCAGCGAGTCGTTCGAGGGCAGTCATGAGAATTTTACTGTAATACTCAAGCCAGGAGGTAATCGTCGTGTCCCGCTGTGCTGTCTCGAGGGACCTTTGGTATGTTTCTTTACTTTCGGCAACAACCGTTTCAGGTGCGACCATTCCGCGCACATTATATCCGTATTTTGCCAATATGATACCGCATACAGCCCTTCCCAGTCTTCCACTGTCCCAAGGGAGTACAGGATCAATAAGGAAAGCATAATGGAGGGTGGCAGCCATAAGTACAGGGTGGTCGGGTTTGACTTCAAGATAGGCAAGTACCTGGTGGATATCCCGAGCTTTAGTTTCGATCGCACGTATTACTCGAATTCGATCCTTGGGAAACAGACGGATTGCAAGATCCTCAATACTTGCCTGCGAGATTGATTTGGAGCTTCCCGTCCACTCATTTCGAATAAAATCCAGCACGTTTTTTGCAGCAACAATTGCAGATTCTTCTGCATTCGGTCGTTTTTTTGGCGACATGAGAGTCTCTGCAATGAGTTTTTTTGTAACATGCGATCCGGAAATAATGAGCGTTCCGTAGATCCGATCGATAGTTGCCTGCCAAAGAAGTTTTTGTTCCCGTGATGGAGATAACGGGGTAAGGAGAATGGAGCGGCGAAGGGTATCAATTGTTTTGAGGTGGTCTTGAAGAAGAGAAGTAACCGTGTAAGAGAGAGAAATCATACTAATTATTTTCATATCATAATCTTATCTATTTTGTCAAATGTAGATAATGTTGATTTTTGAATTGAAATCACGGGAAAAACTGATTATTTTGATAAGTTTATGACACGATTAAATAAGGTACTTGACAAGATGTGAAAACTTGTATTAACTTATAAATAGAGTTTCACATATAGTAATAAACTTGTAAAAACTGCCCATATGCCCAAAACCTATACAGTCAAACAGGTAGCAGATATTTTAGGTTTTAGTACCAACAGCATTTATTCCTTCTTGAAAGCCAAAAGAATTAAAGGAGTACGGGCAGGAAAAGGCCGTTTCCGTATTCCCGAAACAGAGCTTGCCCGTGTTCTCCAGCTCTCAAAAAAATCAGTAAACACGGAAGTATTCCAACCGTCGCAAGTAACCAACACCCCTCAACAAAGCCAACCTATCGGCGATGATCGCATGCTCGAAGATACGGAATCGGAGACACTTGCCCGCGGATTCATGCGGAAAATTCTGTCTCTCCCTAATCTTTTTGACTGGTTTGTCGGGCTTTCGGCAATCATTTCAGGACTGGGATTATTTTTATTTAACCATGTCTACTCCCCGTCGGGGACTGTGCAATTTGCGACGGTGCTTCCGGCAGTAAGAATAATCCTCATTGTCGCCGGACTTGGCATACTCCTTGCTGATATTCTCCCCAAGTCACGGGCCTGGCACCAGACATTTTTATTTATTCTCTCAACAATGGGAATATTTAACAGTTACATACTTTGGGTTACTGGTGATATTGATGGGGCAATGTTGTACGGATTACTCGCTATTCTTGTTGGTATCAACGCACTTGTTCATTTTGGCGGTGTTTTTTCTCTTGCTCTGTACCTTACGTTATTAGGTTTGGTTACCCCGGTTCTTTACTGGTTCGGAGACAAAGACATTCATATCAATTCATTAATTAAATTTCTTAACATTTCATATATCACTGCATTCCTGGGGATGAGTGTGCTGGCAGGACTCTTTTTATTGATGTTTTTAGGGGGATATCGGAAAAATAGCGTTTTCTTTTGGATTGCGTCATGGTTAGCTGCAATTCTTCTTGTTGCTGCCGCTGTTTTTAATGGACAAATTGTCTACTGGAGTCGTGCGTTTTTCCTTCTTACCTTTGCGTTTTTTGTTGCATTTATGCCTATATGGCGACTTTTTCAATATGCCAACAGCAAAAGAGAGCGGTTGCTCATCCATGGAATGTTTGCGCTCGTCGGTATGACCATGATGATTGCAATTGGCGTTGTTCACATACTTCAGATCGGGGTTTGGGAGCAGAATAAAAAAGAATTTACTGCAAAACTGAACTACGCAGAATCGATGGTTTCTTCTGCTTTGGAGTCTGTCGAAAGTTCGCTTATTGCCTCCTCGACCAATCCTGATCTTCTGGATGCGATTGCAGATAGCGACGAATCCCGCTTGGTGGCGCTATCTAAAGTTGTCTATGAAAGCAACTCATTCATTCGGCGACTTGTGTTTTTAAGTAGCGACGGTGATGGAATCGCACTCTACCCGCTTGGTACATTTGACGAACCAAATTTTGCCTACCGGGAATACTTCCGTATAGCCCGTGACACAGGGAAACCATATACTTCCAACGTTTTTGAAGCTCGTTCCGATAATGAACAACGAAAAGTAATCGTTGTAGCCGTGCCGTTTATTAATAAAAGTAATTTTGTCGGTGTTATGACCGCTTCAGTAAATATTTTAGCATTGGGTGAAAAACTGCAGCGAGTTGCTGTCGGGAGTGGTGGGGAGTACTTTCTTATTGTTGATGAGGAGGGCAAAATAGTGATTGCTCCGGAAACGACGTCCATAGGAGCATCGATTGCAGAGTCTGATCTTCTTCGTCGAGCACTGATTGGGGAGCAGGGAGTGGCTTTGGATCGTTTGGATGACGGGGAACTGGGAATGGTTGCGTACAGAAAGTTTTCAAATAGTCCTTGGGCACTCTCGCTTCGTGCGCCGGCAAGCCGGGTATATACAATCGGACAATCAGCAGTAGCATCAGTCTTTGCAGTCGTCGGATTGATCATGCTTACCTCTCTCTTGTTTTTATCGACTTTACAAATTCGTGTAAAGAGACCGCGGGAGGCAAGCCCATGAGGCAAGGATCCAATTTAAAACAACGGATTTCTTCATCCCGCCCGCCGGGATTTTCTCGTTTCTATGGAGGGCTTAATCCAAAGCTAGATTTTCAAGTTTTTACAAGTTTTTACCAGTATTTTTACAAGATAATACCAGCTGGTCACAGCCGCAAAAACGCAGGATTTGCGGGAATATTTCTTCTTCTTATTGGAATTATCGCAATATCAGTCGCTTCTGTGCCGGTACGCTTACTCCGGAATCGACAGCAACTGATAACAGTGAAGAAGGAATCACCTCGTCAGGTTATTTCTGAAATTTCCAGTGATCTATTGCAAAAAAGTGATTTTTCAGGACCATTCCTCATGGTTTTGCAACGGGAAGACAACAGTTATACCTACGTAGAAGTAAGTCAAGCTATTATTCGTGACGGTCGATTGGTCGGTGATGTGATTTTTACCTACCCCGACGGACAACAAGGTGTTGCTCGTGGTGATTTTAATCAACTACCACTGTTTATTACAAGAAACGGCGACAAGGAAACAGTTGACGTAATTGAACGACTTATCGGGAGAGTGGTTCTCTCGGATGGATCAATGCTGCTCGTTCGTTTCACTGATGCACAGGTAGTTGGTGAAAATCTCACAGGTCAATTCTCCGGATTTACCTCCCGTCTCAACGAAAATAGGCGCATTGTTGGGAGTCGGAGTGCCAGCGGAGTAGTTTTAGATATTATTGCCGAGCCGACAATCGAGCCGGTTAATGATGCAACGGTCGTTGCTACGCGTGAACTTTACCTCATGATGCTCTCATTTTCTGGTATTGATGGAAAAGTTTTAGGGGTAAGTGATGAAATAGCAACAACTAATCTTACTGCGACAGTACTCCAAGCAGGAATTATTGTGGAACGACTTCCGGAAGAAGGAGCAGTACGAATTACTGCTGGTGGAGGCGGGACTGTCAGTGAAGTCGAAAGTTTAAGTCCGCAGCTTGAGATTATACAAGAGGCAGGGGTCACCCAACTTCGTCTGGTCAATGTTCCGACAGTCGTTGAAGTTGAACGAATTTCGCAGCAAGTGATATCAACCGGGGCTGGCTCAACGGGTTCAACAGGGAAAACCGGTGCAGCGGGTTCGGCTGGAGGAGTAGGACCGACCGGAGCAACAGGAGCAGGACCGACAGGTGCAACAGGACCTGCAGGTGATACAGGACCGATAGGAGCGACCGGTGCTTCAGGAAGTGGTGGAGCAGGTGGCCCGACGGGATCTACAGGCTCTACCGGAACAGACGGACCAACAGGAGCAACAGGGACAACTGGAGCGGGAGGACCAACAGGATCAACGGGAGCAACAGGGACAGCTGGAAGCGCAGGAGCAGATGGTGCAGGCGGCCCAACCGGAAGTACAGGAGCCACAGGTTCTGCCGGACCAGCCGGACCCACCGGTGCAAGTGGAGCAACAGGTTCAGCAGGAGAAACCGGACCCACCGGTGCAAGTGGAGCAACAGGGACAGTCGGAGCAGAAGGTCCTACTGGTGCAAGTGGAGCAACAGGTTCAGCGGGAACCGGAGGTCCAACCGGATCAACTGGTGCAACCGGATCAGCAGGAGCAACAGGGCCAACGGGATCAACCGGGGCAACCGGTAATGCAGGTGAAGCCGGGCCAACGGGAGCAAGCGGAGCAACAGGGTCGGCCGGAGTAGAAGGCCCTACGGGCGCAAGCGGAGCAACCGGATCAGCAGGTGCAGCAGGACCAACAGGATCAAGCGGAGCAACAGGAGCAGCCGGTGCCGGAGGACCAACAGGTTCAACGGGAGCGACAGGTAATGCTGGTGCAGCAGGTCCGACGGGAGCAAGTGGAGCTACAGGGTCTGTTGGTACTGGTGGACCAACTGGTTCGACTGGTGCAACAGGGTCAGCAGGTGAAGCCGGATCGACCGGTGCTAGTGGTGCGACAGGGAATGCGGGAGCGGCAGGACCTACAGGAGCGAGCGGTGCTACTGGTGCAGCAGGTGAAGCAGGCCCAACAGGATCTACGGGAGCAACAGGTTCAGCAGGTGTAGGAGGAGCAACAGGAGCAACAGGAGGAACGGGAACAAATGGTCCTACCGGTTCAACGGGAGGAACAGGTTCAGGAGGAGGAGGAGGGCCAACTGGAGCAACAGGAGGAACAGGTGAAGCAGGTGGTGGTGGTTACGGGCCCACAGGACCAACAGGAGGAACAGGAACCGGCGGCCCAACAGGATCAACAGGTGCGACAGGTAATGCCGGAGTTACCGGAGCCACAGGAGCATCAGGCGCAACGGGTTCAGCCGGAACCGGCGGCCCAACAGGTTCTACGGGGGCAACCGGAACTGCTGGAGAAGCAGGACCAACTGGTGCAAGCGGTGCTACTGGCTCAGCAGGAACCCAAGGACCAACCGGAACAACAGGCGCAACGGGTAATGCCGGAGTTGCCGGAGCCACAGGAGCATCAGGCGCAACGGGTTCAGCGGGAACCGGAGGACCAACTGGTTCAACAGGAGGAACTGGAAATGCTGGAGCAGAAGGACCTACGGGAGCAAGTGGAGCAACGGGTTCAGCAGGAACCGGTGGACCAACAGGTGCAAGTGGTGCTACGGGTTCTGCAGGCGAAGGAGGACCCACAGGAAGTACGGGAGCTACAGGTTCAGCCGGTGTGCAGGGACCAACAGGTGCAAGTGGTGCTACGGGATCAGTTGGTACCGGAGGTCCAACAGGATCAACAGGAGCGACAGGTAATGCCGGAGCAGCAGGACCAACAGGAGCAAGTGGAGCTACTGGTTCTGCCGGGACAGGTGGCCCCACCGGATCAACGGGAGCAACCGGAAATGCAGGAGCAGCAGGACCAACAGGAGCAAGTGGTGCAACAGGATCAGGGGGAACCGGTGGTCCGACAGGAAGTACAGGCGCAACCGGAAATGCCGGAGTAGCTGGACCAACGGGTAGTACAGGTGCAACGGGATCAGGAGGTACAGCAGGACCAACCGGAACTACTGGTTCCACAGGAAATGCTGGAGTTGCCGGTGCAACCGGAGCATCAGGCGCTACAGGTTCAGCTGGATCCGGAGGTCCAACTGGAAGCACTGGTGCAACTGGGAATGCCGGAGCAGCAGGACCGACGGGTAGTACAGGTGCAACGGGATCAGGAGGTACAGCAGGACCAACCGGAACTACTGGTTCCACAGGAAATGCTGGAGTTGCCGGAGCGACCGGAGCATCAGGCGCTACGGGTTCAGCGGGAACCGGAGGTCCAACTGGATCGACTGGAGCAACCGGAAATGCAGGAGCAGAAGGTCCAACCGGGGCAAGTGGTGCTACGGGATCTGCAGGAACTGGTGGTCCAACCGGGGCAAGTGGTGCAACGGGATCTGCAGGAACAGGAGGACCCACAGGAAGTACGGGAGCTACAGGTTCAGCCGGTGTGCAGGGACCAACAGGAGCAAGTGGTGCAACGGGATCAGCTGGAACAGGCGGCCCAACCGGATCAACAGGAGCGACAGGTAATGCCGGAGCAGAAGGTCCAACCGGGGCAAGTGGTGCTACTGGTTCAGCGGGAACTGGAGGACCAACTGGTTCAACAGGGTCCACAGGGAATGCAGGAGCGGATGGTCCGACCGGAGCAAGCGGAGCAACCGGTAGCGCTGGGACCGGAGGACCAACAGGGAGCACCGGCTCTACTGGATCGGCAGGTGTGCAGGGCCCCACAGGAGCAAGTGGAGCAACGGGGGCGGCTGGTACCGGTGGTCCAACAGGGAGTACTGGAGCAACAGGGAATGCAGGGGCAGAAGGACCTACGGGTGCAAGTGGAGCAACGGGGGCGGCTGGTACCGGTGGACCAACCGGGTCAACAGGGGCAACAGGGAATGCTGGAGCAGAAGGACCTACGGGTGCAAGTGGTGCAACGGGTTCTGCAGGTACAGGAGGACCCACAGGAAGTACGGGAGCTTCAGGTTCAGCCGGAGTGCAAGGTCCCACAGGAGCAAGTGGAGCTACTGGGGCGGCTGGTACCGGTGGACCAACCGGGTCAACAGGGGCAACAGGAAATGCAGGGGCAGAAGGGCCTACAGGTGCAAGTGGAGCTACTGGAAATGCTGGAGCAGGTGGTCCAACTGGGAGTACCGGATCTACAGGAAATGCTGGAGCTAATGGACCAACTGGTTCAACTGGTTCAACGGGATCAGGAGGAACCCAGGGACCAACAGGAACTACAGGCGCAACCGGATCTGGTGGTGTCCAAGGAGCGACAGGGGCAACGGGAGGAACGGGATCAGCAGGTACTGGTGGACCGACAGGGAGTACAGGATCGACAGGCAATGCCGGAGCCAATGGACCGTCAGGCTCTACCGGATCTACCGGTGCAGCGGGTGCAATTGGTGCCGGCGGAGATCCACTGTTGACTATGACGACTGGTCTTATTCACCCCTATCCAGTCGTCGGATTGAGTTTTGCCGTTGGCGGTACAAACGGGAATGACTCAACGACGGCGACTTCAAGCGCTGCAATTGTGTTGTTTGCCACAAATCAGCCCGGTGGTGGCGGAACAAAAGGAGATATTTACGCAGGTGCATTAAAGGTTGGGCAAAACGTCACCGGTGGGGTCATTACCGCCGTTGACTCGGGCGAAGCCTTGACGGTTGACAGCAACACCACAGGAACACTTTCCCTCGGTACCGGAAACAACGCAAAAACAATTGCCATTGGTACCGGTACGGCCGGGAACGCAATTAATATCGGTACGGACAACACAACGAAAGACACGATTAATATAGGGTCAGCCCTTGACGACGTCGCCATTACCGGAGACCAGTGGTCTATCACCAACGCTGGTGTATTGACGGTTGCCTCTTGTACGGGGTGTGGCGGTAGCAGCGGTTTTGTCTATTATGCAAAAAACGCAGACCAGTCGGTGAACAATAGCACTACCCTTACCGACGAAACAGCCCTGCAAGTCACGTTGGGTGCCAGCGAAGAATGGAACATTCTGTGGCATCTTATGGTAACCAACAGTAACGACGCCGGTGGAGACTGGAAGTCGGCAGTAAAAGGAGCTGCAAGTACGGCCTGTACGGCAGTGCTATCCGGTACCGAGCCCGCAGGAGCGGCATTCCCCCAAGCCACAACCACCGATTGTGACAATGCTCCCACCGCTATGGCCAACGGCACTATTGCGGCAGATGTTAACGTTCCTTTTGAGGTGTTAATGACGGCCAACGTGACTGCTCCGGCCGGAGGAGCTACCATGATTGCCCAATGGGCGCAAAATACCCAGGATGTCAGCAATCTCACCATTAAAGCCGGAAGCTTTGTGCAGGCGTTTCAGGTGACCGGGGCAGATCTGGCAGAAGTGTATTCCAGCGCAGAGCCCATTGATCGGGGGTATGTCGTCAGTATTGATCCGACACTTACTTCTGGAGTGAAAAAGAGCGAGCAGGCGTATGACAGGAATGTTTTAGGAGTTGTTTCCACGAGGCCGGGGCTGTTGATAGGAGACAATAAGGAAGGTTTCCCGGTGATGGTCGCTCTTGCCGGTCGGGTCCCCGTAAAGGTCACGAGTGAAAACGGGCTGATTAGAGCCGGAGATTTACTGACCGCTTCCTCCACCCCTGGGGTGGCGATGCGAGCCACTAAGGCAGGCCAGATTATTGGTCAGGCCATCACCTCTTGGTCGGGGGAGGGAATTGGCGAAGTATTGGCTTTTGTCAAAGCCAGTTACGGGCATGGGGCAAAACTTAGTGATATTTTTCCGGGACTTAGCCAAGAAGAGACGGGGAGATCAGTACTTACGCAGTTTATATATCAAAAAGAACAACTCACTACATCAGTTGATCTATCGGAAATTGTCACGGATAGAGTTGCAGCTGGGCTTGAGGTTGTTGCGCCAAGAGTTTTGGCTGATGAAATTGTTGCTCGCAATGCAATATTTTCGGGTGAAGTTGTTGCCTCTCGTTTGAGGGCTGATCAAATTGTTGGTTTGGATGTTATGCTTGCCTCAATAAGCGCAGAAAGTAGTATTTCAGGGGTGAGTACTTCTTTAGCCGGGTTTGCTCATATATTTGAGATAGCCAATGACGTTGTTTCATTTATCAAACAGATTCTATTCCGCGCACCGGTCGAGTTTGCTGCCGAGGTCGTGTTCCGCGATCGCGTGACGTTTGATAGCGATACAGCTGGCATTGCAGTCATTCCGAAATCGACAACCAGCGTCGATGTCGTGTTTGAAAAACCATACGAGACCCCGCCGATTGTCACCATATCTCTCGTCCTTAAAGAAGCGACCGACAGTGCATTTCTGACAGAAGCAGGAAAAGCAGCGGTAGCGGCAGTTACGGAGAAAGGATTTACGATTGTACTCAATGAACCGGTTCCCAGAGATCTCGAGTATAATTGGGTGGCAATAGCCATAGCAGATGCAAAACGGACAGTTGGCAAAACTCTAGAAGAGGGTGGAACAACGTTGCTTCCGACTCCTTCGGCAACAGTGACACCTACGGCTACACCGGTGCCGACCCCAACTCCAGAAGCTTCGCCTTCGGCAACTTTAACGCCGACGCCAACACCGCTCACTTCCACAGTGACGATTTTATCCAATGAATTAGGATTTGTGCGGGTGCGCGACGGGCCAAGCATTGATGCTTCTGAAATCGGTCAAATTCCTTCCGGTGAAACTGTGCCGTACGACGATGTACAGTACGGTTGGTACCACGTGACACACGAGGAGAAAACAGGATGGATTTCCGGAACATTCGTGGAAGATAGTAAGGAATTGTGATATACTGACGCTTCATGAATGTCGTCAATAAAATTTGGCTTCCTCTTGTCATTGTTTTATTTGTTATTGCTACCGGTTCCTCAGTGTACCTATTTACTAAATATAGAGCTGCGCAAAGTGCCCTTCAAAATCCAACGGAATACGCAAAGGTTGAAGCCAGACAACTTCAGGAAAAAGTAGGGAAGCTCATTCAACTTCCGATTGATGAAGAGCCGACGATAGCAAGTGTAACTGATGCTGATCGGCTGCGGGAGCAACCCTTTTTTACTAACGCGCAAAACGGCGACCGAGTGCTTATTTACACGCAAGCGAGAAAAGCATTTTTGTACCGTCCATCAACCAATAAAATAATTGAAGTAGCGCCGGTTAATATCGGCAACAATCAAGCGACACCTTCGGCGACACAGGAATAAAAAAATAATATGAATTTTCATGAAAACAAACTGTGGCAGGCGGCTTACGTTGCGCTCATGGACCTCTATGATGCGTTTGATGGGCTAACTGAAGACCGTGAAATCATTGATCAGCTTCTTGCAAGTGGCGTTGGCGTTGTTGCGAAAATTGCCGACGGACTCTCCCGACGCGATAGAAGACTTGCCCAGACCATCCTTTCTGATGCTGCCGGGCTCGTGTCGACGACGCGCAGTCACCTTGCTGTTGCATGGGGCAAAAAACTTCTCCAAGACGATGCATTTCGTACCCTCGACGGTAAATACCAAGAACTCTCCTCTTTACTTCAGCGGTAATTTTTTTGCATAATGGGTACAAGATGAAAGTGTTTATCGGTGCTGACCACCGCGGATTCCAGTTGAAAGAGCTCCTTAAACCCTGGCTTACGGTACAAGGGTATGAGGTGGTTGATTGCGGAAACGATAGTTATGACAAAGACGATGACTTCCCGGATTTTACGTTTTCTGTTGCGGACAGAGTTGCATCGGAGCCTGCTAGCCGGGGCATAGTCGTTTGCGGATCCGGGGGAGGGGTGGTGATTGCAGCAAACAAGGTTTCCGGCATACGCTCTACTATGGGGGTTCATGTAGGGGAAGTGCGGCACAACAGGGAACACAATGATATAAACGTACTTTCCATAGGAGCTGATCACACAACTGAACTTATTGCAATAAAACTCATTAAAACATTTCTTGAAACGAAGTATGAGAATAAGGAGCGGTTTGTGAGGAGACTAAAAAAGATCGAAGAGAGGGAGAAATGATCGAAATTATCCCCGGCATTTTAGAACAAGAGTGGTCGAAGATTGAGGAGAGAATACGCTTAGTAGCACCCTATGCACCCTGGATTCAAATAGATGTTGCAGATAATACCCTTGTTCCCAATGCGACGCTTCTGGATTTTGAGAAATTTAAACCCATTGCGCAAAAAACTTCGCTGGAGGCTCACCTTATGGTTGCGCACCCCGAAAAATACACACGCCAACTAGCAGACAGCGGTTTTAAACGGCTGATTGCACACATTGAGGGCGCAGATCCGCGACTATTTTTAGATCAAGCACGTTACGAAAGTGTTGAAGTAGGTATTGCCATTGACGGGCCGACGGAAATTGAACAACTCGAGCCATACTTAGAAGAAGTGGACTGTGTATTAGTTATGTTGATAGAAGCTGGTTTTTCCGGGCAGGAGCTTCAACCAGAAAATCTTGAGAAAATAAAAACAGTTCACCGGAATGTTCCTGACATCCCCATTGAAGTAGATGGGGGGATAAACGAGACGACAGCCAGACTCGTGAAAGATGCTGGGGCTACACGACTTGTGACAACAACCTACATATACAAAGACCCTCAAAAAATCTCCGAGGCCATAGAGGAACTTAAAAACGCCTAAGCCTACGAGGAGACTCCTTGAAGGTGCTTGATGACTGCGATTAATACATTGATGGATTTATCAATTGTCGATATTTTTATGCTATTATTTGTTGCGTGGTAGTCTAGATCGTGAGGAATCGGGACACCGAAGTACAAGCAGGGGAAGTCAAATTCATGGCCATAGATCCAGGTTTCATCCTCAGTTTCTTCAAAATATCCCGGCATAATAAAGAGTTTTGACGGGAGTTTTTTTGGAAGTTTTAGATTATAGACATTTCCGATATACCCATCCTTGTCTTTTGCATCCCGCGTGGTATCGACGACAATAACGAGTGTATCTTTGTTTAATTTTTTCGCAACTTCTCTTGCCCCTTTCATTCCGGTTTCCTCGAAGTTAGTCAGAAAGAGAGGGATGCCGGTTTTTCTTGCAGCCTGATATGCAACGAAGACTCCAGCAAAATTATCGATTAAACCCGTTAATTTTCCCTCATCAAGCTTGATGAAAGGGACTGGTTTTGCAATATCAAAATGCGCCGAAAGAACAATTTGCATGGCGCAATTGTAACATATACAATATACTGCATGGCGATGGTAAACCTCGACAAGCTCGCAAGGCAAATTCGAATCTACATTCTCACATCAACGACTGCCGCCGGATCAGGACACCCCACGAGTTCACTATCTGCCGTAGAACTGATGACCGTGTTATTTTTCAAGTATTTCAAAAAAAATGATCGTTTAATTTTCAGCAAAGGCCACGCAAGCCCGTTATTCTACGCTCTCTACACTGCAGCAGGAAAAATTTCAGAAACGGATCTTATGAAATACCGAACATTTGAAAGTAACCTCGAAGGTCACCCGAGCATGCGGTTTCCGTACACGGAAGTACCGACGGGATCGCTTGGACAAGGGTTGGGTGTAGGTCTTGGCGAGGCGCTCGGGTTGAAATTACAAAAAAGTAATGGTCGTGTATATGTTCTCATCGGAGACGGAGAGCTGGCGGAGGGATCGACCTGGGAAGCAGCAAGTTGGGCAGCAAAAAGAAAACTCAATAATCTTGTCGCAATTGCCGATATTAACAGACTCGGGCAATCCGAAGACACAATGTTTGGATACGATATTGCCACATATAAAAAACGGTTTGAGGCGTTTGGATGGAAAACGATCGTTGTTGCCGATGGGAATAACCTCAAACAAGTCGACGACGCATTCTCTAAAGTAAAGAAGGGGCCTGTTATCATGCTCGCAAAAACCGTCAAAGGAAAAGGAGTTTCATTTTTAGAAGGAGTCAACGGTTGGCACGGGAAGGCGCTCGATAAAGACCAACTAAAAAAAGCTCTTTATGAATTACAGTAGTCCTACTGCAACCAGGAAAGCATTTGGATTAGCATTAGCGCGTCTTGGCGGCGTCTATAAAAATCTCGTGGTCCTCGACGGCGACGTGAAGAACTCAACGTATACGGAAGATTTTGAAAAGAAGTATCCTAATCGTTTTTTCCAGATGTACATTGCCGAGCAGCTTATGATAGGTGCTGCCACGGGCTTAGCCCGAGTAGGATTTAAGGCGGTGGCAGCAACGTTTGCGTGTTTCTTAACCCGCGCACACGACCAAATCCGGATGGCAGCAATGTCAGGACTTCCTTTGGTTATCTGCGGAAGCCACGCGGGAGTGTCGATAGGTGAGGATGGGCCGAGTCAGATGGGACTTGAGGACATTGCGCTTTTTCGAACACTGCCAAACTCAGTTGTTGTGTATCCATCGGATGCAATAAGTAGTGAAAGACTTACGGAAGAATTATTGAAGAGAAAAGAAGGTGTTTCATATATACGTACAAGTCGTCCTGCAACACCAATTCTGTATACAAAAAATGATCTGTTTATAATCGGCGGATCTAAACAATTTGACGTAAAAAATCCGGTTGCAACAGTTGTTGCGGCAGGGATTACAGTTCACGAAGCCCTCAAAGCACAAAAAGAAGTTCCCATTCGAGTCATTGACTGTTATTCAATTAAACCAATTGACGAAATAGCATTAAAAAAAGCAGTAAAAGAGACGAAGGCAATAATTGTTGTCGAGGATCACTATCCCGAAGGAGGATTGGGAGAGGCAGTGATGGCAGTGGTTGGATCCGTAACCCACCTTGCTGTCCGTAAACTCCCCCGATCAGGAAAAGCATCGGAACTTCTCGATTATGAAGAAATTTCATCCCGCGCTATAATAAAAACAGTGAGAGCAATACGTTGATTATTTGTTATGCCACATAGAGTTTCAGCGCTTGAAAGAAGATCGAGACAATTTCAGTATGAATTGCCTAAACAACCCGATTTGGTGATTAAAAAACCTGAAAGCCTTTTGAAACCAAAGGGTGTATCAACGGAAAAAACAGCGAAGGCAATGAATGAGGCGGCAAGCAAATATGGTCTCAATGGTGAGCAATTAGGAATTATTATCGATATCTTCGGACCGGATTTATATGAAGAAGCGGTAAAAGCAGTGAGCAACATGACACAAGGTGAAGGTAAGAGCTTCGAAGAAGCGATAGGAGAAATGCAACATTTACTGCAAATTGAAGAGAAATAAGTATGTATTTTCCTTCCCGAATTTTCATTGACGGCGGGGATCCGGCGGAGACTAAAGAGGCGGATACTATACTCAAAAAAGGCGGCTACCACGGCCTCGATGGGCAAACCACGAATCCCACGCTTATAGCAAAAAGAGCACCCAGCGGGGTAAAAGCATTGGATTTTTATAAGGATACTGTTCGTGAGATGAGTAAAATTATTCCAAACGGGACTATCTCCATTCAAGTTATTGGTGATCCGTCAACTTTAACGAGCGAAGAAATGGTTTCACAAGCCAGGGATCGCATTACCTGGATCCCCAACGGTATTATTAAACTTCCCTGCACACAAAAAGGGTTGGATGCAGCTGAAATTTTTTGCAAAGAAGGGCCGATAAATATCACGCTCAATTTTTCACAAGAACAAGCTGCCGCCGTTTATGTTGCGACCCTTCGACTCGCTCCGCTCGCTCAGGGCAAGCGAAATGAAGTCTACATTTCTCCCTTTGTCGGACGGCTTGACGATAAAGGAGAAAAAGGGATGGATGTTGTTGCAAATATTCTCGAGATGTACCGGGCCTTCGGCGACTCCCACGTAAAAGTTTTAACTGCATCTGTTCGAAATGTGCCTCATATTCTCTACGCTCTGTGGCTCAAAAGCGATATCATTACCATTCCGTTTAAAGTGTTTAAAGAATGGGCTGATGGGGGATTTTTGCAACCGCCAAAAGACTATCTTTATGACACACCGGGTCTCACTGAAATTCCCTATCGAGAAATTAATTTAGATCAAGATTGGAAATCCTATGACCTCCATCATGACTTAACTGATGTCGGAATCCAGCGCTTCTGGGATGATTGGAACGCTATTGTTAAATGAAATACCCTCATGTTTTTGTTGCCGGTACATTTGACGGCCTCCATAAAGGTCACACCTTTTTTCTTTCCCGCGCCTTTCAAATCGGTCAACACGTTACAATAGGCTTAACCTCAGACAAGTTCGTAAAGAAATTTAAAATTTTTAATTTGAAATTTTCAATAAGAAAAAAAACACTTGAGCAGTGGCTAAAAACTCAGAGGTATGCAAGGCGCTCAAGTATCGTTTCCATCGATAATCCATATGGACCCGCTGCATCCTATGCCAAGACTGCTGCACTTTTGGTAACATCAGATAATCGACATAGGGGAGAGGAAATTAACAGTATTCGCAAAAAACGCGGGTTTCCAACATTCACACTTATTGAAATTCCGCTGATTAATGCAGAAGATAAGCGCCCCATTTCATCGACAAGAGTGCGGAAGGGTGAAATAGATAGAGAAGGGAGACTGACTCTGCCGGACAATTTACGGCCTCAACTCCAGCAACCGATGGGGTTAGTGCTCCATGGTGATATGATTGAGAAATCGATTGAAAAAAATAAACAAAATTTCTTGATTACAGTTGGTGACGTTGCAACCAAGACGCTCCTTGATAATGGAATAACTCCAACGCTTGCCATTATTGACAACAAAGTTGAAAGGAAGCCATACACCGGGCTTAAAAAATATCGTGCACAACTTGCAAAAAGTAAAAAAGTTACAAGCGGTCCTGGGTACATAAGCCGCGAGGCAATGCAGGCTTTAAAGGTCAGACCTTTCAAGGGGGTTATTGAAGTTAATGGAGAAGAGGATCTCTTAGCACTTCCTGCTATAGCCTATGCTCCACTGGGGAGCGTTGTGTACTACGGTCAACCACCGATTGCCGCCTGGGCCTGCGGGCCTATTCTTGAAGGTCTTGTGGAAATAGCAGTAACGGATGAATCAAAAAAGAATGCACAAGAACTACTAGAACAATTTCTTTGATTTGCGCATGAACCCAACATTTAAAGATTTATATCGTGGTATTATTTAGATAGATTCCCGCTTTCGCGGGAATGACAAGACAAAAATATGGCAAAGTACGTTCCCGATGTTAAAACGCAGCGGTGGGTGATAATTTCGGCCGGCAGAACGAGTCGACCGGGTGATTTTACCCCGCATAAGTCCGTCTGTCCCTTTTGCGCCGGCAATGAAGCAACGACGCCTCCTGAGGTGTACCGCATCGGCCCGGGAGAAAAAGATAAACCAGGGTGGTTGGTGCGGGTCGTTCCCAATAAATACCCCATTACCGATATTCATGAAGTCATTATTCACAGCCCTGATGATACTAAAGATATTGAGCAACTTCCCATTGAACAAGTGACGCATATTCTCACTGCGTATCGGGATCGCTACCTTGCCCATCTGGATGACGGCCAGGTGCTCATTTTTTGCAATCACGGCGAGCATGCCGGAGCGAGCCTTAAACACCCCCATAGTCAACTCGCCGTCATCCCCAAGCAAATCAACCTCGATGCCCTAGTTCGTGAGCCAATCGCCAATGTGGTAGGAGACAACACCTCATTCGTTACCTATTGCCCGGATTTTTCCCAATGGCCGTTTGAAGTTTGGATTGCGCCAAAAAATAGTAGCGGCAAGTTTAGCGAAGTGGGCGACACCGACTTGAAAGATTTAGCCGAAGTTCTCCAGACGACCCTGAAAAAGCTTGAGCGCATTGCGGTAAATCCGCCGCCAGGTATCGGAATAAGCCAACATGAATTTGTCTACAATTACTATATCTATCACCTTGAAAAATGGTATATCCGTATCACACCGCGTTTTGTTCACCGCGCGGGATTTGAGCTCGGAACCGGCCTCAATGTGAATATCGTTGATCCCACAGAAGCGGCGAGGATACTTCGAGAGACAGTTTGATCCCCCTTGACAAGGTTTGATTACGGGTGTACCGTTGTGATTGATAAGTATCTAGTAATTCCTTACAAAAATCTGCCCGAGAAAGGAGTGACATGGGTTTTGGTGATGAATGGCCGGATCTACTCACCGTCCGTGAGGTTGCAAAAATTCTGCGCGTAAGCCCTCTCACGATTAAACGTTGGGGCAAACGCGGCAAACTCCCTGCGATCAGAATTAACTCACGCGGCGATCGGCGGTACAAAAAAGAAGCAGTTCTCTGGCTACTTGGACAACAGCAAAAAGGAGCGGTGTAATTTTACTTAAGTTCCACTTTTGCTCCTGCAGCTTCCAGTTTTTTCTTGGCTTCTTCTGCCGCAGATTTGTTAACTCCCGTCAGAACTTCTTTCGGTGCGGATTCAACGAGTGCTTTTGCGTCGGTTAATCCTAATGTAGGAACGAGTTCACGGACCGCTTTAATTGCGCCGATTTTATTTGCTCCTCCATCAGCAAGAACCACATTAAATACCGTTTGTTCTTCTTTTGCTTCGGCAGGCTCAGCACTGGTGGCGGTAGCAGCTGCTGCAACTGGTGCCGCAGACACGCCAAATTTTTCCTCGAGTGCTTTCACAAGATCGGAAAGTTCCAATACGGACATTTCTTCGACTGCTTTTAATAGATCATCTTTTGATACTTTTGCCATTCTAAATCACCCCCTCTTATTTTTTATTGCGTTTAACGCCCAGACTAATTTATTCATATTCCATGAAAGCGCGTAATGTAAGCTTTGAATCGGTGCGTTGAGTTGTGCGACGAGTTGTCCGAGAAGCACATCGCGAATGGGAAGAGATGCGAGTTTTATAACTTCTGTATCGCTTAAAACTTGTGCTCCCAAAAGCCCGGCTTTGGGTTTACCAGCACCTGCGATTTTAAAGAACTTCATGAGTTCTTTGAGGGGAGCGACTTCGTCAGCATACGAAAAGAGTGCGCCTGTGGATTCTTTGAGTGCGCCGGTCAACGCGGTATCGCCGAGTGCCCGTTTGAGAAGTGTATTTTTGGCTACTACGAATTCAGCCTCAAGTTTTTTGAGACTCCGTCGGATTTCCTCAAGTTGTTTATGTTTGAGACCACGATAGTCAGTTAAGATAATCGCCTTTGCACGGGAAATCTTTTCAGTGAGTGAAGTAACGGTGTCGATTTTTTTCTGCCTGGCCGCCGAAGTCTTGACGGAGGCGGCTGTTGGTTGTGCTTTCATGGTTCTCCCTCGGTAGGATTTATGGTGGCCACCTACGGTCTTTAGGATAAAGGGAAGTATAGCAGAATTATTTTTGTGGGGCAAGAGGTGGTGGCTTTACTTTAATCTCTTGGGGTAATTGACTATCGGCAGCAGTGCCAGTTCTCCTTAGAATTCTCAATTGTTTTCGATTGAGGAGATTTCTTTTTTGTACTGCTCGTCTCCATTTTTCTGCCTCTTCGGGAGATGCGCCTGGTGGTGGCTCGTTATTTATTAGTTTCACGATATTTGTACTTTTACCCCTGGTCCCATGGTAGCAGAAAGGGTAAGTTTTGCAAGCTTGCTTGTTCCAATAGTATTTATCACGGCATCAATGTTTTCTTTAAGCTGAGAAGATTCAAATGATACTTTACCGATAGGCATATGGATAATGGGATTTCCCGGTTCTGTTTTGATGTTCATTTCACCTTTAGCAAGTTCTTTTGCCCGTCTTTCCGGATCCGGAGAAACAGTACCGGTTTTTGGATTGGGCATAAGACCTTTGGGACCTAAAATACGGGCAACTTTGGCAAGCTTAGGCATTAAGCTAGGGTGTGCAACAAGAATATCAAAGTTTATTTTTCCCGCTTCAATTTCAGAAAGAATTTTATCATCCGCAATGGCAACTCTCACTTCTTTTCCCGTTCCATGGGGGAGAGTGACATTCGTACGATATTCTTTTTTTTCTCCAAGAGACGCGGGGTTTAGGTTAATATGAAGTTCAACTGTTCCGTCAAATTTCGTGAGACTTGTTTTTTTAACAAGGTCGACTGCTTCATTTATGGAATACAGCTTATTTTTATCGACGAGTTTAGCAGCATCTTGATATCGTTTTGAACGAATCTTAACTTTTTGTTTTTTTACTTTTCTGGCAGAGCCAGATCCGGCTTCGCCGGACTTTTCTCCCGCCTCCACTTCCTCAACGAGTTTTTTAAATTCCGGTTTAATATCCGATCCTTCAACCACAGCAACTCGTTCCCCTCCATGTAAGCCCACCCCTTCGACTTTTTCTTTTTTGGATTTTTTTGTTTGACGACGGGCTTCAGCTCGACGCTTTTGTTCTTTTTCAGCTTCGTCACCCAGTGTTGCAACACGAATCTTACCCATTCCAGGTACTGAAATTTCGACCTTTGCCTTTTATGGTTTTCGAAATTTCATACTCCTTTCGTTATAGATAACCAATATACCTTCATAAGGCCTACCTGATAAGTGTGCAAAGCTAAAACCATGTCGAAATTCTAGTACCTGGCATTATTCCACCTCTATTCCCATGCTTCTGGCTGTTCCGGCAACTACTTTCATGGCAGCTGCGACATCGTCTGTATTGAGATCTCCGAGTTTTTCTTTTGCGATTGCCTCAACCTGTGCTTTTGTAAGCTTGCCCGCTGATTCACGGCCGGCTTTACCACTTCCTTTTGTCAGTGCGAGCGCTTTCTTTATCATGGCTGCCACTGGCGGGAGTTTGGTAATAAATGAGAATGTACGATCTTGGAAGATAGTAATGACAGCCGGAATTATTTGGCCTTTAAGTTTAGCGGTTCGTTCGTTGTACGCCTTGACAAACTCCATGATGGCAATGCCGTGTTGACCGAGAGCCGGACCGACTGGAGGAGCAGGATTTGCTTCGCCGGCGGGGAGATTTAACTTAACGATGGTTTTAACTTTTTTTGTAGCCATAGATTCGTCCCGCTAAGCGGGACTCCCACAGTAAATGTGGTTTACGGAGTATACCAAATGACTTTAGGAAGCACAATAGTCTTGCATTCTTTCTCTTTTTTATGTCATCATGAAAAATGATATGGCAAAAAGAAGAAAGAGGAAAACAGAGAGGAAACAAGCGACTGGATTTTGGTCGCTTCTTGTGCTTTTAGGGCTCCTTATCGCTATTGCATTTTCCATGCGGGCGGCAAATGAGCGGGCGGATCTTCGAAGCCGCGCTGCCTGCAACGACAGCGGCTGCCAAAATGTTAAAAACGGAAGCTACTGGCAGATTACCAATTGTGACTCCTCCGATCCCGACGGCGATCAGCAACTGTGTAATTCGAAAGGGAGAATCGGGCAGTGCGGCGGCAATGACTACTGTTGCCCCGGTTCTGGACAGAAGTGGACGACCAATATGAGCGCGTGCGCGGCCCCGACTTCCACCAATACACCCACACCAAAGGCCACTGCTACTCCCACACGGACTCCGACCCCCTCCCGAACACCGACACCAACACGAACTCCAACGCCGACTAAAACACCGACACCAACAAAAATACCCACTCTCAAACCTGCCCCTCGGGCAACAGCTACACCAAAGCCCACCCCCACACCCACTCCAGGCTCTATATTAGATGCCTGTGGAAAGCGATGTGGAAGTGATACTGATTGCCCGGCGGGGCTTGTTTGTGCATCGCTTTTTGCAGGATTTTATCGAGCCTGCAGAAATCCAAGCTGCACAGGTCAACAATCATGCCTCTGTAGTGGTGATGCAAGCGGTTTTCCTGCCCTTGCTACGCCTTCGCCAGGACAGCAGCCGGAAGGGGTCGAAGGGACGTTGGTTTTAACCGTTGCGCTGTTTACCAATAGGAACGGGGAGACGGGCAATCAACCAACGATATCAGGCACCAGCGAACCTGAGGCAAAGATTACCATCACCATTTCACCGGATGGTGTTGGCGGAGAAGTATGGGCTGATGCGAATGGCAGATGGGTTTTCCGTGTTCCTAAGAAATTAAGCCCGGGAGAAAAAACTATTCTCGTGGTTGCAACCAAAGACGGAAAACAAGGATCGGTCACGCAAACATTTACCGTACGGGGCGGCGGGGGAATTGGTTTTGGAACAATTTTAGCAATTATGGTTCTGGCGGCTCTTGTCTTCGGCGGCTACGTCATTTATAGATCTTCTCGTTAGAGCTTGCTAATTTGTAGAAAGTCGAGTTCGACCGGTGTTTCTCTTCCAAAAATTGAAACGAGGACTTTAATCTTTCCCTTTTCTTCATCAATATTGTCAACGGTTCCCAAAAAGTCTGCGAACGGGCCGTCGACAATTTTTACTGCTTCGCCAACACTAAAGCTTGCTTTGTATTTCGGTGCTTCCATCTCCATAAACTTTCGAATTGCCTCAACCTCTGAATCGGAAATGGGCGTGGGTTTATTTCCGGCACCGACAAAAGCCGTCACCCCTTGCGTTGTGCGGACAGCGAGCCAGGAGTCATCAGCAAGAATCATTTTGACGAGAATATAGCCGGGGAAAATCTTTTCCTTTATTTCTTCTTTTTTACCGTGTCGCACAGTAACGACATTTCGGGTTGGCACAACGATATCAAAAATTTTATGCGTCAGTTTTTGAGTTTCGACTCTCTGTTTTAGGTTCGTTGCAACCTTGTTTTCATGACCAGAGTAGGTGTGAACAACATACCATTTTGCTGTCGTTTCCATAGTATTATTGATTAAAAAGAACAGACGTTATTTTTACTAAAAGTACATCCAATCCGCCGATGAAGGCGCCGACGATTAAGGAAATCGCAATGACAACCACCGTGAGTTTGATCGTTTCTGCCCGTGTTGGCCAGGTGACTTTTTTGAGTTCACTTATGACTTC
Organism: Candidatus Gottesmanbacteria bacterium RIFCSPLOWO2_01_FULL_43_11b; assembly: GCA_001780985.1. GTDB lineage: Bacteria > Patescibacteriota > Microgenomatia > UBA10105 > UBA927 > 01-FULL-43-11b. Next base: position 237,088 of record MFJV01000001.1, on the reverse strand, counting down.
ACTCACAAATTTAGCCGGTGCGATCTTTGGAATGCTTGGTGTATATGGCTTATCCATAAAAATATTATATCAATACACCCTCCTTCGCCAAGGCTTCGGAGGGTTGTGCAGCAGTAAGACTCGCTGACTCGTTAACTGCTGCTACAAAAAGCCCCCTCCCCGGGGACACTTACCCGATAGTAACAAAAAAACTTTTTTTTGTAAAGATTTTATGGCGAACATTGCATCGGTGGCAGACCCGAGTTTATTACTTCCTGATTGCATTCTTCACAAAACTCTGGTGCGGTGTTATCAGGGAGCACTTGCCCCGTTGTGCAGTAACTTTCCACGGCATCGCAATATCCCTTCCCTGCGCCCCAACGGTACTGCGTGCAGCCGCTTACCGTACACCCATTTTGCAGACCATGGAAATATGCGGCAGCAGTATAATCCCCGTCATCGACCTGATAATTCTTTTTGACGAATTCGCCCCACTTCGTCCAGTTGTAGGAATCGCATTTGCCGTCGGCTTGGCAAAGTTTGAGAAGCATCGCTCTTGACAACAGTTCTGCGGAGCCTTCAGGACTGCACAAATCAAGATTGTCACCGCCGGCGTAGGCATCGTATTGACCGCAGGATATTTGTGCAGGTCCGCATCCGACGCCAGTACAACAGTTGAAATTTCCCTGACTTGTTGAGCAAGAACCGTTTCCCGTGTTTGCGCCGCTTCCGGTTTCAAGTTCCATGACCCCCTTCAGTTGACAGCAGGGGATATTGTATGCCGAGGCAACACCGCAGACATCTCCGGCTCCGGGAGTAAGTGAGGGTGCAGCGCATGAGTCGGCGATGGGGATTTTTCCTCCGATGGCATAGGCGGCCGGTACCGCACCTTTGCCGTTTATCACCTGATACGAATGTTTTGCACACTCGGCTTGCTTGGTCGTTTCGATAAACCTATTGACACCGGTTTCGGGTTTAACATAATTTGTCCCCGCATCTACTGCCGCAAGTTTGACATTATTCGGCGTACCGGACCACCCGATGAGATCTTTGCGTTGACTAAACGGTACAAGAGTTGCATTAGACCCATCTGTTTGAGTGCGGGTATGTTTACTTACGTCGTCAGCAAGCTCCCGATCCGTTGCGTCGTAGCTTGCTAGTGACAGAAGATGCGAGCCGGAATCTTCTCCTTTTTCCGTAAGACGGATTTTAAGCGGTATGTTGAGCGTTTCACAGCATACCCATTCCCCGAACGTTTCAATAATTCTTCCAAATGTATCTTTAATCTTTTGGACGACCCACATGAGTACGTTATCTGTCACATGACTATCAATGTACCCTTCGCTAAAATATGCTTCTTGGCGCACATTTTGCGTCACAGGTTCTTGGTCGATCGGTTGATCTCGCCTTCCGCATGCTGCAGTGTCCATTCCTGAAATGAGCCTTTTTGGTTTATCAAAATTAAGCGTACCATCCTCATTGGCGCCCATAGCAAATCCACTCCAGATAGTTCCGAAAAACTGCAGTTTTTCGTAAAGTGGTGGCCGCCACGGGATGTCTTCTGTTATCTCGGGTTTCGTTGTTACGAAATAGTAAGGCCCAACCGTGAGGACATGGGGGGCGTCGATTAATAAAATTGCGCAGTAGTGGTAGCTTGATGGTTGACCTGTTGTAAACGGAATATAAGGCTTGGTCAAAGTAAAATAACCCGGGACAAGCCACGACATCGGGCTTGTGAAATGATCCACAAAGGGAGTCAGATCAGTAAAATTTTTTTCATCTTCACTTGAAACGCTGGGAATAACATTGCCGACAATGCTCCAATTAAATGGTGTACCTAAAGCGCCTAGTACTGACTGAAATGGTGTGAGGCGCATGGTTGCGAAAGAGTGAGGATTGCCCTGATCCTGACTTGTGTCCGTGTTTTCAAAAATTGATTGAGTCTCTTCAGCTAAAACTGAAGTCGGGAATACCACTTGGAAAAAGAATATAAGAATCAACGCTAAAAATAGCATTCGTTTCATGCGTATTTTCATCATATCAAATTGACATACGCTGTGCAGACGAAATACAATTGAGGTCACCATGAGTAAAATTCGAAAGGCAGTTATTCCTGCAGCAGGCTTTGGCACACGGTTTCTTCCTCAAACCAAAGCAATGCCGAAGGAAATGCTCCCGATAGTTGATAAACCTGTTATCCAATATGTGGTTGAGGAACTTGTCGCAAGCGGAATTACAGACATAGTTATTGTCACAGGATGGCATAAGCGGGCTATTGAAGACCACTTTGACTACCCCAATGAACTGATCCAGATGCTTAAAGACCAGGGAAAGCACGAACTTTTGGAATCAGTAAAAAAAACAGCCGAACTTGCTAACTTTATCTACATTCGCCAAAAAGGCCCGTACGGCAATGCAACACCAGTAAGGAGTGCAAGATCGGTTATCGGTGATGAACCATTCGTCGTCATTTGGGGAGATGAGTTTATTTACAGCACTCCTCCCCGGGCAAAACAGTGCATTGACGTTTTTGAAAAGTACGGCGACCCGGTTATATCTGCAATCCAAGTTCCAAAACAGGATGTATCCCGCTACGGTATTGCTGATGCAGTCAAAGTAGAGAAAAACGTCTGGCAAATTAAAAGACTCATTGAAAAGCCAAAAGTTGAAGAAGCGCCCTCGACAATGGCAGCCCATGGTTGTTACGTATTAACTCCGGATATTTTTCCGATTTTAGACAATCTAAAACCTGGTAAGGGGGGAGAATTATGGCTTCCGGATGCGATAAAAGAACTAATGAAGAAACGACCTGTGTATGCTTGCGAAATTATTGGTGGAAAATATTACGATACAGGCAATAAACTCGAATACCTCAAAACCGTCGTCGAATTTGCCCTCCAGCACAAGGACCTCAACGGGGATTTCCGCAAATACCTCAAGGGGTTAAAACTCTAATTTCTTACGGAGCAACTTCTTGCCAGGCTATCTTCGTTTCTTTCATCGCCTCGGGCATGGTAACAAGGAGGAGGGGATTGTAGATAAAAAGCTCAGCCGGGTTTGTGGTATTCCCGTCTCCAAGATCTCTTTGAAGAGTAATTGTTCCCGCTACTATTGTTCCTTTGACAACCAACTTCTCTTGTCCTGGATTTGTACTTTGACCGGTAGAAAACGAACCGGTCGGAGAGGTAATAAAGACTCCTTCAATATTCGGAGTAACATTTGCGGCGGCTGAGCCGACACTACCTGAAACAGTGATATTTCCGCTTACAACAAACCCAACAAAACCTCGGCCAGTAATCCTTATGCTGTCATCAATAGTGAGATTGCCATCGACAAGGAAGACAAGTGAATCTCCAGTTCCCACACTCCAGCTGCCACTTGTTGTCATATCACCGGAGACAAAGTACGCTGTAGCCCTTGAGGGTGGCTGAGTAATCGCACAGGGGGCAATGGTACAGTCGTAGTCAGGAACAGTCGGAGAGCCGAATCTTCTAAAGAACGTATCGTACCAATTAATTGTGGCATGTGTTTCATTCACCAGCCAGTTTTTACTTGAAACAAGATCTGCTCCCTGAGGATCAGCCCCGGTAGATTCCGCAGCAAAGTCATATGAGTTTCCGTAGGTGACTACCCCGGGGTCTCCTCCATCACCATCAAGATTAAAAAGTCTGGGAGAGGCGGACTGGGGGAGGAGTGAGAGGACAGACGTGGTACCGTATACATCCCCTCCCTGTACCTGACCCCAGGGAGAAAGAATAAAGCCCAAATCCCAGGTTAAGGTATCGACCCCGGCAAGAGTACGGGAGACCCCTTCTCCCTGACTCCCTCCCGGCTCCTGGCTCCAACACGCACGGACAAGAGAATAATTTGCCGGAGGAACCGGGTCAATAGTATAGTCTCCCTGAATTAAATTGTTGAACTGGACATACGTTGTGCCGCTTTGAGTTTGGGGAGCAGGCTGACTCGCACTCCCCGAGAGGAACTGGTGGACTGTTCCGTCAGCTCCCTCACTTGACGCACGGACTGTGGGGCATGTGGTATCAGAGAGTGAAACCACCATCCCTCGGCTCAGAATTGTTACCGGGTTAGGAGTGGGGGTGGGGGTGGCATCGGGGACACAGTTGGCTATTTCCCACGTATCGTTACAGGCATAGACACAATCGTCGTTCTCATCACAGTCGAGGCCGCACCCGCACCTGCCCTGCTGCCCCCACAGGGCGCAGGGCTTACCCCCCACACTGCCGCACAACGCGTTTTGTTGCGCATTGCAACCCTGACTGGAGAACCTCCTCCCTTTACAGTCTGTATCGCGCACGTCTCCAGCGTGATATCCCGCAGGACAGCTGCAGGTGGGCGGCGGCGGCTCAGGGTCGGGATCCTTATTGTGCGCCAAGTACCCATCGGCAAAATAGGTATTCACGCCGTCGTCCAGTATCAGATTATATGTTTGGATGCGTTCCGACCAGCAGGCTAACGATGCAACTTCGGCACTATTCCCATCGGATGTTGACACACGATCTCCTTTTTCGAGCGTGCTTACAACTAAATCAGGGTTTTCTTTGTACGTTTGCGTCGGGTCAATTGCTTTCCAGCCGTCCTGGGTGAGAAGCGGATGTTCGCTGGTGAGCTTCAGCGTATCCCCGTCGCTAAAGTTAATCTGGCACATATGGTCCCGTACGGGCTGGTCAAGTTTCGTGACCGTGCTTACCGATTGTTTTCCATCTTCAGACTGACTGACGACCGTATCTCCTACCTTCACGTCCTCAATATTTTTTTCCGTGCTATCCCCTATGATGACCTTCGTCCCCGCCGGAAAACACGACCTACCAGGGCCGGGATCTGGGTTAGGACAGGGGTCATAGTCACAGCACCCGCTACAAGCAGGAGGATTTTCATCGTTACAGCAATCTTCGACACAACACACTGCCGACACAGGTCGGGCGGACACAAAATAGAAAATCGTACTAATGAGCAATGATAGGATTATTCCAATTATAGTTTTCATAGAGGTTTTCGGATAATTCTTTGAAAATCAGAAACACTCATGTTTGGATTCACAAGTCTTTGTGCATTCGTTTTAGCATCTTGGAGAATTTCGATTAGCGTTCTCCGATCTTCCCATTGGACGGAGATAATCTCCCGTTTATTAAACGGACTAACTGTGTTCTCGGGATTATGAGGGTCAATAATAATAAAATTTGTTTTCGAAGCCCCAACTCCCGGTTCTCTATAAACAAATCGATTCGTTGGTTCTAGAAAAAACTTGAAGCCGTATATACTCTTATCTTTGGTTTTCAAATAAAGAATTTGATTTGTAAAATCGACATTTTCATACGCTCCAAACATTATGTATATATACGACGGGCTTTGTTCGGTACCCACTTTCTTCATAGCGAGAATGGTAAAGGGAAGGGTAGCGGGTTTTATAATCAAGTCCGGAAAAAGTTCGGCGTAATAATAATAGCGCGTCTTAATTGCGAGTGGATTATTGGCAAATGTCACGGAAGTAAGAAGCAGCCAACCAACCCCGATTGTGATTACAACGATTGTGAGGATGATGCTCGATATAATCAGGAACAGTTTCCCAGCGCCCTTCATTTTATTTTAGTATGAAGAACACCGATTGATATGTCAATAAGATTAGAAGAGAAATATTAGTTTACGAAACACCTCGGGGATTCTTGAGGTATAGGTTATTTTTGTATCTAGTTTTGGTAATTCAAAACCGTCGTCTTGTAGTCTCTGTTGATTGTTCGTTGCTACATAGGCAACGGTTTCTAGATCAGGGAGTCTGGTCTTACCATGCCATTTCTGAGATGCTTTTACCTCTGGTTCTAATACAATATTCCACATATTCCCACGGGTTTCTCTTGTCCAAAAGCCTTTATCATTAATTTTCTGGAAATAGTCAAGCCCCATCATCGAACTCAAAGATTCAAACGTCCCATCTGGATTAATAAAAGCGATTGGTGCATGGATCACTTTGGAGTGCAATTCCCATGTGTTTTCTGCAGTGGATTTGTAGAACTCAACGTTGAACCACGCGTCAGATCCGTCTCCTACAGCTACTGCCATTGGGCGCATCACAGTTAATGTCCCGTCAAATCCAAGTGTTGGATCTTTCGAAATTGGCTTCAACTTATACACACCGACCTGAGCGTTTATTTCCCTGCTGAAATTAAGGAATTCCCATTTTTTGGGTACTGGATTTGCATTCTTAAATGTTTCGTATTGTATAGAGTTATATACAAAGGTGGTGCCTTCATACTCGCTTCTTACGTCTTCCGGACTCTCAAGAGAGTTCCTGCTACCAAAGATCTCTTCCCAAAGCAGTTGTTCTTTCTCATGGCCTGCGAGAATAACTATTTTGTGGGGATCATTATTTAATTTTCCGTCTTTAACTTCAGTTACAGTAAGCCCTATTGGTTCGCTCCAATTTCCATTTTCCAGGTCGCGTAAACCCGCTCTAATTACACCACCATCTTCATTAAATGCCTGAAGAGCAATCCAGTGTTCTTCGGATCCGATGGTTAATTTTGCCGTCCCGTCTTTATAAAATTCCATGCTAGGAAAATCAGGTGATACAAAGTGATCACTTTCTTGAATGAAAGAGTGTCCATTCCAGTTGCCTTTTTCAAGGTCGGCAGATGTAAGAGGCGCAACAGATTGTACTTCAGGAGTAGGGGTGAGGAGGATATTGAGCGCAGCGCGGATTTTAGTTGCTCCCAGTTTTGTAAAAAACTCTTGTTTTTCCTCAGATGTACCTGACACGTGTAGTTCAAGGGTTTGTTGAGTAGATGCGCCGCCTATCTCCTGTTTTTCCTCCATGAGTAGTGTTGCCCACACGTCGGAGCCCTCAGCGACAATCGTATTGACGGAAAGCGTTCCGACCTTCTCACTGTTTGCATTGATAAGGTCAACATTCGTTACCCTGGCTGCGGGATTGGCGCTGTAATTTTCCAGATGGAGTGCATCTGATTTTCCCAATGTATTCCATACTAGGAAGAGATCATATTCTCCTTTCCCTGACGGGGTAGAAGCAAGAGCAGCGCTACCAGTTTCCTGACCGGTAACAAAATCGACCATGGAAATGTTGCCGGGAAGCAGGGTCAGTTTATCAACAACGGCGTCTTTATTCGCGTCAGCGACGGTAAATCCATCCGGGCGGGTGACGCCAACCCACTTTGATACCTCTGTGGTTGCCACTGCCTCAGTTACCGGCTCTGCGTGCGGATTGGTGGGGATTTCCTGCCCTCCAGGCGGCGTGGTTTCAAGGGGGACACGAGAACTACAAGCAATAGCGCCGCTCCCTAAACCTGCAAGCTCGGATGTCAACAAAACATACGAAACGACGCGGGTACGTCGTGATACGGTATGTTCTGGAACAACTTGCTGTGCCTGCGCCTCAAGAATAACATTTGGTTGCCGCGCGACTGTAAATTTCGATTTGCTAGGAGTCCTATCCGCAGTTACCTCAAAACGTTGTTTCTCGGGGATAAGATGCATCTCTCTTCGAAGATTGGTAATTATAGTATCGACGTCTTCATTGGTAAAATCACGGCCCTTTTCTTGTGCTTCTTTTATGGCACCTTCAAGCTCTACATCAAGATATTTATAAAACTTGTATGCTTTTTCAAAAGGAGCCCTGTCTGTGTGGGGAAGGGATTGAATATTCATTTTCAAACCCAGCTCAGCGACTTTCGCTTTGACGTATGCGGCATCAGCTTTCAGGCGTAACTTTTCCGCGGTGTTGCCGAATCGTTTCCCACCAAGACGTTCGAGAGTGGTTGCTTTTGCATCGTTTGCTACTGCTTGCTGAACTAATCGCACGACAGCGGTACGATTTTCTTTAAGAAGCGTTGCCTTTTGACGACTTTCAACGGTGATCGGATATCCAGACGGAATAAATGCCTCTCCTGCACCGTAGAGAACGGTCGGTGCATCCTTTTTCCAATTGGCGGTAAGTGCAACCTGTGTATTGACGCCGGACAAAAACCACCGCCGTACTTCAACCTGATCTTTCAGTTTTTTATAAAGATCTGTAACACTCGTGGCAATAACGGTCTCTCGGTTTCTCACTCTTTCTCTACCCGGAATCTCAGGCATCAATGAAGCAACGCCAACTTTCGCTGGTAATTCAGCTTTTGTACGCATTTCAGCCATAGTAGGCATATGAACCTATAGTAACATTGTTTTGCTCTGGTTTCAACTGTGGCATACGGAGTTTAAAAAAACTCCGCCGAAGCGGAGAATAATAACGGTTGAGTTTGAAATTTCTTTTTTTGATTATATTCTTACAACGCATTATATCTCTATGATACTATAATAAATATATTAATTGTCAAATTAAAATGAAAAAAGCAATTATTTATTTTCTCCTTTTTCTCCTCTACGCCGGGGTTGTTTTCGGCGCATATCTGTTTACGTTCGGTCGTCAAGAGCCATTCCTTGCCACCCTCCGGGTGTACGGGCTCAGGCAGGGCTTGGCACCAGTTCTTTTTTTGTCACATTGGCTTGCCGTAAGATAG
>MFJV01000001.1:155314-228550 GCA_001780985.1 Candidatus Gottesmanbacteria bacterium RIFCSPLOWO2_01_FULL_43_11b | reverse complement strand
AGAACTAGACGCAGGCGCCTAGTGCCGTTCCTTCTGGACTTTTTGGAAATCTGCTATAATACACGTATGAATCCTACTCACCCGGTCACCTATTGGAAAGAGAGTGCGGCAGACGCCATGGATACCTCAGACACACTTTTTACCGCAAAAAAATATCAACACAGCCTCTTTTTCCTGCACCTCTCTTTAGAAAAGATACTCAAAGCTCTCTATATCAACACGAAAAAAGCGTCTCCGCCGCCAATTCATGATCTTGTGCGTTTGTCAGAGCAGTGCGATCTCGTGCTCACGGAGGATCAAAAACTGCAACTTGCTGAAATTTCAACCTTTAATGTTGCTACCCGATATGACGACTATAAACTACAGTTTCACAAGAAGGCAACCCCTTCCTACACAGGAAACTGGCGAACCATTGGTACTCGTTTATATTCTTATATCGTATCGTTACTTTCATGACTGATGCATTGAAAAAAGCCACATTGTTTGTAAAAAAATTAGACACGGAAGGAATTCCTGTGCATGCGGCGTACCTGTTCGGCTCGTATGCCAAAGGGACAGCAGGAAAAGACAGTGATATTGATGTCTGTATCGTTTCACCTACCTTTGGAAACGATTATATAAAAGAAATGGTTGCGCTTCGAAAAATTTCCTTGCAAATTGATTCCAAAATTGAACCCGTACCGTTTGGACTACATGATATAAACGATCCATACAGTAGCATTGCGTCTGAAATACACAAAGGCGGGATCAGATTACCGGTATAGCTCTCTACGCCACTGTCTGCCACCCTCCGGGTGTACTACCTCTGAGGCCAGTTGTCTTTACGCAACACGTATGCAGTATGTTCTAATCTCTTTGGCGAGCGGGTCTTACCGGTCGTCAAGGTCACGGGGTGTGGATATCACACAGACGTCGATATCACTGTCAGGAGAAGGAGTACCCCGAGCATGCGATTGTTGCCACCCTCCGGGGTACTGGCTTAGTAACGAGCAGCTTGCAGCGTAATGCTTATTATTGATATAGTAAATCTACACTCATGTCCAGAACGGGAAAAATCGTGTTGTATGTGAACCTGGCGGTTTTTGTCAATCCCCTTTTCCCTCCAGGAACTTCTTTCCCAGTCGCATGGATTCTGCAATAAAAAACCGCTTCACCTCGTCCCACGAAAGAGCAGTGAGCATCCGGGGCATCGTGTCTGCGTCGGCGCCTTCAAAATACGTAAGGCTTTTAATGATCGTAAATTTATTTGCCTCAAAGACACGATATTTCTTTTCATACAATGAAAACATCCTCTCAAACGGTATATCGTGATGAACAAGCGTATATAAATCAATGAAATCTTTTTTTGTACTGCGATCACAAATTGCTACGAGCTTCATGGCTGCGATATCATGGATATGTGCAATGGAGATACCCAGAACATCCGTCGTTGGCGCAAGCAGCGGATAGTCATATTGAAAATAGCTCATTTTTACTCCGTTAAATTCACCAATAAGTGATATGCCCTTGGCAAATTCAACGGTAAACGAGCCGACGCTGGAAAGTTTTTGGGATAGTTTCACTGGGTCAAATACCACAGGAGAAAAAAAATCAAAGTCGATAGATTCGCGGTGGCCAAACCACAACGCCAAAGCGGTGCCTCCTGCAAGGTAGGCATTACGAAAGAAGCGGCTCTTTCCTAATACGGCCAGAGCTGCCTGCGCATGGCTCGGTAGGACGGATGTAAACATGCTACTTCCCCTTTTGGAATTCCCAAATAGTGGGCCCAGAATGTACCATTCCAGGGAGAAAAATCCCGTATGGTTTTGAAGGTTTCGATGATCGTTGACTTTGGGAACGAGCGCAGGACCCAGCGGGCGGCTTCAAGATCACCTTTATCCAGCAGACGATTGATAACGTACTGCGGATGTTCGGCGGGATTCAGGCGCGCTGCATCAACGTCCCAAAAAAACCGACGGAATTGGCGGGGGAGGGAGGTATCCATATACATAAGTATAGCAAACAACTGTGCTATAGTAAATCTACGCACATGTCCAGAACGGAAAAAATCGTGTTGTATGTGAACCTGGCCCTCCTGTACGCTGCGATGGTGTTTGGGGTGTATTTGTATGTAGTCAGACCCAAGCCGGCGGAGAACACATTGCCCTGGCCGAAGTACACGGGTATTATTTCCTGTCAGAAACTGACTGCTGTCCCGATTGACGCATCGGAGAGCGCGAATCGGTGTTTTCCTACGATCACCTTGATCGATGGAACTCTCTACCGGCTCCACTGGATCGGAGAGGGGGACAAACTCAGGAGCCTTTTTGAGAAACAAGCGACCGTGTGGGGAGAGCTAAGCGCCGAAGAGCCCGAGGCCGATTTTGACGGCGTGATTAATGTTTTTGAAGTTCAGTCTTCCGGCGCCACTCCGTAAATCACGACTTCGATTCCCAAGGTTCCGTCGGCGGGGTAGGTTTCCAGAGAGGGGGCAACCGGACGCTCGTGTAATTACTCTTTCCTCGTTGACGACATACGGGTGGTGACCGAAGGAAAAACGCTGCGCAAACAGTACCGCGGGGTGGTGAGGTGCATTGAGGAGGGGGTGTTGCAGGGGAAGGCGTGGTGCGACTACGGATTGAAAGTTGAGGAAAGAGCATCGCCGTATGAGCTATTTTTCATCCCGGAGAATGAATTGAGCATCGATTTTATTGGCACAACAGTAACCGTATTGGGAATTGAGAACGATGGGGTGATTGATGCGTTTGAGATTACAAAGATTGCATCCGGGTCGGCGAACTAACTTCTCGGTGCAGTCCCGTAGATAATAATTTTCGTTCCCGGATTATCGGCAGAGGAATTGGTGGACCACGCTTTTGCGTTGGTAACGACTGGGTCTGCCCACTCAAACAGTGTTTTTGCATCCTCAATACGCATATTGATACATCCGTGGCTCATGGGATGGCCGAAGTTATTATGCCAATACGTGCCGTGGAGAGAGAACCCTCGCGAAGCGGGGATTTCATTGCTGCCAAAAAACATAACCCACGGAACATTGGGGAGGTAATAATATGTACCGGTTCCCGGAACTCCTCCGCTCATTTTTTGGCTCCTCACCTTTGCCCAAATCGTAAATTCGCCGGTTGGAGTTGGAGCCCACTTACCGGTAGAAACAGTAAATTCGTACACTTTTTGTCCATTCTCTACCGCGTACACTTTTTGATGGGTGAGATCAACTTCTACGTGTCTTTCTGCTGATGAATGCCCGAGAACTCCCGAAACCTCGGGAAGACTTGAAAGTAGAGGAGGAGAAACTTTGGTACCATAAAATTCACCGGTCCGCTCATCAGCAGGAACCGGAAGAGGTTTTCCGGCAAGAAGTAGCTTTAGTGAAGTTGCGTCGGCCAACGGTTCAGCGCGATAAGAAGAGAGGAGTGGTTGTATGAGAAAAAGGGCGAAAACGATAAATCCAAAAAATGAAAATATGGATAGCCAACGGGATTCGGATCGGGTCAGACGAAGAAATTTCATCTCTTTTCACTATGGAGGAGAATGATACAATCGTCAAGAGGGATATTTCTTTATGAGATTGAGTTTTGCTCGGGTCAAGGGGCTTGGATTTATTCTCTGGCAATCACGACACATGGGTTACCATGTGCTTCTTGGTCTTGTCTGGGCGTGGTTTCTGCGGGAAAAATGGGGCTCATTTAATCCCAAGTGGGTTTGGACAGCAATTATTGGATCGCTACTGCCTGATATCGATCATTTACAATACTTTCTTGGATACGGGAAGCAGGAAACCTACACAAAACAAATAGTTGGTTTCCTTAAAGCAAGACAATGGAGGAGTCTGGCGCACTTTATTGCAACAGGTCATAAGTATAATACCAATCTTTCATATCACAATATTTACATCGTTGTAATATTGTTAGGACTTGCACTTGTTTCATCTCGGATCGATTGGGAAGTGGGGGTCATACTTTTCGGCGCAATGATCCTCCATTATCTCCTTGATATTTTCGACGACATCGTGCAACTTGGAACGGTTAATCCCAACTGGAAACGGTGGGGAAAACAAAAATGATATTACGGATGGGGGTGTTTCGGGTCGATTTGGCGCTTTGCAATCTTCCGAAGCGTGTACATTACCCGTTTATGTAAATCAATATTCTTAATCCGCGCAAATCGAAGAACAGAAACGATAATATCGCCGAGTTCCTGTTCATACGTTTCATCTGCTTGCGCTGCAAGATTGGTTGGTTTCCGACCATGTTTCGCTAAATATGCCCGCGCCATTTCGCCTACTTCTTCAACAAGGGAAAGAATGAGCATGGAACCAAATTCTTCTTTATCCTTTACCCCTCTTTCTACATTATCGAGATAAGAAATATATTTACCGAATGCTGATTTCATTGAAGGCTTCTTCATTTACTTTGCATTATAACACGGCAGATGCTACAATCCGCCTCTTATGTTTAGCTTGTTCATAGGCTCCATTTTGCAGTTTTTTGTGGCTAGCACGAATCAGGGGGTAATTTCCCCTTTGGGAGATCAAAACATGCTTTCCAGGCATGAACTGTCACTGGAAACACGGTATCCCGATAGCTTCGTTAACGACGTCATGAAGAAAAACATACTATTGACTGTCGACTATATGGGAGGTGGTTTTACCATAGAACCCGGGCAAACGGTGAGTTTCCATGATGTTAAACTTCCCAAATATGAGGCTGCAACCCCGCTTCTGTCTGTGCACTTCAGCGGGGCAGAGGGATTTCTCTCTGATGGCTGGATCGTAGGTGACGGAGTCTGCCATCTTGCCTCACTTATCTCTTGGGTTGCAAAAGATGCAGGATTAACAGTTGAGGCACCAACCAACCACGATTTTCGGGAAATTCCCGAGATTCCAAAAGAGCAAGGCGTTTCGGTTTACAGCAATCCGTTCCAGAGATTACGGAGCGAACCGCAAAACCTCTACATTCTAAACTCACTTTCACACCCGGTCGAGTTTGTTTTTGACTATGACGGGGAAGTACTGGAAATTAGTACAGTTGAAGGAACCCTTTAGAGGCGACGTCGAACCAGAACGAAGTATCCTGCCTGCCGGCAGGCAGGTTGTCGCTTACGACGTGCATAAGTCCTACACCATCCCACCCAGTTGCGTCTTTGAAAATCCGCTCAGGTTGTTTCTGAACAAAGAGTGATACAACATCCAAAAATTGCTCCCCGCCTGCAAATGGTTCTCCTGATGTTTTAAAAACAAGAAATGTTGCATCTTGTTTTATAAATACATAGTTGTCATCAGGAGCCCACGCGTTTTGTGGCAAAGAGAGATTGGTTCCGGAATAAAGAAGCCTCCTACTTTTATCATCGGAAATAAAAACAGACCCTTCTTCAGTCAAAACAAGTTTTTTACTCCCATCAAGATTTTTAACCTCAGTTTCTTTGGGAACTGTGGCTTCTGCTATAAACGATGAGACGGGAGTCTGTGTATTTGAGGGGGGTTTTTTGATAAAAACGACAGCTGCAGAAATAAGGAGGATAATGAGCAGAAATACTCTCATTTATCTATTGTTACATTGTGATATCGGAGAAATCAAGAGGATTGATTATATAATTCGTCTGCGATGCCAAGGATTTCGGGGTTTCACATTGTGTCCGGTTTTAAACGATGGTGTTTCTTGCGCTGTATTAAATATCGGATGATTTTCTACTTTTTTCGGCGAACTACCACGAAGCGGCAACATAACGTGTCGAGAGCTATTTTGTTTACGTGCATCCGCTCGTTGTGTATCTGATAACAGTGTTAAGTCGTGTTCTATCTTAATGCCATGACCATTCACAATAAAAGAAAAACCTTCATTAATAAGTCGGGAAATTGAAGCTGCGGCTAATTGTTTTAGTTGAGCTCTTAACTCTTCCGGCACCTGATTCCATCGTTGGTATTCTGGAGACATAGGTGTAGAGTTTAGCGCGAACTGACAAAAAGATCAAATAGAGGAAATATAGTGTGTGTTTTTTTGTGATTCTGCGGGGATAGTCAGACAAATAAAAATAAGTTCATTTTTTGAGTCATTGATTACTTCGTGAATTTGCCCTTTTCTATACATATATCCATGCCCCTGTTTATGTGTTTGGCAGTTGCCTTTAAGAACGAGGACAATTTCAATTCCATTGTGGAAGTGTTTGTTTTCCACTCCACCAGGCTTCATGACATATAAGTCGCACGATCCCAGTTTTCCGCCAACGATAGTCTGAGATTTACTGAATGGAGATATGGATTCTATCATAAAAAGAGAGCAGGGACGGAGGGAATCGAACCCCCACTAGAGCTTTTGGAGAGCTCAGGTCTACCATTAACCTACGTCCCTAGAATTGGGATATATTATAACACTTTAAGCGAAGAGAGGATCTGTTGGAAGGTAGCACCGAATCCGGCGAGAAACACGTCCAGGCCAGTTGTCGGATGTGTGAAGATGAGTTCGTCAACTGGTGCTCCGTCTTTTGCTGATGCATCATGATAGAGACTCCCCGAAATACTTGCTCCACTCGTTGAAATAAGCGTCACTTCTTCAATATTTTCGAGGGTGAGAGGCGGTCGGGGAATCTCTTCTTGGCAAGCAAGTGCAACTGAATTTGAGGCGTTTTGCGAATCGATAAACATAGCACCAGCTGTTGCCTCAAGTTTCGTCAGTGAACCGGGGTAGTTTAGAGATATACCGCAGATAGTGTTTGTGTATTGAGATATTGTAGGTGACGGTAAAGCGAGAGGGGTTGGGGTAGGTTGTAGGTTGTAGGTTGTAGGTTTTAGATTACGGCCTAAATTAAATCCTAAAAGAAGCGCTGCGACAACCGCAAGAACTGAAATAAAGAGGATTGTATTTCGCATGACTTAATCAAGTTTACTTGTTTCCTTGTGTTCTGTGTGTTTTCGGCAGTGACGGCAGTACTTTTTAAGCACTATTTTTTCCGGAGTGTTGATTTTATTCCTGTCAGTAATGTAATTTTGGCTTTTACACACCGTACAAATTAAAGCTACAAGTAACCGTTGATCTTTTTGAGCCATACCAGGTAGTGAAATTTCGACCTTTGCCTTTTATGGTTTTCGAAATTTTACGGTCCTTTCTTTATAAAAATATGTTTACAACCAAATAGTTTATGTGTTATCGGGCAAAGAATAAAAACCATGTCGAAATTCTACTACCTGGCGTAATGTGGAGATTATACTGTAAATCTATACCTTACTCAAGAAGTTTTGCCGTTACAATTGTATCAGAAACAACTTTGCTGAAGAGTTCTCTTCCCGCGTCAGAGTAGTGTATATGGTCGCCGGGATTAATGAATTCGCTTCTTCCGCCACTAGGTGTATAGACATCTGCGACTGGGATCCTTTGGCTTTGGGCGAATTTAATAGTACTTTCCAAGTAGCTTTTAATACGAGCAACTTTTTCTTGCTTTTGCGTTGAGTCCCAGTTAAGCGCTCCGTCGCCGAATATCGCCGCATTCGGAGCAATCGTTGATGCAATCACGATTTTTACATCTGGCAATGATTTTTTGAGCGTATCGACTATTTTTGCAAGTGCTAACCAATGACGATCGAGTTCGTTCGTCGGGTCAATATATGGGTTATACCCGAACGATTCCACCACAACAACGTCAGGTCGTTGAGAGACAAGTGACGGGACGTATTGGCCCAGATACGTATAGTCATTCGTCAGGCGAGATATACCACTGTCGATATTTTCTCCACCAACGCCGTAGTTTAGGATCGCAAAGGCGACACTGGTGTAGGCATCTTTTAGCTCCGCTTTTAGATGTCCGATATCCGGACCCAGCGTATCAACCATAGAATCACCCAAAACGGCAATCGTAAAGTTATCTTTGCGGCTTCGCCGAGGAGTCAGCGAAGGAGTTGGCGGTTCTTCTGTCGCGGCGCCCAAGACCGCTGGAGGGGTGTAATTGAGAAGTTGTCCAAATGAGATCTCAGGAGTTGGCTCAGGCACCGGTATAGCAATACCATCATCGGGTAGCGGCGAAAGCACAGTTTCAAAAGCAAAGACGGCGAATGTAAACAGCGAAAAAATACTCATATAGTCATCATACCTGATTTGTTATACTTCGCCTATGTCGTCTATTTCCTTTGCCTGGATTGCATCTTTATTCTATGGTGCAACGCTCGTTGCCGGCAAGCTGACCACAAAACACGCAATAAAAAACCCATGGATGTACGAATTTTTTTGGGAGGCGTGTTCCTTGTTTTTCATTCTTCCAGTCGCCCTCGTCTACGGCGTAACTTGGCCCCAACAATGGGGACCAATTATTTTTTCAGGATTGACTTACGCTCTTGCTGGCATAGTTTACGTTTTGTCACTCTATATGCTTGATGTATCTACGCTCGGATCGCTTTATAACTTCCGCGGTCCGTTTAGCGTACTTTTAGGTGTTTTTGTCTTAGGGGAAAGATTGACACCGATGCAAATCGGACTTATCGCACTCATTTCGTTTTGTGGGTTTTTAGTGAGCATGGATGAGCGGATGAAGCTCTCAACGTTTTTCCAAAAAGGGGTGATGGTAGCATTACTAGCTATATTCATCTCGGCAGTGATGAACGTTGCTCTCCATCAGGCTCTTCAAACAAACGGATATTGGGAAGTGACACTCTTCACAGCTGTAGTGGCACAAATTTCACTCTTGGTGCTTGTTCCTCTGTTTATAAAGGATTTAAAAAAAGTACGACCTGCCGGTATGGGTGGGATCGCATTTTCATCACTCTTTTTTGTATTAGGATATATTGCTGCAAATCGGGCTCTTGCCCAAAACGTAGGCATAACCAGTACGATACTATCGCTGCCGTTTTCGATGATTATTGCGTTTATATTTTCCCGCGTTGCACCAGAACTTTTGGAAAAACATACGTTGAAAGTTTATGCAGTGCGTTTTACCGGGGCTGCAATCATGTTTTTTGCCGCACTGAAGTTATCCGTTTAGCTTCTTTTAATAAGATGTAATTTCACGCGCTTTGCCCTAAAGAATTTTTTGCAAAAGGCTGTTGTTTTTTTGGCATCAAAAGGTGCGCAAGAGAAGATGTTGAGATACACGCTTCGCTTCAGTTCCGAAAAATGGGCGGACACGGAGCTTGTTTCAATAAGTTGGACGAGTGAGTAGCCGCTTGTTACGGGATCGGCATGGCCAAAGTGAGGGATGAGCGCTCTGCCATACCGCTTCATTTTGATGACATTATCGCAAAGCTCTATAACAAACTTGTGGATTTCCCTCTTTGATGAAATTTTCTTGAGGTCGCAATCGTAGAGATCGAGCACGAGCTCCCGACCGAATGATTTTTGAATTTGTTTTTTGGGCAGTTTGGACATGAGCCCGGAGGGGGAATCGAACCCCCGCTCATTCCCTTACCAAGGGAACGTTTTGCCACTAAACTATCCGGGCTTCTTTAATTTTTTCCAGCTCCTGCATGATCCAATGTTTCAGTTTAATATTACCTACTGAAATAGAGCAGACGCCAAATTGAGACTTTCGCTTATATGAGCCTTTGCCTTGCGGCGGTATCTGTACGATTTTACCAAATTTGTCAGGAGAAATCTTCAGATAGGTCGCCCAGAATGATTGAACTGTCGGAATATGACTATCATTGAACGCAACAATGCTGTAATGAATTTTATCATCTCGCACTCCGCATATTTGTATCAAGAATTCTCTAAAAACCTTGATCATCGCAGGATCAGAATTGGTCACTCGAACAAGACCAGTTACTTTTGTTCCCTCACCCCAATAGATTCCTAATCCAAGACCGTAGAGAAATAACGATTTTTCTTTTTGAATAAAGAATGGGTCGCCGTTAGGATTTAATTTTATATACGCCGCATCACTTCTAGAACGACGTGCAATTGCGTAACGTTGCATCCAATAAATCACTTTATGAACAGAACAATCGAACAGAGTCGCAATTTCAGACAGTGAATTTCCCTGTCCATAGAATTGTTGAAGTTTTTTCTTTGAAAGGGGATGAGATTTATTCATACAGTAATATCTATTATAGACTAAGCTTTATTAAAAAATATAGTGAAGGATTTTGAGGTGACTTCCGACTGAGGCTATATAGTCATTTTTTACTTAAGGAGGTGGTTGTGATATGACAGGAGGAGCAAAAGAGCTTAGTCTTGAGACATTAGCCGGAATTGCCGAACAGGGAGGGGCAAGTGATGAACTTGCAGCAATACAGTTTTCGTCGGTTCAATCTTCGGTTCCAAAACGTGTTGAAATCAGTGAATCAATTAATCCACCTAATGATAGTCCATCGCCAGTGGAAAAAGCTTGAGTATGAACGATCCACTTGAACCGTATTACAAAACGCTTGACGAAATGAAACAAAAGGGGTTGTATACCCCTGTTCGCGTTTTGGAATCTCCGCAGGGCCCCTGGTTTACGATTGACGGCAAAAAAGTTCTCAACTTCTGCTCGAATAACTACCTAGGGCTTGCACAGGATAAACGCCTCGTTAGTGCTGTGATTAAAGCTGTTAAAAAATACGGGGTAGGTCCTGGGGCAGTACGGCCGATTTCAGGGAATCTGAAGCTCCATATGGAGGCTGAAGCAGCTCTTGCCAAGTTTAAGGGAGCTGAGGCGGCATTTCTCCTTCAGGGAGGATTTATCGGCAATATTGTTGCCATCCAGACGATTTTAGGGAAAGAAGATATTGTCATCTCGGATGAACTTAATCACGCAAGCATTATCGATGCAATACGGCTAGCTCAAATTAAAAACAAATTTATCTATAAGCATTTGGATATGACTGATTTGGAGCGGGTTTTGAATGAAGCAAAAAAAATTCAAGGGAATCATCTCATGCTCATCGTCACAGACGGCGTATTTAGCATGGATGGCGATATTGCGCCGATGCCCGATATTGTGCGCCTGGCAAAAAAATACGGAGCCATTACGATGGTCGATGATGCCCACGGTGAAGGAGTTTTGGGGCAAGGCCGCGGTATAGCGCATCACTTTAAGCTCCATGGGAAGATTGATATCGAAGTTGGAACACTTTCAAAAGCATTCGGAGTATTAGGTGGGGTTATTGCCGGAAAAAAAGAACTGATTGAATACTACCGTCAAAAAGGCAGACCATACCTTTTTTCGACAGGACTGACTGTTGCAGACACAGCTGCAGTCATTGAAGGAGTAAAAATTTTGTCCCGATCCAAATCTTTGGTTAAAAAACTTTGGGATAATGCAAAATATTTAAGGGAAAGTTTTCAAAAACTCGGATTTAACACCGGGAGTACGCAAACACCAATTACACCAGTAATGCTCGGAGACGAAAATCTCGCCAAAACCTTCTCCAGTAAATTATTTGAACACAAAGTGTTTGCTACCCCAATTAAGTATCCAATGGTGCCATTAGGTAAAGCAAGGATTCGCGTCATGCCTTCGGCTGGGCACTCAAAGAAGGATTTGGATTTCGGTTTGAAGATTTTTGAAAAAGTTGGGAAAGAACTTGGCGTTATTTAGTGTGGGTTATTTCCCGAATTCTTCCACAAGAATATTGTAGTCAAAAATATCCACTTTGCCGTTTTTGTCAATGTCAGCCGCAATAAAACCCGCTGTCCCCGTTTTTCCAAAATCAGTAACGAGGAGATTGTAATCGTAAATGTCGACATCTCTATCAAGATCTAGATCTCCAGGACGAGGAGGCAGCGGTGTTGGGGTAGGTGTTGCTGTGGGCGTGGGTGTTGGAGATGGGGTTGGGGTAGGCGTGATTGTTGGTGTGGGAGTTGGAGTGGGAACAAGGGAGACGGTGATTGAGCCGGGGGTCGTTCCCGTCAGGACACTCGTTGTGTGTCCGAGAGCGGCAACGACGGTGGTTGGATCAAATGTGATAGTTGTCGTGCCAACACCGGTTGCCTGAAACGTGAGGGTAAATAAAGCCCCACTTCCTTGGACCGGCGCAGTCGGTTGACTTCCGAGGCTTATGCGAGCGACACCTGCGGAGAAACTGCCTGGTTCAAGGGGCACGCTGAGGAATGTTCCCGGCTGAATTGAAACCCCAGTAAGCACGTTGCTGTTAAACGTTACAACAACGGTTGCAGCGGAGACCGTATTTTCTCCGGTGTTAATCCACACGTCGACGGAGAACGTATCGCCAATATGTGCCTGGACGGAGCTTGGGATAATGGAGAGTGTGGTAGCGGCGGTTGCCCGTGTGCGCACCTCCTGCCTTCGCTGGACGAGAGATACAGTCAGGGCGACTACAGCCAGAAACAAGAGAGAAATAAAAAGGACAATGATCGATAGTTTCTTCACAGTATCAGCATACCAGAACCAATGAAAAATAACCCTGCGACAATCAGGGTTATGTAAAGCCAGTTATTTCCGGTTACCGGAATATCCTGCGTTTGGACATAAAAGGATGATGACTCTGTCAGCGTCGATCCGTCTTCTGCCGCTGTTGATATGACGACCTGATGCTGTCCATCGGAAAGTGATTGGGTTGGAGTATAGGTCCAACGTCCATTACTATCTGCGGTTACGGTGACCGTGATCGGATCACTGTAAATAGTAATCGTGACCGTGCTGCCGGCAGGCGCGGTTCCCTTAAGCGTGGGTGTATCAGTCGTTACCGTTGCTCCGCTTACCGGACTTGTAAGAGAAACAGCTCCTGTTTCCCCTGATTCTGTTGGGGTTGGAGTTGGGGTGGGTGTGGGCGTGGGTGTGCTCCCGGGAGCTGATGTTGGAGTGGGCGTCGGAGTCGGATTTGTCGAAGAGGTGATCGTGACCGTTGCAGGCGCCGTACCACTCAAAACATTTCCCTGCTCACCAATGCCAGCAACTTGAGATCCTGCCAGTGTAATCTGGGCGGTTCCGTTTCCCGCGACGACTTCTAATGTGACTGTAGCCACCGTTCCGGTTCCTTGACGCGGAGATGTCGGTGGTGTACCGCGGGTCATGGTGGCACGGCTGTCGGTGAACGCCGGTTCAATGAGGGATTGGCTAAAAAAATCATCGGCAGCGATACCTGTTATTTTTACTTTTGCCGGATCGGTGTTGACGACAAGTTCAATCGCAGAGACTGTATTTTCTCCCGTGTCGATAGTTACATCGAGGGAAAGAGTATTACCCTGTTGTTTTGATATGGATGAAGGAGACAGTGAGAGCGTTGTTGATGGAGCAGCCCGATCTCGAATATCTTGTCTTTGCCCAATATAGTAGACTCCGATCGGAATGGCTATGATAAGCAAAAGTAACGGAAGCAAGAGCGCGAATCGTTTCATTTGTAGCTTTTGAGAACATTTTCTTTTTCTCCGATAGCCGCAACTTTCGTCTCAGGATCTATAGCTAGAGTGATCGTTCCGACGGGCTCGAGAGAGAGAATGGCGACGACACCGGTTCCTTGCTTGGGGGTGAGAGAGCCAAGGATGAAGGTGATTTTTCCGTTTGTTTGGTCAACTTCATTTTTTAAAATTGTCGGGTCGGTAAAAAATGCCCCTGCGGAGACGCTCGCATTCTTTGACTTTTGGGGGTCGAAAGAGAGATGAAGTTCGACAGCAGACACTGTATTTTTTCCTGTATTAATAGTAATTGGGACGGAAACTAGTAGAGGAGTGCTTGTTGCGTTGTCGCTATCTACCGAAAGGACAGTTGACGCATTGGACTCTTGCAGTATCGGTGTGGGTTTGGGTGTTGGAGTTGGAGCAGTAGTTTGTATCAACGGGTAAAAACCAATTCCCAGCAGAACGAATATT
Source organism: Candidatus Gottesmanbacteria bacterium RIFCSPLOWO2_01_FULL_43_11b (assembly GCA_001780985.1). Classification (GTDB taxonomy): domain Bacteria; phylum Patescibacteriota; class Microgenomatia; order UBA10105; family UBA927; genus 01-FULL-43-11b. The sequence continues at coordinate 214,820 of MFJV01000001.1, read as the reverse complement.
CCCAGAGGAATCGCCACGACAACCCACCATCTCCGTTTTGGCTTTTGTACCTCAGTAATCTCCGTGAGGTCTTCAGAACTTGGTGAAGGTGGCATCATAAATTTTCCTTTACGTACCAAAACGCTCTACAAGTGTATTATAGTCGAAAATTGTGTACGGATTGCCGAAATTCTCAACGAGGATGTTGTAGTCGAAAATGTCTACTTTCCCGTCAGAATTGAGGTCGCCTAAAGGGGTTTGCGGACTGACGATTGTTATCATTTCTTTGATTGCACTGTATAAAGCGCGCGGGGTCAGATCCGGGTTTAGGATACCTACTTTAACCGTACCTCCTGAACATGACGGATCAGGTAAATCCAGCGCCATGAAATAGTAGACAGAATCGGCACCCGCCTGGGAAAGACAAGCATAGTGATTAGTTATTATATCGGCCATTTCCTGTTCACTAAGACTGTTGACGGATTCGCATTGGTGCCCGACAGGCAGGGGATTGGTTTCGGTAATTGACAGTTTTGCCTCTTTGTTGACGCTGTTGCCGTTTTCTCGAAGGTATTGTTGGGCTGAAGTTGCAAGTTCGATTGCTTTTTCGGTGGTTGCATAAAGATGGATGGTAAGAACATCGAAATATCCGTCTTTGACTATCGCTTCAAAAAAATCTCTCGTGCCGGTTAAGCCTGTGGTGGAAGCAGCCTGCGACCAGACTTTTGATTGCGGATCGATGCTTTTGATTGTCTGATAGGCCAGGTTGAGGGTTGTGACCATGTCCTGCGGGGTTCCTTGAAAGAAATTTTCCCCATTCGGCTCATTCCAGATTTCCCAGTCAGACGCAACGTTTGCAACCGTGCCGCCGTTTACACCGTATCGTCTGGTTGCTTCAGCAACGAAATCTTGCCAATCTTCATAGCGTTCGGGATCTATGACGATTTTTCTGGCCATTGGACCCGTTGATGGGCGGGCCCATGAAGGTACACCAATAAGTACCGGCAAGGCTCTAAGGCCAACACTCTCGATAGTTTGGAGGATGGAATCGTAATTTTCCCATTGATATTCATTCTCAACCCTTTCAATTCTGTGCCATTGTATTTGCACCCGGACGGAATAAATACCCGAATCCTTGATTCGTTGAAAAAGTTTCAGTTGTTGATCCCCGGACACGGGTATGCGGTTGATGGGAGTGAACATGCCAAAGAAGCTCCTTGGAATTGTGGAAACTGTCTGATGAGTGACGGAGCAGGAGTAAGAGGAATCTTCGGCAAACGCCCTGGTAGGAAAAAGGAAGACTAACGGTAAAAATATGAGAACTACAAGCCCATACTTTTTCATTTTTATTGCCCAATCATAGACGCATATCCATTATATGAGTTCCGTAGAAAAGGAGTGTAATATAGGATACGGACTGCTTTAGGGGGCGGGGAAGAGGAAGGTGGAGGAACAGGTGGCTGTATTTTTCAGATCATCAGAGAGGGCAAAGTCAACTGTTGTAGGTACACTAGGTTCCAGTTCAAGCGGCACTGTCGTGCAGGTGAATAGTTTTCCGTTTCGGGATTTTTCTTCAACAAGTTTTGCATCAGTAATACTGTCTGTCTTCACAACGCTTCCTGCAACGCTAAAAGTAAAGTTGCAGTCGACTGATTTAGCATCAGGTAGCGCCGCTCCCTCAACACTCACGTAGAATTCTTTCTTTCCCACAACCGGGTTGTAATATTGGAGTTCACAGGCTAAGCCAGTGATTGGGCCGGTTGGCCGTACAAGGGGGATATCAGTTACTTGTGCACCAGGAGAAACAGGAGATGTGGTGGGAGATGTTTTCGGACGGAAAATATAAATTCCGGCAACCAAGATAACCAAAACTGCAGCTCCAATGCCGTAATACAGTGCTGAATTTTCTCCTTCACCTGCTTTTGTCTTTTCTTCCATAGAATAAGTTAAACATCATAGTGTGAAAAAATCAAGAGGGGAGAAAAATTTATGTGCCAGTCGGAGTGGGCGCAGGCGTGCCGGTCGGTGTCGGTGTTGGCGTAGGGCCTTCAGTTGGTGTGGGAGTTGGTGTTCCGGTTGGCGCTGATGTTGGTGTTGCTGTCGGCGTTGGTTTTTTGGTTGGCGTCGGCGTTGGTTTCTTTGTCGGTGAGGGCTGCGGTGTTGGAGTCGGCTCAGGAGTTGGCGTGGGAGCCGGTGTTGGGGTCGGGGTAGGTTGTGCGCCACGAATTGCCTGGTAGACGGCTGTTCCTCCAAGACTAAGTGCAGCCAAAAGAAGGACACCTAAGAGAATCAGCTTCCATCCGGCCTTTTTGCCTTTTGGAGATATTGATGGGGCAGAAGAAATTGGGGCAGACGTCGGTTCTCCGTCCATTGAGAGAAATAGTAGAAGATACGTACAATCCTGTCAAGTACCGCGTTTGTGTGGTCCTTTATTTTTTGTCCGAACGTATAGTTTAGGTTTTTCCGGAAGTTTGATAATCGGTCCTTTTGGATGAAATGGAAGAGGCTCTATTGATTGAGGGGTTGGAATTCCGGTGATGTCACGATTTGCGAATGCAGATAACGTTGTTAATAAAAGTATGGCGTTTGTTTCTTTTGTCATTTTCATAGCCTGTGCCAGGACTAGGATTCGAACCTAGGCAGCCCGAACGGGCGACAGATTTACAGTCTGTTGCGATTGGCCACTCCGCCATCCTGGCTTGTTGTTGTATTATACCTCATTTTTGCTATAGTGACTTTACCATGGTGACGGGAGGTAGACTCAAAGAAAAAGCAAAATTGTTTGCAAAAAAATACCGCGGGATTGCGCATCCCCACCGGTTAGCAATTATCTACCTTCTGGCTAATGATCCCATGTGGGTGAGAGATATTGTTGATCACCTCAATCTCCCCGAAAATTTAATCGCACATCACCTCAAACAAATGTATCTATCCGGATGGGTTCTCAAAACAAGAGAGGGGAGGAATGTCACCTACCGTTTAAACGACAAAGCGTTTTTCGAGTTTAACCGTTTTCTTTCAGACACACCTTTTGACCGACAGGTGCTGTCAAAATATTCCAAGTGAGCCGGAGGCGGGATTCGAACCCGCGACTTACTGTTTACAAAACAGTTACTCTACCACTGAGTTACTCCGGCACGAAAACTATTGTATCAAAAGTGTGAGAGAATGCGAAACCGTTGGAGGTGTCAAGAAGAAAAATAATTCCGCCCGGTGGTGAAGTATTTTCCCCGACTGTTTAAATCGGAAGGGCTGGCCTCAATACAACAGTAGAGAGACACCTGACCCTGTTTCCTGCACCGTATGGTGCGGGATACCTCATTTGGTTTGAACTTGTGGAGGAAAATATTCTCCAATCCACACGGGCATTTATGATGGTAGAACAAGAGAATAGTGTCTGTCAAGTGCTCGCGGGGTTAAATAATCGCGGGAGATGGTAAGAGAAAACTGAGGAGGAAGTTGATAACAGGAGAGATGAGTTGGCTGATTGGGGAGACACCGCCGAAGAAGGGGAAGATAAGGAAAATAAGAAAAATCATGCCGTAGGACTCAAGCTGATACCATTCTCTCGCTTTGTCTGCCGGAAGAATGCCTCCGACGATTTTAAATCCATCAAGAGGATGGATGGGAATAAGGTTAAATACGGCAAGAACAACGTTTAAAATAATCACGGGTTGTAACAGGCCAATAGCCATATAGACGAGTGTACTTGCGGACGATAGTGCGGTAAGCCGATACGAAAATAAGATGCGCAAAAGAACCGCGCATACAAATGCCAGAATAAGGTTTGATACAGGTCCGGCAAGGGAAATAATTGCGGCATCGCGTCGGGGATGACGAAGATTAAACGGGTCAAAAACAACCGGCTTTCCCCAACCAAAACGGACAATAAGAAGCATCAGGGTGCCAAGAGGATCCAGATGAGCGAGAGGATTAAGCGTCAATCTTCCCTGGAGCCGTGGGGTGGGATCTCCAAGCCTGTCAGCCCAGTACGCATGGGAAAACTCGTGAATTGTAATCGCAACTGCTAAGGCGACAAGCCAGAAGAGAAAACCTAACGGATTATTGAAGAGCGTGTCGATCATGTGGTATAGTATACAATCTATGGCGGTGATTTGCGATATCTGCGAAAAACACTCATCTGCTGGTCGGCAACACACGCACCATGCGGGAGTTGCGGGAGGTCAGTGGAAAAAGCGGGCACAGGTTACTTCCCGACGCTTTGCTCCGAACCTCCACTGGGTGTCGTTACCTATTGACGGAACTCTTCAAAGAATGCATCTATGCACACGGTGTATTAAGAGGGTGAGATTTGACCGCAGTTTGTCATCCTGAACTTGATTCAGGATCCATGACAATTAAGGCTTAGCTTCGCAGAAAAAAGCCACACAACCCGTTGTATCACGCTTAAACGTCCATCCGTCAGGACAATCTTCTGCTCGCGGCAGTGTCACAGACGGACAGGCTCCGGCTGCACGACTACGAACATCGAGAGCGATACGGTTACTTGCAGTCAAAACGATAACCAGAAGAATAAAAGCAAGAGTGAGGAATATGATGAAATTCCATGAAGCAATGTCTTTTTGTCGCAATAATGCAGGTCTTCGGCGGGCCATATATTCAGACTAGGATAAGTGTGATAGGTCTGTCAAGAGGGAAGGCTTTTTGCCTTCAAGCTGAACAGTTGGAGGATTAAGAGAGAGGAGTTTTAGCCTTTTTCCCTGTGGGGTTTTGGCCTGCCCGCCATCGCTGCGCTCAGGCGCTGGCAGGCGGGTCCAAACGCCGGGCCATGGGGTTAGCGCGCGCAGTTTCCTTTCAAGTTTAGAGATATCCTTCGTAAATTCTTCCCACGGCACAAAGCCGTCGTCTCTTGTGAGCCTTCGCGCGTAGAAAAAATCACCGCTTGCTTGAGGACGGGGAGTAATTTTGGCAGGTAACGTATCGACCAAAAGCTTTGCTCCCATATCATAAAGTTTTTTATAGAGCGTTTCGCGGGTATCGCTCGGTTCAATTACAAATTTTTTTTGAGCAATGATGTCCCCTTTATCAAATTCCGCAGACATTTTAACGAGAGTTACCCCTGTTTCTTTTTCCATATTGAGTATTGCCCATTCAGCAGGGAATGCGCCGCGGTATTGCGGCAAGAGCGACGGGTGCATATTGACTGCCATAATTTTGGGAAATTCGAGCCAAAGCGGAGGAATAAGCCTGCCGTAACCAGCAACAACGATAAAATCAGGACGAGGAATGTCGGGAATAGTAGAAAGTTCATAAAGTTCATAAAGTGGAAGTTTGTTGGACCGCGCATACAGAGCAACCTCAGTTGGTTTAAGTTCCATGTGTCGCCCAGCAGGTTTTGGGGGTGTAGTAATAACAGCAGTAACGGAAAAATTATTGGTAAGTTTTTCTAAAACCTGAACCGAGTACTTTTGAAATGAGCCGAAAAAAATAATGGTCATTTAAATTGAAATTTCTTCGAGAATTTCTTTTCCTTCTTTATCTTTGTCGGTTTGATAGAGCTTTCCCTTCTGTTCAAGAACGCGTTGGGTAAAAAGAATGCCATTGGTGTGATCAGTTTCGTGCTGGATAATGGTTGCGAGAAATCCTTTGAATTCTTCTTCGTGCTTCTGGCCTTTTTGGTCGTAATAACGGAGCGAAATAGTTGCAATCCGTTTCACTTTCCCCCAAATTTTTAGAATGGAAAGGCACCCTTCAAATTTGTTATCTCTTCCCGGAACGCCGTCTGTACGTTCTATTGAACTTTTAATAATTTCCGGATTAATAAACACCCGGATTCTGGACCTTTCCCATGGTTTTGTAATAAATATGCGCCAATTTTCTCCGATTTGTGGTGCGGCAAGCCCGACTCCCTTAGGATTACTCGCACCAAGAAGAATTTTTTTCATATCAGAAATAAGTTGTGCGAGCCGTTTATCAAATGATGTTACAGTTTTACTTGGGGTGGTGAGAACAGCATTGGGGACATGAACGATCGGTTTCATTGCTTTATTCTTTCTTGGAAGTCGCTATCTGATGGGTCGACATTATCTAGGTACGACTGGAGGATTGCCCGGGCAGCATCAGGCTGTTTGGTTTCATTGTAAAAGATAAACAACGCGTAGTACGCATCGCGATAATTGCGTTTGAGTTCAACTGACTGCTGCAAAAGCTCGATAGCTTTTTCATTATTTCCCTCACGACCGAAAAGAATTGCGAGATTATACATGATTTTAGGGTCGTTGGGAGATAGCGAGAGTGCCTTTTCTAAAGCTCCAATTGCCGCTCTATTAAACTGAGGATCAAATGTGGCAAAAGAGTAAAATATCTTCGTCCTCGATTTCCAAAAATTAACATTATTCGGACTAATAGTAAGGGCTCTATCATTTTCTTTAATGCTTTCTTGGGCAAGTTTTGAGGCTCCTGTTGCATCCTGAGACTCAATAGCAAGAACAGCTAATCCTGAAAGCGCACTTCCTAACTCATCATGGTAAAACGGTTCATTGGGATTTACCTTGGTTGCTTGAGTGAGATATATGCGGGATTTCTCATAGGAACCAGCTCGATTAAACCTATACCCTGCGGCAAAAAGTGTATCTGCGTACCAAAAACTGCCAATCTTGATCAATACATAAGCACCTCCAATAATGAGAATCCAGATAGTCCATGATGGCAATCTCAATTGTTTTATTGTTGCATTGTTTAATTGTTGAACAAAAATCATCGCAGGAAAGAGAAAGAGAAATAGTTGTGTGACGACGACGGAGAAACCAAAAAAGTTCGTGACGAGGATTGAAAGCCACCCGGTAAATAGCGCATAGTCGAGCGTTGACTGTTTCTTTTGGTGTATAAACCACCAAATAAATAATCCAAGGAAAAAGACATAACTTCCTAATCCAAGCAGTCCTGTTGTTGCAAGGGAATTGAGATATTCATTGTGTGCTTTGTTGTATAAAAAATCCCATTCGCTCGTCATATTGTGCCCTGCGGGGCGGAATTGGTAGAACGCAAACGCAAATGTTTCGGTTCCGGTTCCGATGAGCATTGTTTTTGTTGAGCTTTTCCAAACATTCACTGCTCCTTCCCAGACATATTTGCGAATTGTTCCGGATTCCGTCCCTCCGGATTCGAGAAGTGGAGCAGTATATGTGGGAGACGGGGTAGTCGGGGCTACCTGTTTTAGAATGAAATTCGGGCTAAAGAGAGCGAAAAGAATGATAAATGATAAATGATAAATGATAAATGGAAGACGGAGAGATAATTTTTTTTTGGTTTTCAAATACAAAATTACCCAATATATACCATCGGCAACCGCAAACCCCAAAAGGCCTGAGCGGGAACGGGTAAAAAGAAGGACAGCAAATAAGAGAAACGAAAGAATATAACTAAACGGAGAACGCAAGGTAAGTGCAATTGGAGATAATGCAACAAGGTAGGCAGCAAGCCAATTCGGTTGTCCAAGGGTTGAGAACACGCGATTTTGCACATCCTGCACCCACAGGTGTTTGTCAATCCCTAACCTTTCAGCAACTCCGTAGAGAGAAATAACAATTGCAGTTGAAAGGGAAGCTTTAATAAAAAGGGTAATATTTTCAATATTTGATACGAACGCATAGTAGAGAAGTGCGTATGAGACAATTGACCACATGCCGCCGTTAAAGCGTGAGTAGTACCCAAACCAGGATACGTGCGGATCCATGGAGAAAATGGAACTTATTAATTGTGAAATAACAAATAGAACAATGGGGATATCAAGAGGTGTTCTTGTAATTCGAAATTCTTTTTGAGCAAGGGATTTTATAATCCACGAAGTTACGACAAACGCTGTTACAAAATAAACAGCCATCATCTTGTTGTATTCAAACAGTTCGTAATTCCAGGGGGTTAAAAGTAAAGGAACAAGAGCAAAGAGTAGAAAGAATCCTACGTGTATTACCCGATTACACATACGGATAATAAGTTCAGTTGACATGGAGTTAGTATAGCATAAGAACTTGATTTTATGAGCTAAATATTATAGGATAGTTTATATGTCAATAAAAATATATGAAAGATTGAGAAATTATGGCAGATTGCCGAGGCTAAATGACGAGAATAAGAAAAGAATTCCTGGTAATCCTTTGTCATTGAGGCAAAAGGCAAATTTGCATATATTTCCGGATGATACACCACCGGAAAAGAGTGTACTCGGCTATCTGCGATCGCTCGATAACGCCAAAAAAGAGAAGTTAAAGAGTTCCAACACTGATGAAACAGACACAGTCAATCGATTGCCGGATGTTATAAACGGTATAAACCTGCCAAAACAGTGGAGAGGAATCGACAATGGAAAATTTGATGGAGACCTCTACAGGAAAGCCGTCCAACTTGCCCATATGGCAAAGGAACAACCCCAGGAGTTACAACGCTATGTTATCGCGTGCTTCGGCCCTGATGCAGGTAAAAATGTTAAAAATTTTCTAATAGGAGAGTCCCTTACTCAATTATGTGAGTTTCTTCTTGGTAGACGAGCTACTTAATTAAACTTCTCCAACATCTTTTTTACGCTCTTGACGTTTATAGGCAGGTTCGTCTTAGAAAGGGATGCCATCATTACTTTCTTGTTTACTTCTTTTTTTTGCTTCTTCTCTTTTCTTTTTCAGTCTATCCAATGCTTTCAACCTGCGTTGATAACGGTCACCGAGATTGGTTTTAAATCCTCCAAGAGCCAATTTTTTGAGTGTAAATTCAGGATCCCGCTTTTCTCCTATCGGCCAATTTTCTCTGCTGGACCCTCGAATATTCTGTACTTGACCTCCAGAAACATTGGCAACGTCAATTTTTTTTCGAACTTCCCCGGGTGATAGTTTAGGAAAATCAACAGCATGGAAATTTCCACTCTTTTTTTCTGCCTGTTGTGATCTAACAAAGATCGTTTCTCCGGCAGTTTCATCAAGCGCAAGCGTTTTATCGGTTCGTTGGGGTTGATGAAATGTTACCTCAATTGGTCCTTGTCTCCCGCGTCCAACCTGGAGCCAACGAGTATGTCCGACGACCTGAGCTTGCACACGTATTGATCCTTCTTTTCTCTTTGCAAAACTTAAAATTCTCATACCACTATTTTATCACGTTCGATCCACTGCTGTGATAGAATGGTCGAGCAATGTTTGACTTTTTGTTTGGATTACTCTCCCATGATTTAGGAATTGATTTGGGGACGGCAAATACGTTGGTATGGGTACGGAATAAGGGAATAATTATCCGCGAGCCATCAGTTGTTGCACGGCACAAAAAGTCAAAACAGATTGTGGCTATTGGCCGGGAAGCCAAACAGATGCTAGGGAAAACTCCGGCAACTATTGAGGCGATTAGACCATTAAAAGACGGGGTGATTGCAGACTTTGACGCAGCCGCAGCAATGCTCACCCATTACATAAAACTTGTCCACGAAAGTCCCAAAAGGAGAGGACTTCCGAGTATTCCCCGGCCAAAAGTCGTTATCGGAATTCCAAGTGGGGTGACCGAAGTTGAAAGGCGCGCCGTCCAGGAAGCAGCGATTCTGGCTGGTGCACGGGCTGCCTGGCTCATTGAAGAGCCAATGGCAGCAGCAATAGGAGCCGGACTTCCCATTGAAGAGAGCCAGGGATCATTTATTTGCGATATCGGCGGGGGGACTGCTGAAATTGCAGTGCTTTCTTTAGGCGGAATTGTCGTTAATCGGAGTATCCGTATTGCCGGTGACGAAATGGATGAGGCTATCGTATCCTTTGTCCGGCTCAAACACTCGGTTCTTATAGGCGAACAAACAGCTGAGAACCTTAAAATTTCTGTCGGAAGTGCTTATCCTGTTGACAAAACCGAGAAACAAGCTGTGGTACGAGGTCGTGATTTAGAAACTGGACTACCCAAGTCAATTCGGGTGAGTGAATCAGAGGTACGGGAAGCAGTATCTCCAATTGTCCATGAAATTATCGAGGCTCTGGCTGAAACAATTGAAGAGACACCTCCGGAGTTAATTGCCGATATTGTTGAACACGGAATTATGCTTGCCGGAGGCGGATCAAAACTCCGGGGAATTGATAAGCTGATTGCCTCGGAACTCCGGATGCCGGTCTGGGTCACCGATGATCCTCAGACAGCAGTTGTTCGCGGCGCAGGAAAACTCCTCGACGACGACGCGCTTTTGAATAAAGTCAAAATTGCGTCCCGCAGGGTATAATAGAATCAATGGTTTTTCTTGCGTCTTTTATTTCCCGCCTTTTCGAGCCGATGTTAGTGCTTTATGCACTTTCTATCATCGGGGGGTTTCGGAGCAATCTCATTGCTTCACAATTATCCTTCTATATTTTGTATATTTCGATTTTTTTTGGCGCTATTTTCATTTTTAAATTCTTTATAATGCTCCGACTAAAAACCGATTGGGACATTCGTGAGCGGAAGAAAAGAATCCTCCCGCTTCTTGTACTTCTCGCTGTTACTATAGGAAATTTCTTCCTTATCCGAACATGGAATAATGAAATACTCATCAATCTTTTTATACTTTTTTTCATCTGGTTCTTGGGATTTTTCCTCATCACATTGAAGTATAAAATTTCAGGACACGTGGGGATTGCGACGTTAGCAGCAGGAGTTGTAACCCAGTGGTTTGGGTGGTGGCAGGTATTTTTGATGATTCCATTAATTGCTTGGGCGAGGGTGGAAACGAAAAATCATACGGTATTGCAGGTTATTTTGGGAGCAATCTACTCGTGGATGCTCGTTATGTTCACTTCGTCGATTTAATGGGAGCCCACGTTTGAATATCCGGTTTTTTTCGAAGTATCAATGTAGCGATAAGAAGGCTATATTCATATCGTATCCATTTTATGAGACTCAAGGGAAAGTGCGCGATGTTTTTGCCACGTGTAGAATCATCAAAAAAATATTGCAGTGTTTCCCACATAGATTTATCAAGAGGATACTCGGGACTGATGGCGTTTTGTAGAAGCGAAGTTCGACCAAAGTGGCGAAGAAGCTGTACTGCACCGAGAAGATACCTGGTAAATTCTTTTTGTCGATCAACAAGTGTCGAAGAAATATATCCCCAGATTCGAGCCGACGAATGTACAATACGTCGGCCTCGAGCGAGAGCTTCTATCGCTATAGCGCTGTCTTCGGTTACCGTGGAAGGGAATCCTCCCACCTCATTTATCCACTCAGGATTCCAAGCATACATCCATCCTGTCAGAAGTGGGGTATGAACGTTATTACCTTTTACTCGAAACCAGAAACGATCAATGGGGCTCTGCGTATTATTTTTGATCGCGTAGATCGCCTTTGCATCTACTAAAACAACATCACCGGGATTATCGCTGAATTCTTGATGCGCTCTTTTAAACAACAACGGTATTGTATCGGGTTCAACCCAGTTGTTCGCATCAATGTTCATTGCGATCGTGTGGTGGTTTTTTAGAGCGATGTCGTTTCCAATGTTTAATGCATTTGCTTTGCCAGCGATTACGGTTTCCATAACGGTATAGCGGATGTCACCAAAAGAATGAAAGTCAGATAACCGGTCGTATATAATAGCAGCGCTATCATCATTAGATCCATTTACGACAAATACAAAGTGTAAATCCGCACTCGAGGGAATTTGGGAAGCCATTAATGCACGTAAAAACGAGGGGAGACTACGGTGCTCATTGTGGACTGGTATGATAATAGTACAATGGGTTTCCTGTGGCCGGATACCAGTCGTGTCAAGCCAACTTTCTTCGAGCGTGGTAAGACGAGCATGCTCGAAAGAACGCAGATTATTAGAATGAAGGTTTTTCGGTAATAGCGAATTTACTTTTCTTATTTTAGGGAGACTGGTGACCAGCCACTCGGCCGGTTGTTCGTGCATCGGACTGCATTCATGATTCATAGTTTTCTATTATTATAGGCTATTTTAATCAAGAGAACAATGTTGAAACTTGGAAAAGCTTTTTCCGATAACCTAATCCTTGAAGAAAAAGTGAAACGGCGTGTGGTGAAAGAAGAAGAGGTAAGCTGGTGGTTCGGAAAAGGCCGTGCTCTCTTTTTTACGACAGTTTTTCTTGTTGCCTTTTTTATTCTCGTTTGGCGATTATTTGAACTGACCCTCGTACAAGGACACAGATACAGGTTGCTTGCCGATACCAATAGAACACGCGATCTTATCAGACATGCTGCACGAGGGGTCTTACTTGATCGCACGGGGAAAGCTCTGACCGTTAATATTCCCCGGTACATACTCACAAAACTATGTAGAGAAGGAGAGGTATGTACAGAGAGAATAAGTCAGGAAGAAGGAGATCAGCTTTCCAACGAAGGACTCCCAAAGGGTTGGTTTTTGGAAAGTGAATATATCCGCCAGTATCCATATGGAGAAGCACTCGCACACGTCCTTGGTTACATGGGGGAACTCAGTCCAAAAGAATTCGCAGATGATTACTACGTGCTCAGAAACTACCTTCCCGGTTCATTTATCGGCAGAATGGGTGCCGAATCAGCGTTTGAAGAGCGGCTGCGCGGTCGTGACGGGAGGGAATTAGTAGAAATAGAAGCAAACGGTGATATAGTACGAAGTTTGGGAGGAGAAGAGGCAAGTCCGGGCGAAGATGTCACGCTCTCTGTCGACGCAGGACTTGCGCAAATTGTTGCCAAAGAATTTCCCTTAGGCTCAAAAGGCGCGGTGGTTGTCAGCAAACCATCGACCGGCGAAATACTTGTTCTTTTCTCAAGCCCATCATTTGTTCCCGAACACGTAGAAACAGTTTTAAATAGTCCTGATGAGCCGCTTTTTAACCGTGCAATAGGCGGTGTGTATCCTCCCGGGTCTACATTTAAGATAGTCACGGCAATCGCTGCTCTTGAAGAGGGGGCGATAGATAAAGATACAAAAGTAGAAGATACGGGTGTTATACGCATCCCGCCGTTCACATTTCCCAATTGGTACTTTCGGGAGTACGGGAAAACTGAGGGAATGGTAGATATTGTCAAGGCAATTCAACGGAGTAATGACATTTTCTTTTATAAAACAGGAGAATGGTTAGGGATAACCAAACTTGCTGCATGGGCACGAAACATCGGTATAGGAAAACCATTGGGAATAGAAATAAGCGGAGAAGCTGCCGGTCTCATGCCGGATCCTTCCTGGAAGAATCTCCAATTTAATACGGAAGTAGATCGGGAGTTACGAAATAACGAATGGTACCTGGGAGATACGTATCATGTCGCAATCGGACAAGGATATTTACTTACAACCCCCCTACAGGTAAATACATGGACAAATATTGTTGCCAATGGAGGTATTGTGTGTAAGCCAACGATACGGAAGCTCAAAAGTGAGTGTAAGGGTTTAAATATTCAAAAAGAAACGATCGATCTTATTACGCAAGGGATGAAGGAAGCATGTACTTCGGGCGGGACCGGTTGGCCATTATTTGATTTTCAAATTTCCGTTGCCTGTAAAACCGGAACAGCTGAATTCGGTGATCCTAATAATCGAACCCATGCCTGGTTTACAACGTTTGCTCCGGCAGAAGATCCCGAAATTTCTGTTACAGTATTAGTAGAGGGTGCGGGCGAGGGAAGTAATGTTGCTGCCCCCATTGCAAAAAAGATTTTAGAAGCGTGGTTTGGGAGGTAATGTACATTATTTGTTACATAATACTTGACAAAATATGTAACGTATAGTATGCTTTGTTTCTATGAATATTCTTCCTATCACGAAAGCACGAGGGAAACTGGGTGATCTTGTTGATAAAGTGCAGGGTGATGATTATATTATTCTCACCAAGGGCGGCATGCCAAAAGCAGCGCTCGTTGATGTTGCTTACCTTGCCAAACTCCAAAAAGACCTGAGCAAACTCTACAAAAAAACGTTTATCGATCCCGTACTTCTTCCGTTCACGCGAATATTTAGTGATCGAGAGATTGCCGAGTGGGAGAAAAACGACGTCCTCTAAATGAAACGCCTGTTTTTGGACTCAAGCGTCTTTTTTACTGCAGTGAACTCTCCGACAGGCGGGTCGGCAAAACTGTTTACTCTTCATGGCGTAGAACTTGTCACTTCCAAGGTCGTGCTCACAGAGGTTGAACGAAATGTCCGAAAAAAACTGCAAACGTATCACCTCGAGCGATTTTTTCTTCTGGCAGAAAAACTTTCCATTATTGACCAAAAACCCGACCATACGGCAATGAGTAAGGCAAGAAGGATTATTGTAGAAAAAGACGCGATTATTCTTGCTGAAGCTAAAAAAGCCTCATGTGACGCTCTCGTCACTCTTGACCGCAAGCATTTTATGACGGAAAAAGTAAAAAAATTCCTTAAACCAAAGGAAATTAATGATACCCAAAGAAGCGATTGAAGTGCTGCAAAAAAACAATTAATGTCGCAGCTCCCATCGCGAAGAAAATTTTGGAAACGTGGTTTGGGAGGTAAAAAATGCACGTTGGCGTATTTACATACTATTACTATCCGATTATTAACGGGGTAGTTATTACCATCGGTGACTGGAAAAGCCAGGCAAAACAGAGTGGTGTTGACATGACCGTATTTACTTCACAGGCAGATTGGAAAAAGTCAAACCAGCCCGATGTTGTAGAGTATCCCGCCATACCGCTTTATAAAAAAATCGGCATAACCATACCCATGTTTCCGGAAACGACGATTGAAAATGAAATTCGAAGACGTCACATTACACTTTTTCATGTTCACCACCCCTTTTATATCGGAAAACTTGCATTGAAAATGAAAAAGAAATTTCATATTCCTGTTGTTTTTACTTACCACACACGCTATTCAGATTACTTTAGGTCATATTTACCCTGGGTTTCAGGTACGGCACTTTCTCATTTTGTGACAAAAATCATGGTTAATTTTATAAATAAATGTGATGCAGTAACTGCTGCCAATGAAACACTCAAACAAGAACTCTTACAAGGAGGGGTGCGTACGCCTATTTTTGTCGTTCCTCCCGGAATTGACACCGTTGAATTTGCCAGTGGCAACAGAAGAGTTGCCCGACAGAGATTGGGGATAGATAAAGATGATATGGTGCTTCTCTATGTTGGCAGGCTTGCAAGAGAGAAAAATATCTATTTTCTTGTACGAGCATTCTCCTACATTCATAAGAAAGCACCGAAGATCAAACTTTTGCTCGCGGGTAACGGATTGGAAGAGACGAAGTTGAAAGAATACGCGAGAAAACATAAATTTGCAAACAATGTCCTCTTCGCAACGAATGAGAATATAAAAACAATTCCGGACATATACGCAGTTGCAGATTCGTTTGTCTATGCGTCACAAACCGAAACATACGGACGGGTGATTGTTGAGGCGATGGCAGCAGGGCTATGCGTGATTGCTCTCAAAGGCCCGTCGATCATCGATCTTTTACAGGATGGAGTTACGGGTCGAATTGTTTTTAAGCACTCACCCAAAGTTTTTGCACAACGCGTCCTGGAACTTATGAGTGATAGAGAAAAACGCTTGTTTCTCGCATCAAACGGTCAGAAAGAGGCAAGACAAAAGTATGATAGCAAAGTATCCTGGAGCCAACTTATGGATGTTTACAAAATAAGCGAGATGAGTAGACCGGAAACAAATAGGACAAAAACGTAGGGGAGGGGGATGGCAAATTTTCCGATTATCACCCACGGATACCAGCGCGTCTCTTTCGGATTCCATTTTCGAAATGGATAGTCAGGATTAACGACAAACCAGAGAAAATCTTCTACTATTAACCCTACCACATAGGATAAAAGAAGAACGAGAAACAGATGGTTGTTCCAGCCGTTGACTATTAATGGTAAAGAAAGGAGAAGAGGAAACACACCTGCGAAAACAAAGACGTGATAGCTATTGAGGGTAAATCCACCGGGCAGATTAATGCGCCACCACTTTGGATTCCATTTCCACCCGTTCGGACCCTCCATGTACGCCTCAGCGAAGGCAAATAGTGCCATGGCAAGCTGAATGACAACAAAAATAATAATGTCTCTTTGAATCATGGTATACTTTCCCAAATGACCACACCAACTCTATCAGTAATAATTCCCGTTTACAATGAGGAGCGGACCCTGCCGGGAGTTGTTGAGATTGTGAGGACCTGGGGGAAAGCCGCCGAAATTATTGTGGTGAACGACGGATCAACGGACGATACGGTTGCCTCAGTAAAGCAGTTCGGAAAAACGGTACAGGTTATTTCGTATAAGAAAAATAAAGGGAAAGCGTTTGCGATGGTCGCAGGCGTTAAGATAGCTAAAGCCAGGTATGTCCTCTTTCTCGACGGGGATCTGATTGGTCTCACGCATCGCGATCTCGATCGACTTATTGCTCCCGTTATCCGAAAGCAGGCAGTCATGACAATTGGCGTCCGACAGACAAATAAAAAGCGGCCGAATCTCGCAAAGCCAATCGGGGGAGAACGCGCGATCAAACGCGATGACCTTCTTCCGATTTTAGGAGAGATTAAACATTTAGGATACGGTGTGGAACTATTTCTCAATAACTATTTTAAAAAAAGAGATGTTCGGTACGTGAATATGCCCTTTGTCTCAATTCTCACAAAATATGAAAAACAGACCTTCCAGGAGGGAACCGTTTCATACATTAAGGAGGCGATTGATTTGACCAGAGAAGTTGCAAAGCAGCAGACCGGAAATGTTACTCCCCATATAAAAAGACTTTACAAGATGATTCTCGAATACCTCAAATATGCTACGCTAGGGACGTAATGGTTACTACCTACCCGCGGTTACTTGCCGAAATTTCTGATCCCCCGGATGTGTTGTACGTGAAGGGGGATTTAGCCACGGTAAATCTTGAAAAAACTATTGCGGTTGTTGGCACGCGGACAATGACCCCGTATGGGAGAAAAATTACAAAGCATCTTGTAACTGATTTAGTTAAAAAGGGATTTACGATTGTATCGGGAATGGCTATTGGCGTCGACTCTATTGCTCACCAAAGCGCAATTGATAAAGGAGGAAAAACAATTGCAGTTTTAGGATGCGGGGTTGACATTATCTTTCCACCAAGTAATGCTAGGTTGTACTGGAATATTGTTAATGGCAATGGCGTTGTTGTTTCTGAGATACCGCCCGGTACCAGAACCAGTAAGGAACAGTTCGTAACCAGAAATAGAATTATTAGCGGATTATCTTTGGGTGTTGTTGTGATTGAAGGATCAGATCATAGCGGAGCACTCATTACAGCAAAATACGCAGCAGAGCAAGGGAGAGAGGTGTTTGCTGTACCGGGTCCGATTACAAGTAAAATGAGTCAGGCAACGAACATACTTTTGAAAAACGGTGCGAAACTGGTAGAATCCGCGGATGACATTATTGAGGAATTATGAAAAATTATCATCTCATTATTGTTGAATCACCAACAAAAGCTAAAACTCTGTCGAGATTTCTCGGTAAAGATTATCGAATTGAAGCATCGATGGGGCATATTCGTGATTTGCCGAAATCCGAACTCGGGGTTGATGTCGATCATGACTTTACCCCCAGATATGTCACCCCGCGTGCGAAAGCAAAGCGCGCCAAAGAACTCAAAGACGCAGCAAAGAAGGCAGATTCGATTATTCTTGCAACCGACCCGGATCGGGAGGGAGAGGCAATTGCCTGGCACGTTGCGGACACACTAAAAAAGTCGAAGTTTACTCGAATAGTATTCCATGAGATAACGGAACACGCGATTGCCGAAGCGCTAACGCATCCGCGTGAAATTGACCAAAAACTCGTAAACGCGCAGCAGGCTAGAAGGATATTAGATCGACTTGTTGGATACAAATTGTCCCCACTCCTTTGGCAGAAACTTTCCCGCCGTTGGCTTTCAGCAGGAAGGGTTCAATCAGTCGCCGTACGGTTTATCGTTGAGCGGGAAAGAGAAATAGAAAAATTTCAAAAAGAAGAGTTCTGGACAATTGAAGGGGTATTCGGGGAAATTCATGCACACCTGGTTTCCAAAGAGGGTGTTTTGTATGAAAAAAATCTTGAATTTGATCTTTTTGACGGAAAATATACTACGGCTTCCTCGACAATAACTGACCAAAACGCAGCAGATACCATAATCAAAGATTTAAAATCACCCTATATCGTCTCTTCAGTAGACAAAAAAGAAGTGAGACGGTTTCCGGCCCCTCCCTATACGACAAGCACACTCCAGCAGGATGCGGGCCGAAGATTATACTTTTCTGCGAAACGCACAATGCAACTTGCTCAAAAACTCTACGAAGAGGGTTTGATAAGCTACCACAGAACCGACAGTTTTAACCTGTCTGAGAAATTTATTAGTGAAGCGCGGGATTATATAGAAAAAGAATACGGCAAAGAGTATGTACCGGCAGAGGCGCGTCGATACAAAACAAAATCAAAATCAGCCCAGGAGGCTCACGAAGCAATTAGACCCACAGATGCAACTGTACAAGGCGCTCAGCTTACGATCGACAGCGCAGAACTTAACCGTGACCATATCAGACTCTATGAGCTTATTTGGATACGGGCGCTCGCAAGCCAGGCAGCTGAAGCGATTTTTGATTCCACAACGATAAAAATTACAAGTAGCAATACGTATCTTTTTGAAGCCCAGGGATCGGTTATAAAATTTGAGGGGTTTTTGAAAATTCTCGGAAAAGATAACGGGGAAGTTGTTCTTCCCGAGGTTACACAGGGGCAAGAAATAGGATTTAACCAAGCCATACCAGAACAACATTTTACAAATCCACCCCCTCGCTACAATGAGGCTTCGCTAATTAAAACGCTTGAGGAAAAAGGGATCGGACGCCCTTCTACCTATGCGCCGGTTATTTCAACAATTCAGGAACGCCAGTACATAGTGCGGGAAGACCTGCCTGCCGGCAGGCAGGGAAAAAAGTTGAAACCAACTGAATTGGGCTTTTTGGTCAACGATTTCCTAATAAAATATTTTCCGAATATTATTGATATCCCCTTTACCGCAACTATGGAGGATAACTTAGACGCTATTGCCGACGGGCAAGTAGAGTGGGTGCCTGTAATAAGAGATTTTTATACGCCTTTTGCCAAAGAGCTTGACGCAGCTTTCGATCAGGCAGAAAAAGTAAAAACGCCGGTTGAATTACTTGATGAAAAGTGCCCGGACTGCGGTCATCAGCTCGTTTTGCGTGTGGGAAGATACGGGAAATTTATCGCCTGCAGTAACTTTCCAGCGTGCAAATATACGCGCCAATTTGCAGAAAAAATTGATATGAAATGCCCGAGGGATGGGGGAGATATTGTGATTAAAAAGACCCGCCGCGGCAAAACATTTTACGGTTGTTCAAACTACCCCAACTGCACATTTGCAGCATGGAAGAAAGAAGATATAAAATAACTCTGTATGGATGATCGCAAACGGACGCTTGCTGCCATTACAGTTCTTGTTGGGATTCTTATCCTCGCAATTATCATTATCGGTGTTATTGTATCAGCAAGACGGGTGATTTCACCGGTACCGGAAGATGATGCAATTAAAATAATTTTTATCACGCCAACACCCACGCCATGATCGAAACGCTCCTTGCCCTCGACCAACGGCTATTTGCGATCATTAATGGTCTCCCGCATAACGATTTTTTTGATGGATTTGCAATGCTTATTACCGGCGTTGGCGCAGGTTGGTTTCTCTGGTATGTATTGAGGAAACACAAAGTTTTTTTCCCACTCATGATTACCGCCGGAGTAAGCTGGATTTTTTCTGAATTTATTATCAAACCCTTTTTTGCTCGCCCACGGCCAAGTGTGTATGCGGGATTTTCATTTCCGTCATCGCACGCTATGGTTGCTTTTACTCTTGCGACTGTGTTATCCGGTTTTGAACCGCGATGGAAAAGATCGCTTTATTTTCTGGCAACGATTATTGGAATATCACGAATTTACTTAGGAGTTCATTATCCATCTGATGTCATAATCGGTGCAGGATTGGGTTGGATTATCGGTATAGAAGCCAGAAGATTAATGCAAGTAAAATCCTATAGACACCGAAAGAAGTGAATGTATTTGTTTTAATGAAGCGTAAGAACGCTTTGATTGTTACATGGGCAACAACCCAAGCCCCGATAAATCCGACAACAAGTATCCATAACTCTGATTGAGTAAAATTCCCAGCACTTTTTATAAGATCCAATCCAGACGCAGCAGCCATTGTGGGGAGAGCTAAAAGAAATGAGAATTCAACTGCCTCTTTTCGCGGTAGTCCGATCGCAAGTCCACCGACTATAGTTGCAGCAGCCCGCGATACTCCCGGGATAATTGATACGGATTGACATAAACCAATAATTATTGCGTTTTGCCATGTCAGAGTTTTATCTTTTTTGAAACCAATTCGTTCAAAAAAAATGAGAACAAATCCTCCGACAAATAAACTGATCGTTGTAATTGTTGTGCTTTCCAACAAATAGGTTTTAATTAACGGATAGAATGTAAATCCGACAATTGCAGTCGGAATAAAAGCAGAGATAAGAGGAAGCCAAAGTTTACGGTTTATCAGAAGTACGCGCCCGTACAGTGTAGCAACAGCCATAATTGCACCTAACTGAATGAAAATTTCAAAGCTTTTTGTAAACTCCGTAGGTTGAATGTGCAGAAGTTTTGAGGCCAAAATAAGATGTCCCGTCGATGAGACGGGAAGAAATTCAGTAATTCCCTCAATAATAGAAAGAACAATCGCTTGAAAACTTGACATATACCGTATCATAGCAAAAGTTGACTTTGGCAGAGAGGGAGAGTAATATCCGTCCATAATAAAGAAAGAAGGGATTAAGTTATGAGGTTTGAAAATCTTTCTGTTCCCGGAACGCCATTATCGGTGGTAGGTAAACCAATTGGTGATGGTACTAGGTATTATCTAGTGGGAGATTGGGATGTAGTGGCAACAATTAAAGGTGCTCAAGTTCCATTAACTATGGAAGCTTGGGTTGATCATACAAATGGAACAATGTATACAGAAACGTCAATGTTGCCTTTGCCGGCTGTAGTAAAACCAGAAGATCTCGAAAAGGCGCTTAAATTCGTTGAAGAGAAGGGGATAACACTAGCGCCCCCAGAATTCTCGGTTCAACCAAAGGCTTAGGAAAAGAGCTTCGTGTATAATAGCTTCATGGTGAAGCTCAATGCGCGGGAACTTCGGACGACTGAAGTCGATCCAGAGAAGGCAAAATCCATTAAGAAAAATCCAATATATATAATTCTCGATAATGTACTTGATACATATAATGTTGGGTCGATTTTTAGACTCGCAGATGCAGTTGCTGCAGAGAAAGTAATCCTTTGCGGTGAGACATTAACACCACCGAATTCACGGATTAAAAAAGCTTCAATTAATACAACCGGATGGGTGAATTGGGAATATCAGAAAAATACGATTGATATCGTAAAAAAACTACATAGTGACGGGGTAAAAATCATTGCTGTCGAGCAAGACAAGCGCAGTAAACCGTTTTACAAGGTAACATATGAATTCCCCCTAGCAATAGTTGTCGGTCATGAGACACATGGAGTATCAAAGGAAGTCCTCGATATAGCTGACGCAATTGTGGAACTTCCCATGTGGGGAGTAAATAAAAGTCTTAACGTTATGGTATCGTTGGGAATAGTACTCTATGAGATTATGAAACACATATGAAAAAAATGAACATTTTTCTTTTGGGGATTGTTTTATTTGGTTTTATATTGCGGATATATCAATTAGGTGAAGTGCCCCATGGTATTACACACGACGAAATAGGGTACATTTTTAATTCTTATTCGCTCGCACAAACCGGGAAAAATGTTTTGGGAGAATCATACCCGTTCCTCAACTACCTCGTTCGGGCTGGTTACCCATTCATGCCTGTCACGACATATATATCGGTGATCGTATTTAAATTCTTACCCCTTTCTGCGTTTGCCGGCAGGCTCCCCAACGCGCTCATGGGAACGATAAGCATTGCACTTATTTATTTTTTGGCTAAACAGATTTTCAAAAAAGAGTCTGTGGCACTTTTATCCGCGCTTTCTCTTGCGATTATGCCATGGCATATATTTTTCAGCAGAACAGCTTATGATATCGGCACAGCGGCGTTTTTTTATCTCCTTGCTGTCGTTGCGTTTTTTAGATATCCGATTTTGAGCATGTTAAGTTTTCTCTTCGCACTGCTTAGTTATCGTGGTATGGCTCCAATATCAATTCCATTAATGGCACTGCTCCTTATCTATAAAAAAACTCCGGTGCGGATAATGGTTGGCTTTTTGGTTGTTATTGTCCTGTTTGCCGCTGTTTCTTTTGCAAATAAGAATCGGGGATTTCTCGCTGAAACAAAAATTGATGTGGGTAAGGTTGCTTGGGAAATTGAACTCATGCGCCGTGACACAATGGGGCCCGAAAAACTCAAACAGGCGTTCATAAATAAACCAATGAGCGTATTGGGTCGATGGACGTCGAATTATCTCTATTCGTATTCAGTCGGACATCTGTTTCTTCACGGAGAGGCAAGCCAAATTTACACTATGTACATGCGGGGGAAATTATACCTTGTTGATTTATTGTTACTTCTGGCAGGTGCATTTTTTCTTATTCGAAAAAAACAAGAAAAGGGCGCGGTCATTTTCGTCTTCGGACTGCTTGCAGTTTCCGGAATTCCCGGAGCGATTGTTGGCGAACCATATGCAACACGGACGCTTCCGATGACGATTCCGTTCGCACTTCTTATAGCCACGGGTATAGATGGCTTGATCCATATACGGAATTACGGAAAGTTGATTGCGATTGGTTTATTTGGAATATACCTCTTTAGTTTTACCCATTTTCTTTTTGATTATTACCTGAGGTACGCGTATCAGCGAGCCGATGTGTGGGTTTCTGACATGAAGCAAGTACAACATGATATTGCAACTCAGCCAACTCCTACTAAAAAAGCACTACTTACGGGCACAACGCTTGCGGATCTGCTTCAGTATGCGTTTTATGCGCACGTTTCTCCGACTACCGTGCAGGAAGTTTGGAAAAATGCTCAAGTAAATCCATCACAAAAGTTAGAGTTGGAAAACGTTGTGTTTGGGGGAAACTGTAATGACACGCATCTTATGGCAGATGTATTAGACACGAAAGTGTATAGTATTGTGTTCGGGAGACCGAATTGTTTTGACCAGGAAGAACCGGACCACGTCATCCGCGATTTTTATAAAAACACAATTTGGAATGTGTATTACCCGAAGGGAGCACAATGAGCCTTTTTCATTTTTGGCTTGGAAGCGAATATCAAAAGTGGCGAGAACGGGAACAACAGAAACAATACTCATCGCCATTTGTTTCATTTCCGATTCTTCTTATTGCTATTTTTGTTCTGATCGTTATTGCAATCATAATTCGTGTTTTCTTTGTCCTCTTTGGTATCAATTTACTTACAGTATAAATTCTTATATCAACATGGTAATACGTTAATATGAAGCGTGTCTTTTTGTTTCTCTCTATCTTTTTTCTTTTTGCTTTTGCACTTCTTTCAAAATATGAAGATCGTGCGATAATCCGAAATCTGGATTTTACTGTAACAGTGAAGGTACAGGATTTTATTGGGAAATTCTGTACAACGAGGTGCGATGGACTGTTTGAAGATATAGGATTTTTCGCAAGCCCGTTATTTTCTATAGCCGCAATTATTGTCTTCGCAACAAAACGAAAATCTTTGCTCATCCCCGTTCTTTTTGCTCTTTTAACTCTTGCTGAAATGTATGGAAAAACTATCGTCGGTCATCCGGCGCCGCCATTTTTCATGCTCAAAAATCCGACAACAATATTCCCGACATATCATGTTTGGCAGGAATTTTCCTACCCCTCCGGCCACGCAGCAAGGGCAATGTTTCTAGCACTACTTGCTTATCCATTTATAAAAAAGAAATCGTGGATAGGATTTGGGTTGGCAGCATATATTGGACTTATATCGTTTAGCCGTATCTACCTCGGCCACCACTGGTTCTCGGATGTAGTTGGAGGATGGTTGTTGGGCGCTGGGACAGCATTTTTTATCACCCTATAGTATAATGGGCTCTAATGGGCGTTCCTGAACAGCCTCGTTTTTCTAGAAGAGACTTTTTGCGATTACTGGGAAAAGGGGCAAAACTAGCAGTAGCGTCTTCTATTATGTTTAATTTACGTGGAAGTGAGACTACCGGGGGTAGTAAAGAAGCGCCGATGTATATGAGGACTGACGCAGCTGAGTTTCGGGCGAAGCGTCGCGTTGTGCCGTTTGTTTCTGATTATCTACCCGATGAGTTGGAATATACCCTTGACCAAAGGTTGAGTTTTTATACGAAACTGAAAGAACTCGGAGTAGCTGGGGTGCGGACTGAGTTTCGACTTGGAAAACTCATGCGAGACGATGGGTCGTTTGACTTGAATATCGAAAAGTCGTATCGAGAAAGCCTCAAAGCAATGAAAGAAGCAGGACTTTCTTTATCAGCTCTCGTTTTATTTTCTCCGGCAGAATGGATGGTTGATCTTGCCCAACACGATGAAACTGCTTTTCTTTTAGTCTATCAATCATTTATTGAAAAAGCGCAAATGATCTGTGACCAAGCAGGCTTGCAACCAACATTTGTGCAAGTTATGAATGAGGTCAACAATTCATTCTTTAAAAATTTTGAGCAGTCCACAATTGTCAAGATGATTGATGTAACGCACCAAGCATATTCTTTACGAACAGATAAGCCTAAAATAATGACGACGATAATTACTAATACCGCATTTGCAGACCGCTCGAAATGGCGTAAAGATGTTGAAACGCTCGTTAAACGAGCGGGGGATGCGTTAGAAGCCGTCGGTTTTGATTATTACTTTGCCTATGATCATCCTCTTGAACCGCTTATGCCGCAATCAGTGTTTGATTTATACAAGGATAAGAAAGAAGTATTTGAATGGTTGTTAGAACAAAAAAGTACGGGATTTCTCCGTGATAAAGAAGTACTTATTGCGGAAATGGGAATGCCGGTATTCCAAAAATCAGATTTTCCAGTTTATAACGATTGGTTTGCGCAAATCGGATATGATCTTTACTACCGTGCGATAGACCATGTCATGCTTCAATGGGAACGACAGGGTGGAAAAGCAGAAGATTTTATATCGCATGTAGGTCTTTTTTGTGGAGGGGACCACGCTGCAGTGCAAACATACGCGCCTGGGAAAATCGATTTTCTTCCGTGGACACTGCTTCATTTTAACAAAGAAACGAAAGATTGGGATTTAACGGATGCCGCAAAACGACTTCCTTATTTAAATAGCACAAGGCTAAATCCTCAAGGCTCTTGACGTAACCTAGTTGAGCCTCATATAATACAAAAGCAATGAGTGAATGAAGCGCAAACGCCAAAGGTGTGGTTCGTAACAAAACCCCGCATGGCGGGGCTTTTTTTCGCTCATTGAGAGTCGCACATTAACATTTGACAAACGAATGGTGATAGGAATCCGGCTATTATGTCGCGTTGCGACATCAGCCGGACCCGGATGGTGATGAGCGTAAGCGAATCATGATATCCGGGACGTTAATTTTTTTTGAGAGTTTGATCCTGGCTCAGGATGAACGCTGGCGGCGTGCCTTAGGCATGCAAGTTGAACGGTCGAAAGATTAGTGGCGGACGGGTGAGTATAAGCAAGGAACGTACCTTTTTCTGGAACATAGCTCGTCGAAAGACGGGGTAATATTCCATGAGGTCGTAAGATCAAAGTGCGTAACGGCACGGAGGAAGAGCGGCCTTGCTCCTATCAGCTTGTTGGTGGGGTAATGGCCTACCAAGGCGATGACGGGTAGGGGGCGTGAGAGCGCGACCCCCCACAATAGCACTGAGACACGGGCTATACATCTACGGATGGCAGCAACTAGGAATATTCGGCAATGGGCGAAAGCCTGACCGAGCGACGCCGCGTGAGGGATGAAGTATTTCGGTATGTAAACCTCTTTTGCCAGATCATCGAGGTTTGGCGAATAAGCACCTACAAACTACGTGATTCGATGTAATCGGATGGTGCGTAGTTACTGTAGTAATACGGTAAAAGAAAATCTCGCTATATGCTGGAACACCTTGATATGTCCGCGAAATAGTTTTGCGAAAGCAAGCATGTATCAAGACAATCAGCAGGCAACCTCCGCCTTCATTTATAATGAAAGGATGGCGGGGAGAGTCCTCAGAGACTACACGCGAGACCCCCAATCTGTGGGGTGATGATATAGTCCAAAGTTCGCTACAAAAAATTGTGGCGGGCCAGCAGTCGCGGTAATACGTAGGGTGCAAGCGTTATCCGGATTCACTGGGCGTAAAGTGTCGTGTAGGCGGATTTCCGCATCGAACCTGAAAGCCCGAGGCTTAACCTCGGCGTTGGGTTCGAGATGGGGAGTCTTTGAGGATGGGAGAGGAAAGGGGAACTCATGGTGAAGCAGTGAAATGCGTTGATATCATGAGGAACACCAAAGGCGAAGGCACCTTTCTGGCCCACACCTAACGCTGAGACACGAAAGCTAGGGGAGCGAAGCAGATTAGAGACCTGCGTAGTCCTAGCCCTAAACGCATGTCTGCTAGTTGGTCCGCCGCAAGGGGGACTGACGTAAGCTAACGCGTTAAGCAGACCGCCTGGGGAGTACGATCGCAAGATTAAAACTCAAAGGAATTGACGGGGACCCGCACAACCGGTGGAGCGTGTGGTTCAATTCGAGACAAAGCGAAAAACCTTACCAGGGTTTGACATGGTACCGTTTTAACCCGCTAGAAATAGTAGGCTATCCGCAAGGATGGTATCACAGCTGCTGCATGGCTGTCGTCAGCTCGTGCCGTGGGGTGTTCCTTTAAGTAGGAGAACGAGCGCAACCCGTATCCGATGTTATAAGTGTCATCGGAGACTGCCCCGATATGTATCGGGGAGGAAGGAACGGACGACGTCAAGTCAGCACGGCGCTTATACCCTGGGTAACACACACCCTACAATGGCGAAAAACAATGGGATGCAAACTAGTAATGGCAAGCAAATCCCTGAAATTTCGCCTCAGTTCAGATTGAGGGCTGCAACCCGCCCTCATGAAGTCGGAATCGGTAGTAATCGCAGATCAGAAGGCTGCGGTGAATACGTTCTCGGGTCTTGTACACACCGCCCGTCAAGCCAACAAAGTTGGGGGCGGCTGAAGGCCGTTTTTACGGTCGAAGCCGAACTCAGCGATGGGGACTAAGTCGTAAGTTTGTTGCGACCCATATCCGTAAGGGTATGGGAAAATCCAACTGTATCGGTGAACCCTTCATGCTTGGTTTATAATCAACATATGGGAATACCGAGGGAACCCTGATTATATCGGGGACTCCGTAGAGACTACACGTTGGCGCCGCATATGACGAAACCATATTTATTGGGAATGGCTCACGATGGTACCAGTCGGCAATCTACCTATCGAATAGCAACTAACAGTAGAGAATTTGCGCAGTTTCTAAAAATAGGAATTCGTAAATTACATGTTGGAGCTTGGATATATAAAGAAGGAAAGTCTCGTAATCTTTGGATAGTAGAATTTCCGAAAAAGATTTTACGAGATATTGAAATACGTTCTAAGAACGACAAAATCGAATATATCCGAGGTTATTTCGATGCAGAAGGTGGTATTGCTAAAAATTCTTCGGTGAGGTATTACTTGTATTTTTGTCAAAAGGACAAGCAAGATCTTTTACAAGTAAAACACTATTTAGAAGAATTAAGTATTCATTGTGGAGTAATTCATAATCCTAGTAAAACGGTTGATCCGAATTATTGGAGATTTTATATTTCGGCAAGGTCTTACAACGATTTTGCAAAAATAATTGGTTCGGTTCATCCAGAAAAACGTCAATTTTTGCGGATGAAGATATAGTCCATGCCCCGGTGAAAACCGGGAATAAACATGAACAAGGTATCCCTAGCCGAAGCTGGGGATGGATCACCTCCTTTCTATTTATAAAATCAGTGTCATTGAGAATTTACACTCCGATCTAATCGGAGCGAGGAATTCAAGATGAGATTGATTATCCGTCCCGCTGAGAGCGGGACAAAGTCACTCTCGAGCAAATCGTCTTTTAGTGTATAAAAGATGGTTGAGTGACAACTCTCAATTTCTTCCTGTCACCATTCGATTGTCAAAGAAAAGAAATCCTGCTACACTAACACCTCTATGCCACGCGCGCATTTAACAAGCGGAGGGAATATTGAAATTGAAGGTCATGTTTGGGTATCTCATCGAGGTACCGACGTCAGCCTTTCTTATATTGTCGATCAAACCGCTGATACGATGCGTGCTTTGAGAGCGTTGAAATATAAAGAGGGAATTCTTTCGGCGGTTACAGTCGGTGGTCCCGCTGGATTAGTGGCAGAAAATAATGAACTGACGAAAGAAGCAGGAGTTACACCAAAATGCATTCTACCTAAAGGTGCAATTGTTTTTGAAATAGAGAAAATTCCTCAAGAAGTCTTCAATCAATCCTAGCAATACCCCTCGTTGAGGGGATTTTTTGTATCTGGTACAATTGGTCATATTGGTGCGGTGGCGAAGAGGTAACGCGGCGGTCTGCAAAACCGCAACACAGGGGTTCGATTCCCCTCCGCACCTCAAATTTGTTTTAAAGGGTGATTGGCTCAGTGGTAGAGCGCGTTCCTGCGTTCACGCAAAATGAAGAAGGGTGCGTAGTTCACTGGTAGAACGCTTTCCTGATAAGAAAGAGGCACATGGTTCGATTCCATGCGCACCCACATTATCATTTTGCGTGAAATATCACTCGGGTGATATAAGAACGAGGTCCCAGGTTCGATCCCTGGATCACCCACACACTTTGTGCTCCATCGAACTGCACGTGTCATTACTTCCCGCTATTGTACGAGTAGATGAAATTTCCTCTCACACTTTTGGTAATCCTGCTCATTGCTCTTATTGCGGGGGTGGCGTGGATCGCAATCCGCTACCAATTCGGCGCCCCGACCGATTTTTTGCAAAAGGCAAAAGACCTGCTATAATGCCCCAGTCGCTATGGTTGAGCATCTCAGATTTACCGCAAGAGGTGAGAAACCTCTTTTACAAATAATTCACAACGACTTACTTGATGAACTCGAAGATGGGGTCACTGACCGCGAATCACTTCGACTCATTCAGGTAGATGACTTGCATGAGTCTCTGAACCACACGATAACTTCTTTGGGTTCATTGACTCTGTATCGGTCTTTAACCCACCCACCCCAGGATATTAATGTGGTGCAGGCAAAGCAGGAAGCAGTTGCAGAGCTTAGAAATAACGACCGGATCAGAAAACCAATTATTGATTATCTTGAAAATTTTAAGGCTCTCGAAGATTCTTTTCTTAAATTTATCAATGACGATTTGGATACGATGTTCCCGTATAAAGATTTTAAACTGGCGACAAAAGCAGCCTCAGACTTAAAAGAAATATCCAGAGTTATCCCAAAACCTGAATCTGCGTATCTTAAAAATTTAGCCGACGTTATTAAGAGTTACGAAAAGTCTTCGGTCTATCAGCTCATGAGAGGTCCAATCTATAAAACAAGACAGGGATTAAAATCAAAAGAGGAGGTTCGATTTTGGACTCTAAAAAGAAGATTTTGGCCAACGAGCTTCGGTCCTTCAACAATCATTCCGATGATCCCATTTGGATTTTTTGCAATCTCAGCGTTTACCGGATTTAAACAAAAGGAAGTACTAAGCATTTTTGACGATAAAATGGACCTTTACCTTATCATTAATTTATATCTGCCAATGTTTGGAATGATGGCAAATCGGGTCAAACCAACAATTGATCTTCGAACGTTTATTCAGCCTTTAAATGAACTTGCTCAAAAAAATCAAATATTTTTGCAGGCTGTTGATGTAGTCGGCAAAGTAGATGAATTAAACTCTTTCCTCGAGTTCTCAAAAACCGCGGCCAGCTCAACGGTTACGCCCAAAATTACAGATAACAACAGTCATTCTTTTAAGGCTGAAGATCTAAGAAATCCTGTTTTAGGTAAGGAGGATGAAAATTTTGTTCCAAATGCCGTAGACTTACGTGGTCTTATCTTTGTGACAGGCCCAAATAGTGGCGGTAAAACCACAATCTGCAAAACTGTGGTGCAGAGTCAGCTTATGGCTCAAATAGGATGCGACATTTTGGCAAAAAACGCTGTCATTAATGTGGCTACAAAGATTGCTTACCAAGCTCCGAAATTTGATGCTCTGGAAGATTCTGAAGGACGGTTTGGGACCGAACTTTCAAGAACCCGCGACATCTTTTTTTCTATCGGGTCAAAAAGTTTAGTTGTTCTGGACGAGTTGGCAGAAGGAACAACAAGAGAGGAGAAAATGCAGGTCTCACAGGCAGTTTTGAATGGTTTCGAGAAAAAAGGTGGCACTACTGTTTTGGTTACCCATAACCATGAATTGGTTTATGATTTCAAAGAAGAAGAGAAAGGACAGTTCCTACAAGTGGAGTTTGATGGTGATCACCCAACCTTTAAATTGGTTCCTGGTATTTCGACTTCCAGTCATGCGGATAAAATAGCCCAAAAAATAGGGTTTTCTGAGAAAGATATAGAAACACACCTGAGAGACGGTGGTTACCTTTAGAGTGCATATCACTCCTTCGGTCGAAAATCGAGGGCGAGGGAATTAATGCAGTAGCGTAGACCGGTTTTGTCTCGAGGGCCGTCATTAAAGACATGTCCGAGGTGTGCGCTACAGTTTCCGCACATAACCTCGGTGCGAATCATTCCCATAGAATGATCCTCACTCGTTTTTACTTTTCCCGAAGTTTTCCAAAAACTCGGCCAGCCGGTGCCGCTATCGTATTTGGTGTCGCTACTGAATAATTTATTCCCACACGAAACACAAACATACATTCCGGGATCGTGGTTGTTGTAGTATTTTCCACTAAACCTGCCTGCCGGCAGGCAGGCGGCGGCTCGGTACCTTTGAGAAAAATGTTTTTTGCGTTACAATGGGCTAAATATGCGGAATTTATCTAACGAAGAGCGTAAGCTCATAATCATCCAATTTTTAAACTTTCTCTCCTACGCCCTTGCAGGGGTGTTTGTCAGCGTGTTTTTCTTTGCCCATAGCGACCTTAAAACCACAATTTTTTATAACATCGTTTCATTTACATCATTCGCATTTTTCTACGGACTTTCAGGAATAACGCTACGGAAAATTTCATCAGGGCTTATGATGAAAATAAGTTTTCTGGCAAGCGCCCTGTATTATTTCCTACTGTTTTTCTTCAAGGAAAGGAGCATTGCGTATTTAGTGCCATTAGGTATCTTAGGCGGATTTTCCGGCGGTAACTACTGGTCCGCGTTTAACCTCAATCAGTATATACTTACCCATTCCGGAAGACGTGCGGAGTATATCGGTTGGAATCTTGCGCTCATAAATTTTGCCAGCGCATTGGGGCCGGTTTTGGGCGGCTGGATAATTGCCGGCATCGGACAGTTATCAGGATCGATTTCAACAGGTTACGCGATTTTGTTTCTCATCGTGTTTACCATTTTGACTGCAGCGGTCATTCTTATAGAGAAACTTCCTTCTCATGATCCACCGCAATTTTCGTATAGACACGTAATACACCACCGTCGAAGTACACGATGGGGTCTTGTGCTGTGGCAGCAAGGGCTTATGGGATTTTTCGACGTTGCATTGTCAACAGTATCCGGAATCTTGCTGTACATACTTTTGAGAGGGGAAGCGGCACTTGGACTTGCATTAACAGTCGCCTCCGCTTTGGGAGCAATCGGCAGCATTGTCTCGATTGCATTTCTCAAACGGTATCGGTATGGGTTTTGGATAGGAGTAATAGGCACCGTTATCGCAGTGTATTCATTGGGATCATTCGATACTATTTTTGGCGGATGGGTGTATATACTTGTTTTAGGAATGACAGCGGCCTTTTATGTGAATGCTCTGACACTTGAGGTTTATCGTGTGCTTGATGCATCTCCCGGAGGATGGAAGAATAAATATCATTTATTACTTGAACAGTCGGTTGTGATAAGCGTATTTCGAGTTGCAGGATTTATTTTGCTTTACATTTTCCTGCAGTTTGGAGACGAAATTGCTGTGACGCGGTTATGGCTTCGAGTGCTTCCCATTATACCAATACTTATCGGAGTACTCCTCCATAGATCGACTAAAACAGCCCGATCTGCCGCGATGCATCCAGTACCTCTTGCGGATACGAAAAATCTACCGTAACAGATCGGAGTGTATTCCATTTGTCTCTGTATTTGAGCATTTTGTTTTTAATTGCGTAGTCATAAACATCACGAGTTAACAGCACATCAGCTTCGCAGTACGCTTGGAGTTTCTTGAGGTCTTCGGGCTTGCCACTCTGCCAATACGCAACAGCTTTTGTTCCTACCTCAGTTTTTTCCCGGCCTAATGTTGCCGTGGCAAGTGCATCTAAACTTACACCATGACCAAGTTTCTCCCGCAAATACGCGAGTATGTCAAAGTGGGGGAGACGAGAAAACGTAACCGGCGCATACGGTTTGAGGACTTCACTGTCAAATTTAATTGAATTAAAACCGATGATTCTCCTTGCCTTCTTAAATATTTCCCACGATTTTTCAAGCTCATTTTCCCAAAAGCTTAACAATTTGCCGTTAAGCTCCTCCTGATTTTCAGAAACTTCCCGCACATACATGGACATAATAGACACGCCCAACTTACTCGGATTAAAACTTCCGATTTCACTAAACAATTTTTGCGTCTCAAGATCAAAGATAATTTCGGCAATCACAGAATTTAATGATACAATAAATCGAATTTTTATGAATATACAATCAGATTTACAAAGTCAAAAGAACCCGGAAAAAGCGAAACTGCTGGCAAAATATTTTAAGACGGGGAAGGGGGAGTACGGAGAGGGGGATGTGTTTATCGGGCTCACCGTACCGCAATTGAGGAAAATCGCATGGAAGTATGCGAACCTTCCACTATCAGACATTGAAAAATTACTCCATAGCCCGATTCATGAGTATCGCCTGACCGCGCTTATTATTCTTACCGGAAAAGGCAATACGAAAGAAATTGTTGATCTCTATCTTCGTAACACAAAATATATAAACAACTGGGATCTTGTAGATTTATCGTCACATAAAATACTTGGCACCTTTCTTTTGGATAAGCCGCGAACGTTGTTATACAAACTGGCAAAATCTAAAAATATCTGGGAACGAAGAATCGCAGTCATTTCTACATTCGCATTTTTACGTGAGAAAGATATTTCCGATTCCCTCAAACTTACCGAAATACTTTTGCACGACTCCCATGATCTTATGCATAAAGCCGTGGGATGGGCGCTTCGGGAAGTGGGGAAGATTGATCAAAAAGCAGAGGAAAGATTTTTGAAGAAACATTACAAATCCATGCCCCGCACAATGCTCCGCTATGCAATTGAGAAAATGAGTGAGGAAAAGAGAAGGAAATACCTCAAGAAGAATTAATCCCCATCAGATACAAGATCTTCAGGTTCAACCGGTTCAGCTTTTCGTGTATTTTTGAAACGAGCTGTTCTTGCTTGTTTTTCTTTATCCCAATCGTCTCTGTGACCATCAGCTCGTGAATGGTGATCCCGCCTGACGGTAATAGAAGGTCTCACTTCCCTTGTGAATTTGCCATTGTGATACCTTGGAATTCCTATAAACTTCGACGGTTTAAATTTGGAAGCGAGCTGTCGTAGGATTCCCCTCCAATGTTTAAGCTCAAGTGGCTCAACTGGAACAATTCGAGATGCAGCACCGTCTTCAGCTAATTGTTCTAGTGTTTCTATTTTCATGTTTGGGATAATACATCATAGCGTATGTGTGGGTCAAGAGATCGTTGAGGTGAGACGTTTTCTATTAGTTTTTGGATTGTAGCTTGTATTGGTGAATAAATTTCCCTATACTTTCTCCATGATTCTCTCCGACCGTGATATTAAAAAGGCAATAAGAAGCGGAAAAGTAAAGATAGTGCCGAAGCCAAATTTCGAAGAGCAGCTCGGAAGCTGTAAACTGGATTTACGGTTAGGCAATGTGTATAGGGTATTTAATCACAGCAAAACCCCATATATCGATCCCAAAGACCCGTCAACACTTATAGATCTCACTCACGAAGTGAGAGTGAAAAACGGGGAAGCGTTTACCATCCACTCCGGCGAATTTATTCTTGCGGTAACTCGCGAATACATAGAAATGCCGGCAGATTTGACCGGTGAGCTTGAGGGTAGGTCTTCAATCGGACGGATGGGGGTAGTCGTGCACTCAACAGCAGCAAATATAGACGCTGGATTTCGGGGGCATATCACACTGGAACTTGCCAATATGGGCAGAATCCCAGTCATGTTATACCCCGGGATGCGTATTTGCTCAATAGTATTTGAAGAACTTACAAGCCCAGCACAAATGCCGTACTACAAGCGTAAGACCGCAAAATATATCGGTCAGCGTAAGCCCCTGCCAAGTAAGATAGGAATGGAAAGATAATGGATTGGCCAATACTATATCGTCACGTGCTCCAAGTGAAAGATCCGAACAATCCCGTGGGGGTTGCCGTTATGTGGACGGAACGACAGGTAGTGGCCAAGATGCTTGAGGCCACAAATTACTGTGCAATCGGGAATCTCTACTCGTCGGCCGGAATTTCAGCCATGATTCGGAATATCTATGCAAACCCGCATGTGAGGAAAATAGTGCTATGGGGTGCTGATTTATCGAGAAGCGGGCAGGCGCTAGTAAATCTCATGCAAAATGGGGTAGACAATGAGTTTTTCATCGTCGGTGACGAAAAGAAGGGGCAGATAGAAAAAGAGATTGGAAAAGATGCTATTGACCAGTTTCGAAAAAGTGTAGAAGTGATCAATCTTCGCGGAAAGCCCGTCAGTGAGCTCCAAAAGACGGTTGATATATTGAGTAAGGAGCGTGTTCAACCCTTCACAAAACCCAAGGTTTTCCCAACGAGTAGACCAAAGCCTTTCACATACCCCAGTGAACAGATTGGGTTTCGTATTGACGGCGATACAGCGGCCCAAACCTGGCTTAAAATTCTTCAAAATATTATGCGTTACGGGAGAAATAAGCAAACACGATATACCCAGGAAAATGAACTCAAAGAGCTTCTCAACGTGATGGCAGTTGTGTATAAAGAGAATCCAGAAGATCCGTATTTACCGCACTATTTTCCGTTTTCTAAAACAGAGCTTTTACAATATTACCCGCAAGTGCTTTCCGCTAAACAAATTTCCGGTATAGCTTATACATACGGTCAGAGATTACGGAATCATGACAATGTCGATCAGATCGCAAAGATTATTGAACTTATCAAAAATCGGCCGTTTAGCAAAAAAATGGTTGCTTTTACTGCAAAAGTGAGCGAAGACTGGAATCAGGTAAATAAAGGTGATACACCTTGCCTCACCCAAGTGTTATTTTCCATTCAAGACAGCAAACTCTTTTGTACAACGCACTTTCGAAGTCAGGATATGGTGCACGGGTGGCCGCGAAACGTGTTTAGTCTCTTGAAGCTCCAAAAACTCGTCAGCGACGAGACGGACTACACAATGGGCCCGTTTGTCATGATTACCCATTCAGCCCATATCTATAGCGACGATTACGAACTTGTCGAAAAAATACTCAAAGATAACTACGATAAAGAACTAGGATATACGAGTCGTCAAATGTTTGAGGATGACAGGCGTGGAAATATAACAATAGAAATTGAGCAGTCAAATCAAGTAGGCAGACCGACAAAGTATGCCGAAAAATCAAAAATATATGAAATTGTAGTGAAGCTCTACGCGCCAGAGGGAGGATTGCTTCTCAAAGAATGGCGGGGGAAAACTGCGATGGAACTCTACATTCAAATGATCAACATTGGCGATTACTTGGTTTTACCCAGCCACCTCATCTACATCGGCACAGAGTTGCAACGTGCAGAATATTATATTAAACTCGGCAAGGCGGAAAAATATAATCAGGATCCTGCGGCAAATAAGGAGTTATGAAAACAACCATAAGCGGAACTATTTATCAAACTGGAGAAGGATTTGCCCCTATTGACCAAGAGCTTTTACAGGGAATTCATGAATTTTTACTTGGAGACGTAAGAATTGCTGATGGATTGCGTGTTGTCGTGGACGGAGAAACCGCGACGTTCCATTGGGGAGAAGAAGTACAGGTATCAGATAATGGAAATGTTAACTATTTTGGTGGACGCGTCGGACAAATGACTGAAGGAGGGCGATTGAATGCTTCAGTTCCGGAGTATGGAAACGTCACACTTGTCGGTTCTCCTGAAATCCGTTAGGTATCATTTTACTGTTACACTTTTTGCTAGATTCCTCGGCATATCGGGGTCGAAGCCGCGCTCTATTGCTAAATAGTACGCCAGAAGCTGGGCAACGATGACATTGGGAATAATTGTTGCCTCTCCCACGTCTTTAACCGGCAGATAATAATCAAAAACCTCATGCTTTTTGGGTGAGATCCCGATAATATACGCACCTCGTGCTTTCATTTCCATGGCTCCCGCAAGATTTGCTCCCTGTGTTTCATCGTTGGGTGCAAATACGATGCAGGGAATGCCTTTCGTCACAAGCGCAAGTGGGCCGTGTTTGAGTTCCCCTGCGGCCAAGCCCTCGGCATGGATATAGGAAATTTCCTTAATTTTTAGCGCTGTTTCAAGCGCCGCAGGATATGAAAGCCCTCTCCCGATAACAAAAATATGTTCCGTATTTTTGAGTTTTTTTGCAAGTTTCATTATTTTACTCACCCGCTGCTCTTTGAGAACCTCGGTTGCTGCTTTTGCAGCCCGCGTGAGTATCCGCTGACCCTTGGTAATTTTGCCTATCATTGCGTAAGAGAGAAGTATGAGATGGGTAAGTTTCCCGATGAATGCTTTGGTAGATGCGACCCCTTTCTCCGGCCCTACACCAATTGGGAGTCTTACATCTGATAACCGCCAAAGCGAGGATCCGACGACATTAACCAAAGAAACAATTTTTGCACCTTTGTCTTTGGCTTTCTTGACTCCCTCAAGAATATCCATGGTTTCGCCGGATTGTGAAAGGGCAAGTACGGCACTTCTTTTCACGAGAAAATTTTGGAGGTAGCCAAATTCGCTGCCAATAACAGAGTTAACGTGTCTGTTTGATATGGCTGAAAAGAGATATTGAGCAGCAAGAGCAGCATATCCGGCAGTTCCGCAGCCAACGATATAGGCGCCATGTGCGTTTTTAAGAACCTCCGCAATTTTTTTGGCTTGGATCGTTGATTCTCCGGCAATTTCTGAAATAAGCCCGGGCTGTTCATAAATTTCTTTCAGCATGAAATAAGGGAATTTTCCTTTTTCTGCCTGCTCTGCTGACCAGGTAAGTTTCTGTTTAAGCGGACGAATGCGTTCACCGGTTCTTGCGTTAAATATGTTTACCTGATCAGTTCCAACAATTACCATTTGATCATCTTCAAGAAAATGAACCTGCCGGGTATGGGGAATGAGCGCTGCAGCATCACTTGCCAAATAATTTTCCGGATCTCCGAATCCGACGACTAAGGGTGACCCATTTCTTACCCCAAGGAGGAGGTGTTCTTTTGTCTGGATAACTATGAATGCGTTAAGACCTTCCATTTCGTTATACGCCCGTTGCACTGCCTTACTTAACATCATGGTCTTTGCATATTCTTCAATGAGGTGGGCGATAACTTCGGTATCTGTTTGGGAGATAAAACGGTGCCCTTTTTTAATAAGATCCTGCTTTATACTCTCATAGTTTTCAAAAATACCATTGTGAATGACAGCAAGATTTCCTGTGCAGTCAAGGTGAGGGTGTGCATTAACATCGGTAACTCCTCCATGGGTTGCCCAGCGGGTATGCCCGAACGCAACAGACCCTTTTGGCATATCAGAAACACTAGCTTTGCCTATTCTTCCGGCTTTTTTCTTTACGACAATTTTACCCTTTGAAGCAGGTACAACAGCAACTCCCCAACTATCGTAACCGCGATATTCAAGTCGTTTGAGACCTTCAAGAACTATCTTTGCACCATGAGGGCTAGGACCAACGTAGCCAAATATTCCACACATGAAGTTTAGAAAGAGAGACGGGCTCCTCAATAGTCATTTCTGTCTATTGTTGTGGTAGAGAGCGCTACCAAGGGGTATCCGCAGATTTATCCGCCGACTGGCGGGCTATTCGATTTTCCCCTTCCTCGTATACCAGCTCCTCGCGAGGGGCTGGTCCACACGCTTTAAATTTTCCAATTTCCGCCCTCTTTTAAAGAACCTAACCTCTTCATACTAAAGATATGCTAGAATATTGTCAAGTTTTACATGAAAAAGAGAATATACATTTCAATCATGGGTACTATTGGCGCCGGGAAAACCACAGTAGCTAAATTGCTGGCGCACGAGTTGAAATTCAAATTGTTAGAAGAACATTTTGGTGAAAATGCTTTTTTGCCCCGTTTTTATAAAGACATGAAGCGATGGGCGTTTCATTCGCAAATGTTTTTTCTCATGGAAAAAATAAAACAAATGCTCGAGACGATAAAAATTCTAGAGAAATATTCAATAGTCCAGGATACGCCGATCCAACAGGATGCACTCTCGTACGGAAAAGCCCAATACGTGTTGGGAAATATGGATGAAGCAGAGTGGTGGCTTTACCTTAAAGTGTATAAAGCATTCGAGCCATTTATGCGGGCGCCAGACCTTATTGTTTTTTTGGAAACGTCTACAGAAGTTTTACAAACTCGCATTAAAAAACGCGGGAGGACCTACGAACAGCAGATTTCTACAAGTTATTTAGAGCTCCTCGATATGCTCAATCACAAATGGTTACGGGAAAATAAATCCATCCGGGTATTAATTGTGAAAACAAATCATTTAGATATCGTGCATTACAAAAAGGCGAGAGAAAAACTTGTGTCAACTGTAAAAAAAGCACTTGCCGGAAAGCCTATTATGGGAAGTTCTCGCCAAATACTCCACCTTGGACAATTAGAAGCATAAAAGTATGACCAAACTTTTTTCTATAAAAGTAATCATTTGGGATTTTGATGGGACATTTTACAAACTTATACCAGCTCTCAAAAACGATGTTCGGGAAGCAGAGTACCGTGTCATTGTTGATCACGCTGGATGGTCAAAGGAGAAAGTAGTCGAAAAGTTCAACGAGATCTATAAAAAACAATTTAAGAGCGCTACCCAGGTTGTCGCAAAATTATCTCATCTTTCTGTAGTGCAGTCGGCAATTGAAATGGAAGCATATTATGATCGGACGAAATATCTCAAACGTGATGAACGGCTTATTCAAATGCTCATGAATCTTTCGTCATACACTCATTTCCTATTCGTCAACGGAATAAAGAAGAAAATTATCCCGGCTTTGCATGCACTTGGAGTCCCGGAAGAACTTTTTGCAGAGATTGTTACGGCGGAACTAGTTGGAGATACAAAGCCAAGCCTGAAAGGATTCCAATATATTTTGGATAAGACCCAACAGCCGGTTGAAACACATCTGATGATAGGCGACCGGATTGACGTCGATCTGATTCCTGCTAAAAAACTCGGTATGAAAACATGTCTCGTGTGGTCGACTGAAAAACATCCAGCGGCCGATGTTTCGATCCCCACTGTTTACGACGTTTTTGAGGTTTTAGCTTCCATGTAAGATGATTCCATGTAAAACGGGTCTCCAAATAAATAAATTGCAGGAATCAGCGGAAGAAGTGCTTTGACAGCATGGACTGGAACACCTGCAAAAAAAGGGTCAAATAGAGGACTTTTCATATCTTCACCGCGCAGAGTTAATTGCCCCGTGTCGGCGTAATTATTGTGACTATAAACCATTACCGGCTCATTCATATCAATAAATTCTGTCCGTGCCTGCACAGAGCTTAAATCTATTCCTCCAGACACATCAAAAATCGATGATGCGGTTTGAAGATAACGATTGATGTTTGATAGAAGAACAGGTTTAACATGGTAGGTGATCCCAGTTTTGTTGAGGAGGGTTACGGATGCGCCGGACTTTACTTGGGTCCCAAAAACCCAACCCGTTTCAGTGGAAATTTGCTTGTCACTCATCTGTGTGATTCTGTCCTGTGCGTCTTCAATGGTTTTTGGTTTTTCTATCGGTAGACCATCGACTAAGGTGACCGTGTCCAATGTGAAGACCGGGGTTTGCAATAAATCAAACAATTGTTTGGAATGAGCAACTCTCAAAGAATAATGATTGGGAAAATCGTCCCGGGTTCTCAACCAACGGTGTTCAGCTTCTTCATCAAAAGGAGAATTATCCCATATAGCAATAAACCCTCCCTGACGAATGAGCTGCGAGAGTATCTTCCATTTTCTGTCAGCCCTCGTGAGTATGCGAATCATTTTTATATTATCTTCTGTTTTTGGTTTGATTCGATTTTCAGGATCACGCAAGTCGCGCAGAAGACTGTGAATATGGTCTTCAACATATCGTTCCCAGGACTTTCTCAAGTTGAAGCGCAAAACTCCTAGTTCTGGGTCTACGATTTTATGAAATTCTGTAAGCCAGCTGTCGAGTCTTGCATCTCTTTCGACGGCATCTTGCGACGTCATTGTCTCACGGTTTGTCATGGCGCCCCATTATACACTAAATTGATCTATGATAAGATAACCTTATGACGCAAGGGAAATTAATTGTTTTTGAGGGAACGGATGGATCGGGGAAGAAAACTCAAGCGGAATTTTTGGTTCGCTACTTAACCAACCACAATATTTCCCATGCGACAATTGACTTCCCAAGGTATAAAGAATCATTTTTCGGAAGCATTGCCGAAGACCTTCTCCTTGGAAAATTAGGAGAAAACATACCTCCAAAACTTGCTGTTTTACCTTTTGCCTGCGATAGGTGGCAAATTAAAAATGACGTGATTTCGTGGCTTGAAGGAGGGAAGATTGTATTAAGTAACCGTTACACTGCAAGCAGTGCTGTCTATCACGCGGCAAAACTCCCTCAAAGTGAACAACAAAGCTTTATTGAGTGGGTGTATAAACTCGAGCAGGAAATTATCGGACTTCCCAAAGAAAATCTTGTTTTGTATTTTCACATGCCGGTAGAGTCAGCTCAGTCGCTTATAGATAAACGGGGAAATACGAAAGATACGTATGAAAAAGATACGGAACTTCTCAAAACAGTTGAGACACTGTACCTTTCATTGGTAGCAAGATATCCACACTGGAAAATGATTCAATGTACCAAAGATAGTCAAATCAGGCCGCGTGAAGAAATTCATAAAGAGGTACTTGACGTTTTTGCCCAAAACGGGATATTGTGAATGACATGAAGCGAAGTAAAAAAAAGGGCAAGCTCACTGTTATTGCCGGACCGATGTTCTCGGGTAAAACAGGAAAACTTGTTGCGATGGTCGAGGTATTTACACGGATGGGATATAAAGTCCTCACAGTCAAACCCTCCATTGATAATCGATATGGAGCAAAGTCAGAAATTCACAGCCATGATAACAAAAGAAGCAAAGCAATCATCGTCGATGGGCAAAAACCCGCAACCATTGTAGAAAGCATACTTTCTTCCGGAGCGAACAAAGTAATATTAGACGAAGTGCAGTTTTTTGATAAAAGAAAAATAATTGATGTTGCCCTCAAACTCAAAGCTGCCGGTATTCATGTGATTGCGGCGGGGCTTTTATATGATTACCAAAGAAAACCTTTCGGTGCAACACCGGATCTATTAGGACTTGCCGACGAGCGACTTGAACTATTTGCAATTTGCCAGCGCTGCGGATCGCTTGCAAGACATACGGAAAGACTCAAAGGCGGAAAAGGGCAAGTGGTTGTAGGAGCGGCTGATAAATATATCGCTGTCTGTGAATCCGATCACAAAATTTATCGATAGAAAGGAGGAAGAAGTATGACTCGACAAGTTGGAGGGCAACAAGGGGATGGAGGACAGACAATTTTTCCTAGGCCTCAAGATTTAGGATATGGAAACGGCGTTGCCTATCTTATTCAAAAAGACGACGGTTCGGGATATGATATTCTATATATCGATCCAAAAATCGCGGAGGATTATAACCGTCAATTTATGGAACGATTAGGAAAAGGAGGAAAACGAGAAGTTCAGTATTAATCAATCTCCAAACCGCACCGGATTATATGAAAAGGGGATAATAAGATCTGCGAATTTCTTCATGGGTTCTACATGTTGGCGATGATATTTTTCTACTGTTATTGACCACGAAAGCGTATCGATTTCACTTCTTCCTTTTTCCTCATCCCGAAGCATTCGCCGAGCCACTCGAATTTCCGTCGGTGTGTCAATGAAAATCTTAAGGTCGCCAAGTTCACGGAGCGGCTCATGGAAGGTAAAAATTCCTTCAACGACAACAAATTTCGTATCGGGTTTTGGTGTGATTGTCTGCGTTCCCACCCGATCTGAAATTTTCATATCATACACAGGAATTGTTACGGATTTTCCTTCACTAAGTATTTTCGCAGCTTCCGCGCACTCAGCAATGTCAATTGACTCAGGTACGTCGTAGTTGTCAGATTTCATTTGCGATTTAGAATAATAAAAGTGATCTTGAGGCAAAATCACTGCGTTTTGAAATAGTGATGCAAACACAGATTTTCCGGAACAGGACCCACCGCATATGAGAATGACCATATATTTCATATTTGTATTGTACCAAGAAATTACGTATGATGTGAGACATGGCAGACGCAGAAATATCATCATTAATAGCACTTGAAGAAAAGCGTCAATCGGAAGTTTTGGAAATGATTCCCAGCGAAAACTACACCTCGAAGGCTGTACGGGAAGCAACAGGTTCGGTTCTTACGAATAAATATTCTGAAGGGTACCCTCATAAACGTTACTACCAGGGGAATACGTATATCGACGAAATTGAAGATATCGCAATAGAACGGGCCAAAAAATTATTTAAAGTTCCTCACGTTAATGTTCAACCCTATTCCGGTTCACCTGCAAATGCTGCGGTATATTTTGCGCTCCTTAACCCAGGAGACGTAATAATGGGGCTCAAGCTTTCTGCCGGCGGACATCTGACACACGGCCATCCGCAAGTAACGTTCTCAGGAAAATATTTCCGACCAGCACAGTACGATGTTGAAGAAGACGGCAGAATTAATATGGACAAAGTAGCAGATCTTGCGATTATGACAAAGCCTAAGATAATTGTTGTCGGAACAACAGCGTATCCAAGGATTTATGACTGGAAACGGTGGAAGGAAATTTGCGACAGTGTTGGTGCATATTTCCTTGCAGATATTTCCCACATTACGGGGCTGATAATCGGCGGTGTTCATCCCACACCTGTTCCGTATGCAGACATTATTATGACCACGACACATAAAACCTTACGGGGTCCAAGAGGTGCCATGCTCATGGTAACTGATCAGGGTATAAAAAAAGATCCAATGATGGGAGACAAAATTGACAAAGCAGTATTCCCGGCTCTCCAGGGCGGGCCGCATGATAATGTAACTGCCGCAATTGCCATCGCGCTCAAAGAAGCATCAACACCGGCATTTCGCGCATATGCTAAGCAAATTGTAATGAATGCAAAAGTGTTAGCAAAAACGTTGATGGATCAGGGGTTAACATTAACGACCGATGGCACGGATAATCATCTTATGGTTGTTGATCTTCGTCCCCAAAAAGTCGTAGGTAATATTGTTGCAGAAGCGCTTGAGGTAGCCAATATTGTCGTAAACAAAAATAGTGTCCCGCATGACCCGAATCCGCCCTTTTATCCCTCAGGCATCCGTCTCGGAACACCGGCAATTACCACTCGCGGTATGAAGGAAAAACAAATGAACCAAATTGGGAAATGGATTGCCCAAGTTATCGCTGAAGTTTCGCACTACCGACTGCCTGAAAAGAAAGTAGACCGCGGTTTATTTCTCAAAAAAACCCGTGTAGAGCTAATGAAAAACAAAAAACTTGCGACAATAAGAAAAAATGTTATAATATTAACTAAGAAGTTTCCTGTCCCATAACTCACACTCATAAGTGTTCCTCCCAAAAGGGTCATGAGTGGCGGAGATAAGGAACACGTAGTCAATTACTTTGGCGCGTGTTGCGCCTTTTTTTATGGAAGAAATAACACTACAACAATTATTAGAAGCAGGGTGCCATTTTGGGCATAAAGCCGAACGCTGGAATCCAAAGGCAACGGAATTTATTTACGCCGAAAAAGACGGCATCCACATAATTGACCTTGCCAAAACAAAAACAGGTCTTGAGGCAGCAGCACAATTTGTCAAAGAAGTTGCCCAACGAGGCGGGACTGTGCTTTTTGTCGCAACCAAACGCCAGGCAAGTGGCATCGTCAAAGAGTTAGCAGAGAGTTGCGGTGCACCATATCTGACTCAACGATGGATCGGTGGATTCCTCACCAACTGGGATGAGGTACACAAAAA
The DNA here is from genome assembly GCA_001780985.1 of Candidatus Gottesmanbacteria bacterium RIFCSPLOWO2_01_FULL_43_11b. Classification (GTDB taxonomy): domain Bacteria; phylum Patescibacteriota; class Microgenomatia; order UBA10105; family UBA927; genus 01-FULL-43-11b. The sequence goes on along the minus strand of MFJV01000001.1, from coordinate 170,400 downwards.
TATTAAAAAAATAATTAGACTTGCAGAAGAGCAAAAAACAGGTGCATGGAAAAAGTTTCCCAAGCACGAACAGACGAAACTTGGACACTACCTAAGCAGACTCAACGTATTTTATGGCGGGGTTCTTACTCTCAATGCTCCTCCGGATGCACTTTTTATCGTCGATATACGAAAAGAGGACGCGGCAGTCCGTGAAGGGAAACGCAGAGAGATCCCGATTGTCGGTGTGGTTGACACTAATTCCGATCCGGCCGATATTAATTTTGTCATCCCGGCAAACGATGATGCGGTAGGATCGATTCGAATCATTGCAAAATATATCGCTGATGCATATAAAGAAGGAAGGGAAAAAACAGAGAAAGAAAGTAAGAAAGAAGAAAAGAAAGAGACGAAGGAAAAGGAGAAAAAAGATGCAAGTAAAACTTGATGATATAAAAAAACTTAGAGAAAAAACACAAGCCGGTGTTTCTGACTGCCGGCAGGCACTTGAGGATGCAAAGGGTGACTTCGAAAAAGCTGTGAAACTCATCACAGAACGAGGGCTTGAGAAAGCTGCTAAGAAAGAAGGGAAAGAAACATCACAGGGGATTATTGAGTCATACGTTCATGCAAATGGTAAAATTGGTGTTCTTGTCGAACTCCGTTGTGAGACGGATTTTGTTGCACGAACTGATGAATTTAAGCATCTTGCTCACGAGATTTGTTTACAAGTTGCCTCCATGAACCCCAAAAACATCACGGAACTTCTCAAAGAAGAATATATCCGTGATCCAAAGGTGACAATAGGAGATTTTGTCAAACAAACCGTCGCCAAAGTCGGAGAAAACATCGCAGTTGCTAAATTCAGTCGAATTGCTTTAGGATTAGATAAATGATCGATCCTGTTACGAACCAAGCCCGTGACCAGATGAAAAAAGCCATCGAGGTCACGCATACGGATCTTTCCTCAATTCGCTCCGGTCGTGCTACATCAGCACTTGTTGAAAATATAATCATTTCCGTCTATGGCGGATCGCAAAAACTTAAAGTTAAGGAACTAGCGACAATTACAACCATGGAGGCCAAAACAATTGTGATTGCGCCATTTGATCCCTCAATTATTGCTGAAATAGAACGGGGATTACAGGAAGCAAATGCAGGGTTTACACCGGTCGTCGACGGAGAGATTATTCGTATTACACTTCCCCCGTTATCTGAGGAACGCCGGCAAGAGTACATTAAGCTCGCACGTACAAAACTTGAAGCAGGACGCATAATGGTGCGTCAAGTACGGGCAGAAGCGATGAAACACCTTAAAAAACTAGAATCAGACGCGACTATTTCGGAAGACGAACGAAAACACGGCGAAAAAGTAGTTCAGGAACTCACTAATGAAATGATTGCAGAAATCGATACGATTGGGGAACGTAAGGAAGCGGAATTACTACAGGTTTAGTATTCTTGTCATTCCGGCCCCTGAGCCGGAATCCAGTATTTGAAAAAGAGGGATCCCGGGTCGAGCCCGGGATGACAATACAAAAGTATGATCCTCACTGCCGTAACATTTTTTGTCATCTTAAGCATTCTTGTCCTTGTCCACGAACTGGGGCATTTTCTCGTTGCACGTTTTTTTGGAGTGGATGTTGAAGAATTCGGATTGGGACTCCCGCCGCGGATTTTTGGAAAGAAAGTAAGAGGAACAATGTATTCGGTTAACTGGCTTCCGATCGGTGGATTTGTCAAACTTGCGGGAGAAGATGACGAAGAGAAAGGCCAGCAAAAAGGTAAAGTTCTTTTTTGGCAAAAGACCAAAAAACAGCGGGCAGCGATACTTCTTGCAGGTGTTGCAATGAACTTTTTCCTTGCAGTTGGAATTACGTCATATCTTTTAACGCAGGGAGTGATGGAGCCTTCGGGAAGAGTGCACATAGAGCGGGTGTTGGAGGAAACACCGGCAGCGGCTGCGGGACTTATGGAAAATGACGTGATAGCAAAACTCGATGATAAAGAAATTACAAAACCAAGCGATCTCATTGATGCAACAAAGTCACTTGCAGGGCAGGCAGTTACCCTAACAGTTATCCGCGAAAATAGAGAATTTCAAGTATCGGTGACCCCTCGAAAAGAATATCCGCAAGGTCAGGGACCGATGGGGGTTGCTATATCAGACCTCGAAAAAAAGACTTATCCAATTTCCATTGCACCTATTAAATCATTAGAAATTAATCTTCTACGGGGTCGGGACATGCTTGGTTCCCTGGGTATTCTATTTTGGAGACTGATTACATTGCAGCCACTGCAAGCAGATGTTGCCGGACCAATTGGTATCGCGCAGGTAACAGGTCAAGCAGTCCAATTTGGTTTGTTAGCTGTCCTTGAGTTTATGAGCATTCTTTCTCTTAATCTTGCCGTTCTCAATGTTTTGCCTATTCCTGCCCTTGACGGAGGAAGACTTGCTTTTGTGTTTTTGGAAAAAATACTGGGAAGGCGCATTAAACCCGCGTTTGAAAAATCCACGCACCAAATCGGCATGGTCATTCTGTTTGCGCTCATTCTCCTGATTTCCATTAATGATATTCTTAGATTAGTGCGAGGCTGATATGCGGAAAATCTTGGATTATTTTACGTGGGGATTTTTACTCCTCTTTGCCGTCCCAAGTGTTCTTATCGTTGCTTCCTGGAATGCTCTTCCAGGGAATGTCTTGTATCCAACGAAACTTGCCCTTGAATCGACACTGTTATTTTTAGCAAAACCTTCCTATGCGGCAAGCGGTGCGCTTAACGTGAAGTATACAGAGCGGCGATTTGGGGAGGTTAAACGATTGCTATCGGATAAACAATCCATTGAAGGATTGCCGTACTTAGAGAAGCAAGTTGCGGTAACCAAAGCTGTTATTGACAGAGCGCCAAATAGAACTGCGAAAAAACAGCTTGCGCAAACCTATCTGGTAACACTCAAGACAGTTGCCCAAGAACTCGAGCAACAAAGAACTGAAATAACCAGTAGACCCCAACAAATGCCAACACCCATCCCCACGCCCACACCCTTTTTTACCCCACAAATCGTTGTGTCGACACCTACGCCAACATCCACGCAATCGATAATTCAAGAGCCCGAAACAGAAGACACGATTCAGGAAGAAATTTCCGATACCCAGGAAACGATTGAAGAAACAATTGAAGAACTCGAAAAAATTACGGAGACCGACGATGAGGATTTGGAAGAAGAAAATGATAGCAATGATAATAATCCTCAAGGCATGGGATCACAAGGCCAGGGACAAGGGCAAGGCCAGGGACAAGGCCAGGGACAGGGTAATGATAATTGACAAGGACAACAGATCAAGGTAGACTACATGGAGTATTGAAACGCGTTTGAGTCCCGCTCCGAACGGGACAAGCGGTTCTGCTAAGAACAGAAACGGGAATGCCCGTGATAGCTTGAATTAAGAATCAAATAAGGTGGTACCGTGGACGAACCGTTCACCCTTATGAAGGAGAACGGTTTTTTTGTGGAAAGGAGCTGACAATTATGGCAACATATGATGATTTTGCAAAATTAGATATTCGGGTAGGAAAAATTATTGCAGTCGAAGATTTTCCAGAGGCGCGTAAGCCTGCGTATAAGCTCACGATTGATTTTGGCCCGGAGATTGGGCAGAAACGATCGAGCGTCCAAATAGTCAAACATTATAAAAAAGATGAATTAGTTGGGAAAAAAGTATTGGGCGTCGTAAATTTCCCACCACGCCAAATCGGACCGTTTCTTTCGGAGTGCCTGACACTGGGTGTACCGGACGAAGATGGCGAGTGCATCTTGATTGTTCCCGATAAAGATGATGCAATGATTGGAGGAAAACTTTACTAATATGCAAAAGCAATTTGAAAAGAAAGAGCTCAAGAAAAAAAGCGACAATCTATCGGATTGGTATACAGACGTTATTTTGAAAGCCCAACTTGCCGATTACGCGCCGATAAAGGGGTGTATGGTTATTCGTCCGTATGGATTCGCGCTATGGGAAGGAATTCAACACTACATGGATCCACTTATTAAAGCTCATAAAGTGGAGAATGCGTATTTTCCTCTCTTTATACCGGAAAAATTCCTTAATCTTGAAAAAGAACACGTAGAGGGATTTGCTCCTCATATGGCTGTGGTGACTTTTGCTGGCGGAGAAGAACTCAAAGAACGCTTAGTGGTGCGGCCGACCAGTGAAACGATTATGTATGAAATGTACAAACGTTGGACTCAAAGCTACAGAGATTTGCCAATCCGCATCAATCAATGGAATAACATTGTTCGATGGGAGAAGCGAACGTATCTCTTTTTACGAACGAGTGAATTTCTGTGGCAGGAAGGACACTGCGCTCATAATACTCACAAAGAGTCGGTTTCCGAGGTTCGTTGGGCACTCGATATGTACAAAGAGACGTACCAGAATCTTCTCGCTCTCTACGGTGTTGCAGGTGTTAAGAGCGAATCGGAAAAATTTGCCGGTGCTAAGAAAACGTATACCTTTGAAATGTTGATGCCGGATGGTAAGGCGCTTCAAGGTTGTACGTCACACGATTTAGGTCAAAATTTTGCAAAAGCATTTCATTGGACTGTGCAGGATGAAAAAGGACAGCCGCTCTATCCGTGGCAAAACAGTTGGGGATTCTCCACAAGAAGTATCGGCGGGCTCATCATGGCGCACGGAGACGATCAAGGGCTCATTATGCCTCCAAATATCGCACCTATTCAGGTGATCCTTATTCCTATTCCTGGATCGAGCCCTAAAACCATAAAATATGCAATAGCACAAAGAGAGGCGCTGAAAAAAATAGGGATTCGCGTCAAATGCGATGATAAAGATGGGGAAAGTGCAGGCTTTAAATTTAATAAATGGGAGGTCCGGGGTGTGCCGATCCGACTTGAGATTGGTGATAAGGAAGCGGAAGAAGGAATAGTTACTGCTGTTGCTCGCGATACAATGCAAAAAAAGAAAGTTAGTATCGATGAAATTTCTGGCATGTTAGAGACGATACAACAAAATTTATTGGAAACTCACAAGAAATTTACTCTGGATCATACACATACGGTAGAATCGTATGATCATTTTAAAAAGATTATGGCGGGGGAGCGGGGATTTATTTCCGCATTTTGGTGTGAGGATGCCTCGTGCGAAACAAAAATTAAAGCAGAAACCAAAGCTTCAAACCGTTGTTTACCCTTAGACCTGCCTGCCGGCAGGCAGGTGCCGAAAGAAGAAAAGGGAACGTGTGTTCACTGCGGCAAACCCGCTACCCACCGCTGGCTTTTCGCCCAAGCGTATTGATAGTCGTTGACTTTCCTTATAAAATACTTTCATCTATCGATAGATGAAAGTAGAACGCAATGACACAAATTTCTCGTAATCCGATTCATAAAGATGTCTATTACTCAATTCGAGATGATTTTTTGTGGGTGTTAGGTGCAATTCGATCTCAATCAGAAGCGAAGGATTTTTTCTACGATTTTTTTACGAAAACAGAACGAGTCATGTTGGCAAAAAGATTAGCGATTGCTCTTATGATACAAAAAGAATACAGCTATGAAGATATACACTTTATACTTCATGTGAGCACTTCAACGATTAACAGAGTAGGAAATTGGTTGGATAAAGGAGGGGAGGGCGTAAAGCGGATTCTAGAAAAGTTGATACATGAGGAAAAGATGGAAGTGTTTTGGGATAAGGTTAATAGAGCACTTGATAAAATTAGCAAATTACGAAAATAAAATACTTCGATTTATCGATAGATCGAAGCTCGTTACGGTAGAAGCGTTTTTCACCGATTTCCTTTTTGCTCAAGCGTACTAAATTTGACAGAGAGAACGTGGAGTACTAGAATCCGCCTCATATGGCACGCTTACCAGGAAACGAAGGTGGTTTGAGTAGTTTATGGCAAATAGCACGGGAGGCAATTTCGGGAAAACCAAATCCTGTTACAGTACTTAAATACTTTCCCGAAATGGGTAATGGAAAATTACGCCGTATTGAGTCAGTAAAGATCTTTGCACAGGCAATGTCGAATTTACTAAGTGGCAATGAATGTGAGGCTGAATTTTTTACCAAACCGCCGGTGAGCCCTCAAAAAGAAATAAATCGGGAAGACATAGAGACTTTTGGAATTAAACTTCATCCAAAACATAAAATGAAAAAGGAAGATTTTGTCAATGCCCTAGAACGAATACTCCGTGTGGATGAATCTCCAGAGTCTGAGAGAGTGTACCAAAACCAGGTACGGAATTTGTCTAATAACTGGGTCCATAATTATGAGGTGACCCTTATGCTTGTAGATTTAAGGAATGGTCTTAAAAAGGCTATAGATCTGTTATAGAAACCACTTGTTCTCAAATCTCCAAAACAGTATACTTAGTCGATGAAGACGATCGTAGCGCATATTGGGCCGGATTTGGATGCTATAACATCGATTTGGCTTGTTAAGACCTTCTTGCCAGGATGGGAGGAAGCGAGTCTTGCATTTGTTCCTGCAGGGAAATCATTAGAAAATAAAGATCCTGACAGTGACCCAAATATTTTGCACGTTGACACGGCATTTGGAAAATTTGACCATCACCAGACTGATGCGGATACCTGTGCAGCACTTCTTATATATCAAGAGGTCAAACGGGAACACGGTGCAGACCCTGCACTTGAAAGGCTTTGCGCAGTGGTTAATGAAATAGACCATTTTCGTGAAGTTTTTTTCCCAAATCCGACCGCTGACTTTTGGAACATGGGGTTAGTATCACAGATCGACGGTTGGCGACTTCTCTATGCGGATAATCCTATTCAAATCGTAGAACTTGGAATGAAAGCGCTTGACGGAATCTATAAATTATTTCAAAACAAAGTGTGGGCTGAGAAAGATATTAAAGAAAAAGGTCAGGAATTTACGACAAAATGGGGGAAAGGCCTTGGATTGGAAACGATCAATGATGAAGCAGTGCACCTTGCACAAAAAATGGGGTACGTCATTGTCGTTCGTAAAGATCCGAAGAAAGGATATTTACGTATTAAATCATTGCCCAAAGAGGAGATTGATCTCACCAACCTTTATGATACATTAAAAAAAGATGAACCCGAGGCGACTTGGTTTCTTCACGCTAGTCGCCATATGGTATTAAACGGAAGCAGTAAAAATCCTGACATGCGACCAAGTAAAAGACCATTACTGGAAATTATTGAGGCGATAGAAAAAATATGAACGACTGCATTTTTTGTAAAGTTATTGCAAAAGAACTTCCGTCAAAACCTATCTATGAGGATGAAAATTGTTTGGTAATTCCAGATATTCATCCTCAAGCACCGGTACATTTTTTGGTTTTACCCAAAAAACATATTGATCAATTGACCGATGCTGACGAGGACATTTTGATGCATCTCGTCAAAACAATTAAAAAGGTTATTGCAGAGCAGAACATTATGGGGTATCGTTTAGTCAACAACGGTAAAGGCGCAGCAGTTATCGATCACATGCATATACATATACTCGGAAACGTTGACAAGATGAGGAAGTTGTAAGGAGGTGTGTATTTTAATCATATGGTGTTTGTAAAAGCGCAACCGGGAGATACTTCCGATTCGCTTATCAGAAAATTTACCCGCAAAGTTTTAGCTGAAGGAGTATTGCAGGATTTAAAAAAAAGAGAATTTTATCAAAAACCTGCTGAAATCCGAAAAGAAAAAAAGAGAGAACTCAAACGAAGACTGAAGCATCCAGGAAGACGCAATTACTAACCTATATGCTTTTCGATCAGCTCAAAACCGAACTAACCACCGCAATTAAAAGCGGAAATACAACCGGCCGTGATACGCTCCGGTTTCTTCTCTCTGCGATAAATAACGCAGCAATTGCCAAGTACGGTAATCAGTCCGATAAGAAACTGACGGAAGCGGATGTACTGGATGTCATTAAAAAACAGGTAAAGACGCACAAAGAATCTATTGAAGCGTTTGAAAAGGCAGGACGAACGGAGTTGGCGGATAAAGAAAAAGTAGAACTCGGTATACTCGAAGGGTACTTACCGAAACAGATAAGTGATGAAGAACTTAAAAAACTCCTTGAACCAATAGTATCTTCTGGTGAAACGAACTTCGGAATTCTCATGAAACAAGCAATGGCACAAGTATCCGGAAAAGCGGACGGTGGGCGTGTATCAGGACTCATTAAACAAATGATGACGAAATGATTACCATTCTTTTTCAAACGGAATCACACTTTCCCGTGGACCGAAAAAAAATAAAAACTGCTCTTTCGCAAGCACTCAGCCAAAAAGTTAAAAGTGATGCGGAGGTAAGTGTAACCATTGTCGGAGATCGCAGGATGCGTGAACTCAACCGTCGCTATCGACAATTGGATGACACAACAGATGTTCTTTCTTTCGGTCTCAATGATCCAACAATTAAAGGCATGCCTTTTGTGGATAATCCTGACGGAGTGATGCGATTTGGCGATATCGTTGTTTCTTACCCGCAGGCAGTTTCCCAAGCTGTTGATGAAAATAAAATGGTAGATGATAAGATAATTGAATTAACTCTTCATGGTCTTGATCACTTGTTCGGGCTGCACCATCCGGAGTAAATTATGTCTTTCTATCGTATCTATAGACCACAAATAATTAGTGAAATTGATAATGTTTCCGTGAGGGAACAGCTTTTAACCCTTCTTCACAAAGACAAATCTGATCTTCCACATGCGTATCTTTTTAGCGGACCAAAAGGAACAGGAAAAACCACGGCAGCAAGAATTGTTGCAAAAATATTTAATTGCACAAAATTATCAAAACGGGAAGGCCCGTGCGGCAAATGTGAACAGTGTGTAAGTATTGCCAAAGGAACCAACATGGACATGCTCGAAATCGACGCTGCAAGTAACCGCGGTATTGATGATATACGAACACTTCGGGAGCAAATCGGACTCACCCCTGTTTCCGGGGATTACAAAATCTACATTATTGATGAGGTACACATGCTTACGATGGAAGCATTTAACGCTCTTCTCAAAACTCTCGAGGAGCCTCCCCCCCATGCGGTATTTGTATTAGCAACAACTGATGCAGGTAAAGTTCCCGTGACAATTAAATCCCGCTGTATGAGACTAACATTTTCTGCCGCAGGGAAAGATGAACTGACCAGTGCGCTTGTCCGTATTGTGAAGAAGGAAAAAATTGTTATTGATAAAGAGGCACTTGGACTCCTTGTGCAGGCTGCCGACGGATCATTTCGTGACGCGACGAAACTTCTTGAACAGTTAAGTTTCCATAGGGGAAAAATTTCAGAAGACACCGTGCGAAAGACACTTGTTCTTAGCGAAGAAAAAATTCTTAATCAATTTATTGACGCTCTCATGCAAAAAGATGTAAAGAGAGGACTTTCCATCATCGGTCAACTCGTGGTGAACGGACACGATATGAAACAGTTTCTCATTGACATTCTCCAAAAGCTTGAAACACAGTTACTGAACGATTTAGAAAGCGAAGAGATCCGTGAGGCAATAAAGCGTTTCACTCAAGCGTACGCGGAGCTACGAATTTCACCTATTCCTCAATTACCTCTTGAACTTGCAGTCATTGAATTTTGTGGAGAGCAAACATATGCAACACCCTCACAGACAGGATTACTCACAACTGAAAAACTCACGGAGCATTGGACAGATGTGATTGCTTCACTCAAGTCCTACAATCATTCTGTTGCAGGCGTCTTACGATCTTCTAGACCAAAAGAGGTAAAGAATGGTATAGTAACGATTGAGGCATTCTACAAGTTTCACCTCGATAAGTTATCTGAACCAAAGACAAAGGAAGTGTTGGTAGCGACGTTTAAAAAATTGTTTGGTGAAAAAACAAAAGTAGAGGTTGTCTTAGGAAGGAATTAATTATGATGAATCCATTTAAGATGTTAGGGGATGTGAATCAGATGCGTAAGCAAGCGGCACAAATTCAGGCTGCACTGGAACAGGAAGAATTTGAGGTAATCCAAGGCAATGTCCGATTAGTTATAACAGGAAATCAAAACGTCAAGACAGTTGAGGTTGACGGTGTAGCAAACGAAGCACTCAAACAAGCGTTTAATGACGCAATTAAAGCGAGTCAAAAAGCGGCAGCAGGTAAACTGGCTGAAATATCAAAAAACATGCAGTGAGAGTTCTCGTTGCGGGGTCAATCAGTTACGACTCAATCATGAATTTTCCGGGGCTTTTCGCCGACCGGATCATGCCAGATAGAATTCACAGAATTTCTTTGAGTTTCCTCGTTACAAAACTATCGAAGCAATTCGGCGGTACAGCAACAAATATTTCCTATAATTTAAATCTTCTCGGCGTTGAACCAATTATTCTTGCAACAGCAGGTGATGATTTTGCATCCCTCCGGTCATTTATGCGGAAAAATAATATTTCCAGCCAATACGTAAAAACATATAAAGATGTATCGACAAGTACGTACTTTGTTATCACGGATAAAGATGACAATCAAATTGGTTCGTTTTATGTCGGGGCACAAAAATATGCGAGTAAACTCTCTCTTAAACCATTTATCAATAACGTTGATTTAGTCATGATTGCGCCTACCGATCCGAAAGCGATGATAAAATATGTGAAAGAATGTCGTCAGTATAATTTACCGTATTTTTACGCTCCAACATTTCAACTAGCAACGTTTACACCAACCCAACTTCGTGAGGGAGTTGAAGGGGCGCATATTCTCTTCGGTAATGATTATGAAATAGCTCTCATGAAACATAAATTGGAAATATCGCATGAAGAACTTGTTGCGATGGTCCCCATTCTCATTACCACATTAGGAAGCCGCGGTTCGGTTATTGAGACACGAACGGATAGCATTCACGTTAAAGCCGTTAAAACTCACTCTGTTGTTGATCCAACAGGTGCAGGCGATGCATATCAGGCAGGATTTATTGCGGGACATCTCCGAAACTATGACGTGCAGATTTCTGGACAAATGGGTGCAACAACAGCAGCCTATACAGTAGAAAAGTACGGTACCGTTACTCACAAATTTACAAAAAAAGATTTCATTAAGCGTTACAAAGATAATTTTGGTACAATGATTGCTCTATGAAACATGACGTAAAAGATCTTTCATTAGCAGCCCAGGGAAAACTTAAGATTGAGTGGGCGGGAAGATCGATGGGAGTGCTTAAACTTTTGGGCAAACGATTTGCAAAAGAAAAACCACTCCGTGGTATTACAATCGGCGCATGTCTCCATGTCACCGCAGAAACTGCCAACCTTATGCTCGTCCTCAAAGCTGGAGGCGCAAATTTAGCACTATGTGCAGGCAATCCCTTATCCACCCAGGAGGACGTAGCAGCTTCTTTAGTCAAAGATTATGATATTTCCACTTTTGCAATAAAAGGCGAAGACACAAAGACGTATTACAAACATCTCAATGCAGTTCTCGATACTCATCCGCAGATAACGATGGATGATGGAGCTGATCTTGTTTCTCTACTTCACACGGAAAGAAAAAAACAAATTCCGGAGCTCATTGGATCTAATGAAGAAACGACAACAGGAATCATTCGTCTTCGGGCGATGGAAAAAGATAAGGCGCTTAAAATCCCCGTGTTTGCCGTTAACGACAGTGACACGAAGCACATGTTCGACAATCGCTACGGCACCGGGCAGTCGACGCTTGACGGGATTATGCGGGCAACCAATATGCTCCTCGCCGGAAAAAAATTCGTGGTATGCGGCTACGGGTGGTGCGGACGGGGACTTGCGTCCCGAGCTAGAGGTATGGGAGCACATGTAATTGTCATTGAAGTTGATCCAATTAAAGCACTTGAGGCAGTCATGGACGGATTTTCTGTCATGCGAATGCGGGACGCAATTAAAATCGGGGATATTTTTGTAACGGTAACCGGTGATAAAAACGTCATCGCACTTTCTCATATGCTCAACATGAAAGATGGAGCGATTTTAGCTAATTCCGGGCATTTTGACGTAGAAATCGCAATATCAGATCTCAGCAAAAAGGCAAAAGCAAAACGTAAGGTTCGTCCGTATGTTGATGAATATATCCTTGAAGGAAAAAGAATTTATATATTGGGCGAGGGGAGACTCATTAATCTTGCGGCAGCAGAAGGGCACCCTGCTGATGTTATGGATATGAGTTTTGCAAATCAAGCACTCGCTGCTGAATTTTTTGTAAAGAATAAAGATAACGTAAAAGTGAAAGTCTATAGTATTTCAAAAAAGATGGACAGTGAAATTGCACGATTAAAACTTGCCGCAATGGGTATTACCATCGACCGACTAACGCGCGAACAAAAGAAATACCTCACAAGTTGGCAAGAGGGGACATAAAGAAAGGAACAATATGGGATTAGTTCAGGAAGGTTTAACAAAAATACCACCTCGTAGAGTTAGATTATTAACACTACTTGCGGACCAGGTTAAAAAGGCGCGGGGGAATGGAATATTTATACAGTATGCCGTTCAAAAAAATCTTGAGAAGTTAAAAATAACTAAAACAAAAGAGGATGGTATAGAAACACGTGATGAAGCATTAGACATAGCTGAATCCAAAATTGATAAATCGAGTGTTTGATACCTCACAGATTTTCTTCCTTCATGTGATACGCTAGTTATATATGGCTTCCAGAACTGCCGAGTTCATTTCCCACCTCTTTGTTAATCGTAAGATACTTCCTATTATTGAACAAATTAAAGGTCAACAGAGTACGGGTTGGATTGATCAACTTACGGTGCTTGCCTCACAGAAAGGTAGACAAATACTTAACGACTTATCAATAATTAGCGCAATAGAACTTTCTTTAGAAACGCAGGCCTGGATGATACGGGAACTGCGAAAAAGTGATGGATCTATGGTTTTCATACCAAAAGATGAAAAGGCGGAATCAATATCGTTCGGTTCATTTATAGAACAAACTCTCCTCAACTCTCACCAGCCTGCTACACGTCTCCAGCTCGAAGAACTGTTGAAAATTTAAGCCATTGGCTTTACAATCTATCCATGCAGGCCCCAATTCTTCTATCCGGAACCTCAAATGAACCTCTGGCTCTCGCGGTAGGAAAGACTCTCAACATTTCTTTAGGAAAAATTGAGATAGGCAGATTTACCGACACTGAATGCCGCGTGAGAGTTATGGAAGAGGTTTCTGGAAGGAATGTTTTTGTTCTCCAGTCATTGTCGATGATTGCCGACCAAAATCTCGTTGAACTGTGCCTCATCGGTCAGGCACTCAGACAACTAAAAGCTGAAAAAATAACAGCGATCATTCCCTGGATGGGCTACAGCAAACAGGATAAAGAATTCCGCCCGGGTGAGGCAGTATCAGCTCAACTTATCGCGACTTTTCTTGAAGCAGCAGGATTTAATTCAGTTATTACAGTTGAACTTCATTCAGAGATGATTACGCCGTACTTTCATATTCCAATTAAAGAACTTTCTACGCATTCACTTTTTGCAAAAGAACTGAAAAAACGTAACAAAACAAACATCGTTGTTGTGTCTCCTGATATGGGTGGTAAATCTCGGAGTGAAAAATTTGCACATGAAGTAAACCTCCCCATCGTATATCTTGAAAAAAAGAGAGATAGAACTACAGGAGAGGTTGTTGTGACAAGTGTTTCGCAGGATGTATCCGGAAAGAATATCGTCATTTTTGACGATATTATTAATACGGGAGCCACGGTAATTAAAACGAGCGAGTTTCTCAAAGCACATGGGGCTGGCAATATTTACTTCATGGCAACTCACGCGGTTCTTGCAGGGGATGCCGCAAAAAAACTTGCAGACAGTACTATTGATGAAATTGTTGTTACGGATAGCATTCACTTGCCAAAAGAAAAAATGTTTTCGAAACTTAGCGTTATCTCTGTCGCCCAAACCATCGCTGATGATATAATTACCCCATGAGTCTTCTCCCGAAAGCGCTTTCGAAATTAATTGAATCATTTGAAAAATTACCCGGTATAGGACCCAAAACTGCACAGCGTCTCGCCTTTTATCTTTTGCATGTCCCTCAGGAAGATCTGGACGATTTTTCCAAAAGTCTTATAAACTTAAAATCCAACACTGTACTTTGCTCTGTATGTAAAAACGTTTCTGAAGCGGACCCGTGTGATATTTGTAAGAATCCTACGCGCGATAAGAAAATGATTTGTGTTGTCGAACAGCCAACAGACGTGTTATCCATCGAGAGGACGAGGAAGTATCACGGCGTATATCATGTACTTCATGGTGCAATAGATCCTTTAAATAACATTGGCCCGGACGAGCTTTATATTGATGATTTATTAAAACGAACTTGTAGTGAAATAATACTAGCGACGAATCCAACTATGGAAGGAGAAGCAACAGCGATGTATATAAACAAACAACTAACAACCAACAACAAACTTAAAATTACACGTCTTGCTCATGGTTTGCCGGTCGGTGCAGATATCGAATACGCGGATGAAGTGACACTAACCCGCGCGTTGGAAGGCCGACGTGAGTATTAATTATGATTACAAAGAGTGATGTTGAAAATGTTTTAAAAAATATTCCTGATCCTGAAATAGGCGTATCACTTTGGGATTTAGGACTTATTTATAATATCGAAATTAAAGAGGGAATTGTAGAGATTTTGATGACATTAACTACAATCGGATGCCCGCTTATTCATCTCATTGCCGACCCGATTAAAAAAGAAGTAGGAAAATTGAAGGGAGTAAAAGAGGTAAATGTGGAATTAACTTTTGAACCCCCCTGGTCAACAGAAAAGTTAAGCGATGAAGCAAAACTGCAATTAGGATTCGTATGAAAAAATCAGGAACAATTCTTGGTCAGATAACTGAAGAATTTGGTGAACTAGGAAAAAAAATCGTTACGGAAACCGTTAAGGTACCGCTTGATATTATTTCTCCTACAGCTGAAAAAAAAACAACACCCGAACAGCCGGAACACAAGGAAAAGCCAATTGCTCCCCGACAAATGCTTGAGCGATATGCCAAAAAACCGGAGCCATCGATTTTCGAAAAGAAAAATATAGAAGAGGTAGAAAAGAAGGAGAAGGCAAAAAAACAAGCACAAGCGACAGCATGGCAACAAT
>MFJV01000001.1:307-155293 GCA_001780985.1 Candidatus Gottesmanbacteria bacterium RIFCSPLOWO2_01_FULL_43_11b | reverse complement strand
CAAGAAAAGGGGATCCTCGAAATATTGCTAAAAAACAGGCAGGAACAGAAACAGGTAAGAATATAGTCAATCAATGAAAAAGATTTTCTTCCTCGTTCTTCTTTTTGGTCTCTGGTTCTTTCTTTTTCCCATCTACCGTGATCGAATTCCTGCTTTTGGTTGTTTCGATGACTGCTTTAACTACATGGGAGGATATTTTCTCAATTCAGGAAAACATCTCTACTCCGAAATTTTCTACAATCATCAGCCAATCATGGCGTATATATCAGCTTTTATTCAGCGATTTGGAAATCCGCAGACGATCTATACGCTAGTTTTACAACATCGACTCTTTGTTATTGTCTGGGCAATTGCTTGGAATATATTTCTCACGCTTCGATTCGGGTGGATAGGATTGGGATTTGCATTTCTCTACGAGGTGACAAAAGGATATGTTTTTGGTGAACGATTCTTGGCAGAGGCACTCATCGTATATCCTCTGGTATATTTGATCGGACTTAAATTCAAAAAAATTTATACATATGAATATTTTATTATCCCAATTGTCACATGGTTTATTGTTTTTTCACGCGAGCCATACATTCCACTCGCATTATTATTGTTTATACTTCTCTATAAACGGGTTTCCTTAGTCATTTTTTTGTCTTTATCTATTTTCACAATTTTTTTCCACTTACCAAGTGACTATTTTTTTAATGTTGTCACGGTAAATGGAATACTTGCTTCATCAGCAAATATTATTCAGTCGTTTACATACCCGATTCTTATATTTTTTGGCGGAACTTGGAATCTCTTCCGCTATATTGAAGTTGGACTTGTGATTCTTTTTTGGCTCGGAATATCAAAGAAACATTGGGTTCTCCCTTTCATCATTTTAGGACTTGCCAATATCAGACCCGTTCCTCCAGGTACCGTCTATTACGAAGCATTCCAACACCTTGTTGGCTACGGTGTTCTTATTTTTATTGTTTTACTTAATGTAAAGAAATTCCTGTGGTTGGGCTTTATATTACTTACGGTATTTGCTATATTTCATCCGCGCTCATACCTCTACGATCGCGTTGATCGAAATGCAGAATTTACCCAAAACTACGGGCAGTATTACGTTGCCGGAGAAGTTGTACGGCAATTGTCCGATCCTTCTGACACATTATTTCTTGATGGATTAGATGACCTCATTTATTGGCAAGCAAAACGATATTCTCCATACAAATATAGTTGGTATACATCAATCATGCATGAATTTAATGTGTACAAAAATGCCCGCGTGGATATGTTTCGCGAAAATCCTCCTGATTTTTACTACGGTAAATGCTCCGACGATAAGATTGAATCGATATTACCTGATAATATACTCAACGATTATCTTCGTTTTTATTGGCAGGAAAGACCAACATGCCTCTTTGTGCACAAGGAGATGTATAAACGAATATCGAAAGAAAAACTGGTGAGGGTAGATCAGCAATTTGACTATGTGGCTTTCCCACAATGAGTTATTTTTGCAAAAATGATAGAATAGCCCATTATGACAGAGAGTTTTGTAAAAGGAGGATTACAGCCAGATATTTCCCCACAGGATTTAGAGCGGGGGCGAGCAGCATTTCTAGCAAGAATTCGAAGTAAATTAGATACTGGTGATACGAGTGGGATTAGAGCTGCAGCGGGTAGACTTCTACACTTTTATGAGGAGAGTCCTGATCGTCTTGATGCTGAGGTAAGTGCTCAGCTAAAAATTAACAGCTCCGATCTTTTAGGCGATACTGGTTTGCAAGAAGAAAAAAAGAGCGTTGTAGAAGAAAGACAGTCAGAAACTGTAGAGAATGAAAGAATGGGACCGGTTGAAAAAAGAATATTAGAGTTGATTCGAGCAGAAGAAGAGTTGCAAGAGCAACGGAATTTTATTCGTAAAATGAGTGACACTTCAAGACATACATAATAAAAATATGAGTCAATCATCTTTTATAAAAGCATCACATTCATTTTCAGAGGGACTTAGTCGAATTCCGCAAGATAACTTACCTGCTGATCTTGTTAACGAAGCAAATCGCATCCTTGATGCAATGAGGCGAGATCCTGGAAGGATTACATTTGGCATTCCAAAAGGAGAACAATTTTTACCACATGAGAGCAATCTTGCTTTTGGATTATCGTCTTTGTGGCAAGAGCAGTGGAACAGACAAAATCCGGAGAAGGCTCTATGGATAGACATGTATATGACGGCTGAAGAGGAATCACCAAATTTGCATAAGTCTTTTGATTATGAAGAGGAGCGAGACAGGTTTATTGCTCTTCAAATGGCAAAACTACTCAGAGACCAAAAACAGAGGATACCAGAGGAGATTAAGGCTTTTCTTGGAATCCGAAGGAGAGGATCGAAAGAAGAGGAGTAATATTGTTTTTGTTGTTGTGATGGTTTATAATAGGAATTTACAGTATGGTATTCACTTCCTTTTCTTGTTGCGCAGCATGCAATCCCTTCTTGGGGGGTCGTGTTGTGCACGTAACGTAAGTAATTTTTAGGTGTACGATACAACCCCGCCAAGCGGGGTTTTTTAGTGGAATAAAGGAAAGGAGGTGAAACTATGGAAAAATATCGTCAGGAGGTGCTTATTTCTGCTTTGCTTACCGTAAACAGAAACTTGAAGCCGGGGGAGAATTTACATGGGAGATTTGATGCCTTGTTAAAAGGAATTAGCGATGAGGACAGAAGAAAATTGTCCCAAGAAGTCGGATTGCGGTTAGGAGCATGGCGGGAGTCACAGCAGAATTTGGAGCATCATACGTCTAGTCCGTATCTAGAGTTAGAAATTTACTTTCGTCCAACCCTAGGACCGTAAAGTAAGTTGGGAGTTCGGTGGGAGCTAGCCCCACCGTCTCCCGTATGCGATAATAAAACTATGTTGAAGCTGTATAACAGTCTTTCGAAAAAAGTTGAAGAATTTGTGCCGATTAATCCACCGAACGTCGGTCTCTACACCTGTGGCATGACGGTCTATGACTATGCGCATATCGGGCACGGGAGAAAGTACGTCGGTGATGATATTTTACGGAGAGTATTGACGCGATTCGGATACAAAGTAAAGCACGTACAAAATGTAACGGATGTAGGCCATCTTGTTTCTGATGCTGATGAGGGAGAAGATAAACTCGAGAAAGGTGCAGCCAAAACAGGTAAAACAGTCTGGGAAGTAGCGGAATTTTTCACAAAACACTTCTATGATTCGATGGACAAACTTGATGTTCTTCGCCCGGATATCATCTGCAAAGCGACAGACAATATAAAAGAGCAGGTTGCACTCGTTTCAAAATTAGTTAAAAAAGGATTTGCCTACGACACACCTGAAGCAGTATATTTTGATATTTCAAAATTCCCAAACTACGGAAAACTTTTCGGACAAAAACTTGAAGAAAAGAAAACCGCGGCGCGGGAAGAAGTTAAAACCGGAGAATTTAAAAAGAATCCGGCTGATTTTGCCTTGTGGTTCAAACGCACCGGTCGATTTGCCGACCACACAATGCATTGGGAAAGCCCCTGGGGTGACGGATTTCCGGGCTGGCACATTGAGTGTTCAGCCATGAGTATGAAGTATCTTGGCGATACGTTTGACATTCACACAGGCGGCATCGATCACATCCCAGTTCATCATCCCAATGAAATTGCTCAAAGCGAGGGAGCAACAGGAAAACCGTTTGTAAAGTACTGGGTACACCATGCGTTTCTCACTGTCGACGGGAAAAAGATGAGCAAGAGTTTGGGAAATTTTCATACGATTGAAGATGTCGAGAAAAAAGGTTTTGATCCGTTGGCTTTGCGTTATTTTTATTTCACCGCTCATTACCGTAGCTCTCAAAACTTTACCTGGGAAGCACTCGGTGCTGCACAAAAAGCGCTGGGAGAATTGCGCGGACACGTTGACGGAAGGGCAGCGTTAAGTCAGGAAAAACTTGAAAAAGTTGATGCATATCAAAAAAAATTTGACGAAGCGCTTGCAAATGATCTCAACATGCCGCAAGCACTTGCAGTTGTATGGGAGGTTGCTAAAAGTAACATTCCCTCACAGGATAAACATGATTTACTTTTAGATTTTGATGAAGTATTAGGATTAGATCTTTCAAGAAAGACTCAAGTCAAAAAAATTCCTGATGAGATTATGAAACTTGTGCAAAAACGTGAAGATTTAAGAAAAGAAAATAAATTTAATGAAGCGGATGATATGCGAAAGATTATTGAGGGAAAAGGATATAGGGTAGAAGATACTGAAGAAGGACCTCTTACCTCGAAACTTTAATCTCCAATGCTGAAAGGGTTTTTGACTCCGCGAGCATGGTTGGGGGATTTACTGTGATTATAAGTTTTGCTCCTGAAAATGCAGATGTCAATGAAAAACCGGATGGTGGAGTGACTGACCAAGTACCGAGGCTTTTTGTTGAATCTTCAAACCGCACATCGTCGACAATAATTATCCCCTCAACCTCATTCACTTCGCTGACAACCCCTGTTACTTTTACCATGCCGGGAGCACTTGCCCGCGCCCGAATATCCGCTGACGACTGAGATGCCTGTTGACGGTTGAGAAAGCCGCTGAAAACAACGGCAACGATGATAAGCGCGAGACTTCCGGCAATATACGGGTAACTATTAAACTGCTTTGGCTTCACATAGTAATTGTATGTTAGAATAAATTTCTATGCAAGGTGATTTTGTGATTCTTATCGTTGTAATAACCCTCGGATTCGGAGTGCTGGCGTGGATCCTTACACGAAAGAAGGATGATGCAACTCTGACCGAGTGGCTCAAGTCGATGCAAAGCTCGATTGAGCATACGAATAAAACACTCAATGACGCCATGCGGGGTTCCACATCGGATGTGGCGAAACTCCTTCAGACAAATACAAAACAACTCAATGAACGGCTTGATACAGCGGCAAAAGTTATCGGTGACCTTAAAAAAAATCTTGGTGAAATGAGCGAGGTAGGGAAGGGAATCCGGAGCTTGCAGGAATTTCTCCAATCACCAAAACTGCGCGGGAACATTGGTGAGGCGGTTTTGAAGGATATGATAGGTCAGAATTTCCCTAAAAACTCATTTCACCTCCAGTATCAATTCCGCTCCGGAGTCAAAGTAGACGCGGTTCTCAAAACCGACGCCGGCCTCCTTTGTATCGATTCAAAGTTTCCGATGGAGAATTTTACCCTCATGCACAAAGGTGAAACGGAAAGTATCAGAAACCAGGCAAAGAAAGATTTTGTTGCTGATGTTAAAAAACACCTCAGCGATATAAGTAAAAAATATATTTTACCCGAAGAGGGAACCATGGATTTTGCGCTCATGTATATACCGTCGGAATCTGTGTACTACGAGATGGCAAACATGACGAGCCTTATGGATTTTGCAAGAAATTTACGCGTCTATCCGGTTTCTCCCAACACACTCTATGCACATCTGCAGGTACTTCTTTTAAGTTTCC
The DNA here is from genome assembly GCA_001780985.1 of Candidatus Gottesmanbacteria bacterium RIFCSPLOWO2_01_FULL_43_11b. GTDB lineage: Bacteria > Patescibacteriota > Microgenomatia > UBA10105 > UBA927 > 01-FULL-43-11b. The sequence goes on along the minus strand of MFJV01000001.1, from coordinate 149,824 downwards.
AAGGAAAAGAATTGGAGCAGAAATCCAGGGAAGTTTTTCAACTTCTTCGTGCAATACAAAAAGATTACGGAAAAGTGGAAGAAAGTTTGGGAGTTTTAGGCAGACACGTAAATAATGCTTATAACTCTATGAGTACCGTGACATCAGTTTTTGGGCTATTGGGGCAAAAGCTCGCAAAAACTCAAACAAAACAACTTGAAAACTAGGGGACTTGTATTGTCTATGACAATGTGCCTATGATAGAAGTGTAATGAAAAGAAGCTGGTTTGCGCACAATTCACTCTACGTTTTTCTCTTTGCGCTTTTTATTCTGACCGCCGCACTTGATATCGTCAACTTCGATAGCTTTGTGTACAAAACCATATGTGGATTCCTCGCACCTCTGACCAATTCTCCGTGTACTGATTTTTACGACATTCCGATTTGGACCGTATATCTCTCTCTGGCGATCGTTTTAGCCGTCACCCATGTCCACGGAGAAATCAAGATCTCCAACAAACACCTCTCCAGCCACAAACACTAAACCTTGCCAATTGCATTTTCTGATCACGCAAAAAGACAGTTAAAAAGGAGAAAAATTTCTCAAAAATTAGCTTCGAAGACAGTGAGTGAACCTCAAGAAATTATCGATAGTTTTAGAGGACGGAAGTTGCGCAGAAGGAGAATTGGGAGTAAACTACTAGAGGTAATAACCAAGACTGAAGGGTCGCGAATAATGATTATTACTGGATATTATTTATAGAGGAGTAACCATGAAAATGAAATACGACGACAAAGTTGATGCCATGTATATAGAAATGGCAAAAGGAGTCTATCGCCGAACAAGGAAAATCTCGGATGCGATTTTCGTGGATGAAGACGCGAGAGGAAAAGTATTAGGAATCGAAATTTTAGATGCTACCAAAAATATCGCAGCTTTTGACCCGCAAAAACCACAATTTATCGTTCAAACTGCATAAAACATAGCAGGGGGTTATTTTTTGAAGCCCACAAGACTCATGCTGTTTTTTCCGGCATAACGACGAGCACGAGTCAGAAGTTGCCAGGACGCGGAAAAATTCGGCATCGGCTGCAAACCAGGATCATGAAGAAGGTAGTTGCCGTTTTCTTTGGCGAAAATAAGAACCATATGAGGACTTACTCCATCTTTATGGCGTAACACGCGTGCGTTAATTTCTGTTCCCACAAGCCAACCGCCCTCAAGAAGTGTATCAAAGTCTTTTTGAGTTGCCGGTCGATTCTCAAAATCGCACGTTTTGAGAAATTATGGTTCGATAAGTTTTGTTTGAATGCCGAGTTTTTCTATTCCCAATAGTGCACCATGCCACCACGTGCCTTTACCGATTTGGGCATGTAAGAGCTCGTCTAATTCTTCCCATGTAAATTCTCGATCCGGCAAAAAATACTTGAGTACCATGCGGAAACACGACTGCACGCAGCGCATGTCATCGGGAATACATCGTTCGAGGCCCATTATACTCAATTTTAGGTATTGATTGTTGAGCAGCTTTATTTCTATACTTACTATTTATGAAACAAAATTCTATTTATACAGAATCAGTAGCTCTTCACAAAAAGCTGAAGGGAAAACTCGAGATTTATTCTAAGGTGAAGATTAAAAACAGTCATGACCTGTCACTTGTATACACTCCTGGTGTTGCAGAAGTTTCAAAACTTATTGCAGCAGATCATCGCAGAGCTTTTGATTTAACCATAAAGCGTAATACTGTTGCAATCGTTTCAGATGGGTCTGCAGTATTGGGGCTTGGGAACATTGGTCCATACGGCGCTATTCCAGTGATGGAGGGGAAGGCAGTACTCTTTAAAGAGCAAGCTGACATTGATGCATTTCCTATTTGCGTCGCGACACAGAATGCGTACGAAATAATTAATGTAGTTAAAAATATTGCGCCAGTTTTTGCAGGAATAAACCTTGAAGATATATCTGCGCCCCGCTGTTTTGAAATAGAAGATGCACTTCAAGACATCGGTATACCTGTGATGCACGATGACCAACATGGAACGGCGATTGTTCTCTTAGCAGCTCTTATCAACGCAGCTCGTCTTGCAGGAAAAAAGTTGCAGGATCTTATCGTAACAGTAAATGGTGCGGGAGCTGCGGGAACTGCAATAGTTAATCTTCTTCGCTGTGTTGGTCAGGATAAACGTATCTGCCAACCAGTGAAAGATATTTTCGTTTGTGATTCAAAAGGATTACTTTCTTTAGATCGTGACGATATTGTTGATCACCCACACAAAATATTTCTCGCTTCGATAAGTAATCACAAGCGAAGGAACGGAACACTCCGTGATGCAATTGCCGGATCCGATGTATTTATAGGCGTAAGTAAAGGAAACCTATTGACCGGTGATATGATTCAAACCATGAACCAGAAGCCAATCATTTTTGCCATGGCAAACCCGGTACCAGAAATCATGCCGGACGAGGCGATTAAGGCAGGAGCTTTTATTGTCGGTACGGGGAGATCTGATTTCCCTAATCAGGTTAATAACGTATTAGCTTTTCCTGGAATATTTCGGGGCGCAATTGATGCTCACGCAAAAAGAATTACGAATAGTATGAAAATAGGTGCAGCATTTGCTCTTGCTTCCTGTGTAGAAAAGCCGACGCGTGAGAATATTTTGCCTTCTGCTTTAGATAAAAGCGTCCCTAAAAAAATTGCTGCCCGTGTTGCTGAAATATACCGCAGAGACAGTTAAGATATTTCCATTGTGAGAAGTATGACAGAAAAGAATTTTTCTTTGATGTAGAATAAAAGATATGCGCCAGTATAGTATTGCAGGAATTGTGACGGCTGGGGTTGTGTGGGGATTTTACCAGTATGCTGCGGTGCGCTACGCAGAAACTGGGCTTCCGTCGCTTAATAAAGGCATGGCAATGAGTACGCTATTTCTTTTAGGTATAGTTCTACTTCTCGGCCCGCTTTCTCGTCAATTTAAGCTTTTTAATCCCTTCTTTAAGTACCGTAAAGAACTCGGCGTTTTAACATTTTATACAGGTCTATTTCATGTGTATCTTTCTATGTTTCCGCTGGCCAGACGCGGCCCGTTCGGATTTTATCTTTCCCGGCCACTCTCTGCTTATCCGGGACTGATTGCGCTTATTCTTATGTTCATTCTGTTTTTGCTTTCCTACAGCAAGGTCCAGCCACTCCCAGCCAAACTCTGGTGGAAAATACAGAATTGGGGAGTGAGAATCGCATTTTTATTCGTCGGCTTCCACATGATTGTTTTAAAATATTCCGGTTGGGGAAATTGGTTTACGACCCATACGCCAAAATTACCGCCTCTGGCACTTTTAGGAACTGTTTTTGTCGGCTTCGTTCTCTTGGTTCGCCTCTCTGAGTTTTTCGGCAAGTCGGCCAGAGCCATCACGAAATTTTCTTTCTTCATTACCACCGCTTTCACGATTTGGTTATTTATCTAACACTTGACAAAGTTTTTGCCTGCTATTACTATCACTAGAAGTGAATACAAAAGTAATAATCGGAGTTGTCGTAGTCGTTCTTCTTGCGGGTGTGGGTTACATGGTCATGAGTAAGAGTGGAGGATCCTCTTTTACCTCGATTCAAGACGCGTTAACCAGGTCTCTTTCCTTAGAATGTTCATTTACCGATGAAACCGGCAGGCAAACGAAGTCGTATATGAAGGGCGGCGCAGTGAGAGCAGACTTTACGAGTTCAAAGCCCGAGGAATCGGGGAGTGTGATTGTAAAAGATAAAAAAATGTATTCATGGAATGCGCAGGGCGGATTTATGATGGAGCTACCGGATGAGAGTGATGTGCAGACAACCACTGAACCAGGAGCGCCAAATCAAGCAGGAAATATGATGGAATCGCTTGAAAAATACAAAGAAAGCTGCAAGCCGGCAGTTGTTTCTGACAGCCTATTTACCCCGCCTTCAAACGTAAATTTCCAGGATTTTTCCAAAATGATGCCGCAAGTGCCGCAACTTCCTACAGGCGCAGATGTTCCGGCAGCAATGCCATCTATTGACTACTCACAGTACCTACAAAATATCCCCGAAGTTCCCCAAGAGTAAGTAGTTTGTGGTAGAATGCGGCATTATGAATGCCGTATCAAGGCGAGCATCAACTCTTCCTATATCAGCAGTCCGTAAACTTGTTCCCTATGCCCAAAAAGCAAAAGCCCGGGGGGTACGGATTTTACACCTTAATATCGGTGATACAGATATTAAAACACCGCCTGTTATGCTTGCCCGATTAAAGACCTTTGCCGAGAATCCGATTGGCTATGCAGCCTCGACAGGCGTACCTGCGTTTATTGAGGCGCTATTAGTCTACTACCACCGTCTCGGATACACGTTCTTGAAATCCGAAAACATTATTGCAACTGTCGGCGGATCAGAAGCGATATCGATGGCATTTTTTGCTACATGCGAAATCGGGGATGAAGTTTTAGTATTTGAACCTTTTTATTCAAATTATCAGGCACTGGCTCTCCTAAACGGAGTTCATCTTGTCGGCGTACCGACTTATATTTCAAACGGATTTCATCTACCTGATGCCAAATTCATTGAGAAGTATTTAACCAAAAAAACGAAGGCAATACTTATTTCTAACCCCTGTAATCCAACCGGAGTGGTGTATACACAAAGGGAAATAAACGAGCTCGTACTCCTTGCAGTCAAACGCAATCTCTTTCTTATTTCCGATGAAGTGTATCGTGAGTTTATTTTTGTCGATCGCCCTCACGCCTCACTTTTTCCGTATATGAAAAAATATCCGGAGAACATGATTGTCGTCGATAGTTTATCCAAACGCTACAGTCTGTGTGGTGCCCGTCTTGGCGTTTTTTCAACTCTCAACGAATCTCTGCTTACTGGTGTAACTAAAATTGCAATGAGTAGGCTATCGGGCGGAATAATCGATCAAGCAGTGGGTGCAGCACTTACCGACATCCCCGAAAAGTATCTTAACGAGGTTCAAGAAGAATATAAAAAGAGGAGAGACGTATTGTACAAGGGATTATCAAAAATTGACGGAGTTACTCTTTCAATGCCTGAGGGAGCATTTTACTGCATGGTTGGTTTACCGGTAAAAAATGCTGAAGATTTTTGTGTATGGTTACTTGAATCGTTTCGGGAAAACAATGAGACGGTGATGTTCGCACCCGGGGCTGGATTCTATAACAGCGAGGGGAAAGGCGTTAATGAAGTGCGAATTGCCTATGTTTTAAACACTGATAAACTCAAACGGGCTTTAGAAATTCTTGCCCATGCCCTCAAGGCTTACCCGGGCCGCCGAAAGTCAGCATGAAACGGAAGATTCCCTCGATCATGTTTTCCCAACATCCTGATCACGCGAGTGTTCCTTTTTGGCACAAACGGGCTCTTATTAAAACGCATGACGAGCTCAAAGAATGTTTTGTACTTCTTTCCCAATTAGCTGGGCAAGAGGTGATGTGGGATTGGGAGGGAAAGTTGGTTGATGATTCAGTCATTGAGCGGCTGCTGTCGAGATATCCGGAATTTTTTGCCAAGAATCATATAGGTCGCGACGTATTTTTGACGTTTCGTGTACCAAATCCAAGGATCGAGTCTGGCTATCGGTTGGGGAGGGCGTTTATGGTGATTCTGGCAGCAGAAGAAATAGCCAAAGAAGCAGGAGTTGGAGCCAGACCGCTTTTTGAAGTCATTCTTCCCATGACGGAAACCGCAACAGAGATGATCTCGCTTCGCGAAAGCTTCAAGCGCATCGCAGAAGCCACGCATTCGTCGTTTTCCCCAAGTAAAAACGGCGGAAGCACGCTTGAAGTTGTTCCGATTTTTGAAAGTGTTGAGTCAATTCTTCAATCACCGTTAATACTAAAAGAATATCTTGCCATTTCGAAAAAAACATTTAATGAACCCGTTTCGTATATTCGTCCGTTCTTAGCCCGCTCTGACCCGGCACTAAACTCCGGCATCGTTGCAACCACGCTTGCTATCAAGCAGGCATTATCAGACTATGTCGAACTTGAAAAATCACTGGGCGTTAGGCTTTATCCTATTACAGCTCCCGGTGCTCTCCCTTTTCGGGGAGGGCTCACGCCTGACTCCGTTGCTGATTTTTTAGATGAATTTTGCGGGATTCGCACGCTTGTTATCCAGGGAGCATTTCGCTATGACTACCCCAAAGCTGCTGTACAAAAAGCACTTTCTTACATTCAACAAAAACTCCATAAAACGAAAGTCAAGAGAGTAAGTAAATCCCAAACTAAAGAGATTCATAGAGCGATTCAGCTTTTTGAATCCCATTATAAAAAATCAATTGATGCAGTTGCGCCAAATATCAGTGCACTCGCAGTGTATATTCCTAGTCGGAGAGAGCGAGTGCAGCACATTGGACTTTTTGGCTATTCCCGGCAAGTAGGGAAACACGCGTTACCCCGGGCGATTGGTTTTACAGCGGCCGGGTATTCCTTAGGTATACCGCCGGAGTTTTTTGGTCTTGCAGCAGCACTTGACGAGGCAAAAAGACAAGGATTATTAGAAATTGTTCACGAATTTTATCCTGGGATAAAGACTGCAATAAGAAAAGCGGGAAGATATGTAGCGAAAACGAGTACTCTTTCAAATAAAGAGAGAAATACGATCGAGAAATTTATTAGCCAATCACTCGGACCACAAACCCGCAGTGAAAAAGAACACGAACTCTTAGTTAGTCGCATAATTTCTGAGTTTCGAAAGGGCAACAATCCCCACGATCTCATTGAAAAAGCAGCGATTTTACGTAAAAGCATTGGATAACAGTGGATGGTGATTATTTTGAGATGGAAACTCAGCCAGCACCTCGTAATTTGCTCCATTTGGAGAAAGACTGGATTTCATAAGTACAAATGAATTGACGTGCATGCTCCAGTCGATAGTTTTTTCTTCAAAGATAATGTTTTTCTTAAATCGAGCGAGGGTGATGTGGGGGAGAAGTAGCCGAGACTCTAGTTTGACATGGAGAAATCGGGTGAGTTCTTTTTGGAGGCTAACCAGTTCCCGAGAAAATTTTCCTTTCATCCAAACGAGCCGCGGCCGGGATTCGATGAGATGAAATTTCAGACTGAACGGTTTGACCGAAGAAGAAAATTTCTGCATTTGTTTTATTATTTTTTTCGGATCTTCGTACCATGGAGGAATGAGTGTCAGGTGAAGATTTTTTGGCTGGATAAATCGTATTGCCAATTTTGCATTCTGTTTTTGCCACTTGGCAATTGAAGCTTTAAGATCTTCGGATATACCGATCGCCACAAATATCCGCTGTTTCATGCCCCACAGTATAGCATTATGCTACAATTCCTTCATGAATCTAAAGATTGGCACAATCAACGGAAAAACCAATATTTACAATTCCACTTCAGCTTCCACCCACCCAATCCAAGAAAAGAAAGAATTATTATCGAGAGAGATGTGCTAGGCAGGATAGTCCACTCCCAACCACCCCAGTTCAAGTTTTAACCTCACCTGTTGACAAAGTAATTGTCCTATGATATATTCCCAATATGGGAACAAAAGTATGTGTAATTTCTCCCACACAAAGACATGATGGTAATTGGAAGACAATTATTGCACGAGTTCAAGCAGAAGCATAATGAAGCCAAATCTCAAATTGACTCGTGGGAGGCTGAAGCTAAAATTGCACAGTGGAAAACGCCTTATGAGCTTAAGAGGCGGTATCCGAAAGCAAGCCTATTAAAAAACCAGCATACGGTTTTTGACATTTGCGGGAACAAATATAGGTTGCTCGTCCGAGTAAGTTACAAAAATCAGATAGTGTTTATTAAGAAAATCGGCACACACAAAGAATATGATAGTTGGAAGATTAGTTAGGAGTGATAAAAATGGGAAAAATTAAAGTCATAAAAACAGAACTAGATTATAAAGAAGCACTCCGAATAATGGAGAAGCTAATGAATTTAGACCCTGACCCTGACTCTGAAGAGGGTGAGCGGCTTAGTCTTCTTGGTACTCTTATCCAAGACTATGAAAATAGACTGTTCCCGGAAACATTTCCTGACCCAATTGAAGCAATAAGGTTTCGAATGGAACAAGCCAATCTTAAACCTACTGACCTTATTCCTTATATCGGAAGCAGAAGCAGAGTTTCAGAAATTTTATCAGGTAAACGTCAATTAACTTTGGAAATGGTTAGAGCCTTATCAGAAGGTCTTGGAATACCAGCTGAAGTTCTTATTCAAAAATACGAACCAGTGAAAAGTTCAGAGTATGAAGCGTGGGATAACCGCCTTGTAACAGAAATGGAGAATAGAGGTTATTTTGAAGACATTTCTATTAAAACACAAGACAAAATAGAACAGCTTAAGAGTTTCTTCTCGATAATTGGTTCTCCTGCCAACGTTATTGGTTTAACACGTAAATCAAGCTATCGTTCATCTCCCTTAACAGACAGAAAAGCTCTTGTCGCATGGGCAACAAGAGTGCTTCAAAAAGTAAAGAAGATTAGCGTAACAAAAAAATATAAACACGGTTCTATCGACCTCAATTTTATGCAAGAGCTTGCAAAGCTTAGTGTTCAGGAAAACAGCCCATTAAAAGTTCAAGAATTTCTCAAAGAGCAAGGGATTATATTAATCATTGAGCCACACTTTCAAAAAACATACCTAGACGGAGCAACTATTTTGACTAACAAAGACAATCCAGTTATCGGATTAACTCTAAGACATGACCGCTTGGATAATTTTTGGTTTACATTGATGCATGAATTAGCTCATATTGCCTTACATTATGATAGCGATATAAGTCTTTTCTTTGATGAGATTGAAGATGTTAAAGCAATAGATGTGAGCGATAAAGAACTTGAAGCAGATGCTTTAGCTGAGGAAGCACTCTTACCAAAAGCCAAGTGGGAAGTAAGTCCTGCAAGATTAATTCCTTCATCTATGGCGGCTAGCAGTCTAGCAAATGAATTAGGGGTTCATATTGCTATTATTGCAGGTCAAATACGCCACAAAGGGAATAAATACGTTTACTTGAATAAAATTGTCAATGAAGCCAAAGTGCAAAAGTATTTTCCGAATGAAAGGTGGGTAAGATAATATGTTTAACTCAAGACATTATGTGCCAATATTAAAATGGAAACGCGCAGAACAAGGGGCTTTGAAGCTTTTACCAGACGAGAATAAAGAGCGTATTACTCCGCTAATACAGCTAGTAATGCCTAAATACGAAACATATGAAGAACTAGATGATGTGGTTAAAAAATTTGAAGAGCAATTACCAGAATTAGCTGAGAAGGTTATCGATATTTGGGGTACAAGACCGATATTTATTGATGTAAGCCTTTTATTTACTGTTCCACTCAAAGCAAAAAGCCTCAGTGAGATTTCAACAAACGGATACAAACTTGGAGGTGTTTTTATTCCTGTTATCCATCTTAGTGATGACCAGCTGATTAAAACATCGGCTTTTAAACTCGCAAAAGATAACAGAAATGGTTTATGTTTAAGGTTAATTTGTTCAGATTTCTCCGATACAGACAAACTCCATGGAGAAATTGCTGATTTGGTCAGGGTTTCTGGACTGGAAGAAAAAGACATCGATTTACTTGTTGATATTAAGGGAACAGAAGAAAACGGAGATAAGTACACCAAGTACCTACAACTAAGTCAAAACATCCCGAATTTGCTAGCTTGGCGCACCTTTATATTTGCGAGCGGTTCCTTTCCCAAGGATTTATCTGAATGTAAACTGGATGAAGAGAACCTAATACCACGAATAGATTGGCAAAGTTGGAAAAAGTTTATTTCTAGTCAAGGGTTGAAAAGAAAGCCAACATTTTCTGACTATACGATACAACATCCAATTTATAAAGAAGTTACACAGTTTTTTCATCCTACAGCAAGTATAAAGTATGCCTTTGAGGATGAATGGCTAATTATGAAAGGTCAAAAGCAAAAGTTTGATAAATATTTAGCAAGTGCCGCACTGTTGGCTAAAGACAAAAGATTTTACGGTGAAGATTTTAGCTATGGTGATAAATATATTTCTGAAAAGGCGAAACACTTCGAACAATATATTAGAAATCCATCCATTAAAGGTACTGGAAGCACAGAAACTTGGCTAAGAGCAGGTATTAATCACCATTTAACATTAGTGGCGCATCAAGTCGCCAATTTGCCCTGAAGAATAGAGCTTCTCTGACTTTGTTGTTTAGAGTTTGAATATCGAGGGTGTGAGCTAATTTCTCGTAAATAAATCGTCTCGGTTTAGAGTAAAATCCTTTTGCTTGACCAGTTTCTTCCAGGACTTTAAGGGCTTCCTTTTTCCATAACAGTTTTGCTACACAGATACCTTGCTGGTTGTTATTAAACTCTTCTTCGCGGATTGTAGTGAATTCCACGGAATTATCTTCATTAATCTTCGCAATAATAATGCCCCACCAATCGGGAATAATGTTAATTGCGTTGTACAGGTGTTGTTTACCTACAACGAGTGTAATTTTATCGAAGACTGCGCTGAATTCTATAATTTGCTCAGGTAATCGTTCAAGAGTATCTCTGTCGCTTTTGATTTCATATCCATGCATGATACCGTTTACTACTGCAATGTCGACTCTGGCGGTACCATGTTGAACTCCCAGCTCTTCAATTATTCGTACCTTACTATCTTTTGCATGACGCAACTGTAAGTTCTTTTTTAAAGTGGAGCGGATGATTAAATCGTTCGTTTGCATTGTTTTATTTGAAGTTTTAGCTATCATGTTACTCTTAAAATTTAGGTATTTAATTCAGTTTATCATAATTCGCGAGCAGAAAATCAATAACAAATGAAGCTGGCTAATCGCTGAACTCGCTAGTTTAGTAAATTACCCCTTTGTTTATAGTTCCATATAACTTTACCTGACAGGGATTTCAAGGAATTCTAAGGGTAACACAGGGAGTAAAAGGGTATATTTACCGTACGAGCCCACTTCATCAAGTTTCTAAGTACATAGACTTTTAACTGGATTGACCTGAAAAAGCAGTTTACCAGGGTAAATCGAACGTAAATGAGCTATAATTAGAAGAGCTAACTTCGTGATTTATAGGATAAAAATAAGTATATGGATAAAAATGAAGCGCAAACTAGACGAGAAATTATTGACCTTAATCTTCGGAAAGCAGGATGGGAAATAAATGACCCTTCACAGGTTTCCATAGAGTTTGACATTTATCTTGGGAAAGGGACAACTGAAGAGGAATTTCGTACTGAATTTACTGACCACCAATTTGTTGACTATCTCTTACTCGGTAAGGATGGGAAACCTCTAGCGGTTGTTGAAGCAAAAAGAACTTCCAAAGACGCTCAGGTTGGCAAAGAACAAGCCTTACAGTATGCCAAAAATATCAGCTGTTTCATTTATTCCCCTAGTAATGGCGCCTGAGAGTCTTGTTCTGGAGAATTAGGGGGAGGTGGTTCAGGTAGTTTGATATATCCTTGTGCAGCAAATCCTTCGAGAATTTGTTGAAAATTTTGCCCAAGCGTAACAAGTATTTCATGAGGCTGGGGTGGGGAGTCTAACGGTAAAGTCATACTTCTGGCTTCACCAGTTTTTTTCAAATAAAATGATTTTACATCACCGGTTGAAGGTCCCCAGTTTCCGCCTCTGTGTTCCCATCTATTCACAACGAATCCTAATTCTCCTTCAACTTGGATTGTGAACGTGTTTTCTTGTGATTCGATTTCATAATATATGGCAAGCTTTAGCGTATCAAATTTTTTATTTTTTTCAGATAAATCTGCCCCTTTTACGGTTAATGTTGCACGTAAACTTGTATATCTGAGTTCTCCGGTTGCAGATAGGTATGTGTCAAATCGGGATTTTTTGCCTTTTGGTTTCGGCGACGTTTCTAAATCGATTCCATAAAAACTATATGGTTTTTCAATAGTACCCTTACTGTTAAAAAATTTTTCATTTATTGCCGTTAGAACTCTTTCGGTTGCAAAAAAATCATACGCTTTTCTATTAAATTCTAATAGGGATTGTACGGAAGCACGTGGGCTTCGAGCTAATTCTGTCGTTATATTAAGCGGTACAAGATGATTATTTTCTTGATTCATACAAAATTATAATATTCCCGCCTGAATAAGTTCACTGGTAAATTGCATTAATATATCATCAATTTCGCCTTGTTGAATACTTGGAGGATTTAAGTGAAAATCTCTAAAAAACGATGATCCGGTTTGTGATATACCCTCCTCAGTTGTTATACGTTGACCAATTGAACTACTCAAATACAATTGATAGTAATCCGTGTTGTGACTATAGAAAAGACCAAGAAATATAGTTTTATTTGTTATGGTTTCATCGGGTTTTGTCCATTCGAGGAGGGTCTTAATTCCACCCCACGATCCATCAAGTCCAAATTGTTGTGAAATATCTTGGTCTTGATCAGGTACTGCTGAAGCGATACGCTTAATTGGTCCTTTTACTTCACCTTTACTTTCAAGGTAATGCGAATTAATTGATTTTAGATAGTCAATAAGCTGGTGTTTTTCAAAAAACGCCAGACAACGTTCTGCACCTTCTAAGCTTATTCTAAGTTCAGGGCTTGGTGCAATATTGCCCAATTTAGATGGTAATTGGATAGCCTCTTTTTTTGGCATATGACAGACAGTTTATATCACTTTGATATGAAGAGATCAAATCCGGAGCTTCATAGGGGCCAATTTAAAATTGCCAGTTACTGCCAGCACAGTCTCTTTCGCCATTGATCATATCGGATGCCAAGCCACCCTCGAGTGCTGACCGCGCGTTGCTGTGTAATCTGCGATCTTGACTCATATACCAACCTTGTCTGTTACGTTCCTCTGTCTCAAGACGTTTTTGAATGTCTGCCGCTTCGTTCACGACACTTATATAACCGGAAATGAATGCGGAAAACTCGGATTCTGGGACGGGATAATAATGATTGCGTCCAAGACTTTGGTATCGCGCGCTTTCGTAAGGATTGAATGCCATATGTGTATATTATAGCAGACTCATACAATAGAAATAGGCTTCATGGTACAATCTTTCCATGAATTTAAAAATAGCAATTGTGGGCTTGCCGAATGCTGGAAAATCCACACTGTTTAATGCGCTCCTCAAGCGGCAGGTTGCTGATGTTGCTAATTATCCGTTTACGACGATTGAGCCAAATATCGGTGTGGTTCCGGTCCCTGATCCGCGTCTTGCCAAACTTGCCCAGATTTATAAATCACCAATTATTCCTGCAGTTGTTGAATTTGTTGATGTTGCGGGCTTAGTTAAAGGTGCATCAGAAGGGCAGGGACTGGGAAATAAATTTTTATCTCACATCCGGGAAACGCATATAGTTGTCAATGTTTTACGGTTTTTCCAAGATCCGTCAGTTGTCCATGTTGCAGGCGATGTTGATCCAGAGCGGGATAGAAAAATAATTGAAACAGAATTTATCCTCGCGGACCTTCAGACACTCGCTAAACAACCGGATTCCGAAATTGTTACAAATCTCAAAGTGCAACTGGAACAGGGAAAAGTAGCAAGAGATGTTATTGATGATCCGGAAGACGTCCGGGATTTACATCTATTAACAATGAAACCAGTTTTGTATGTTGCAAACGTGTCAGAGGACCAATTGACCTCTCGTTTTGTCATCCCGGCCACCGAGCCGGGATCCAGCAGTTCGGATGGGATGCCGGATCAAGTCCGGCATGACATGATAATGATTTCAGCAAAAACTGAAAGTGAGCTTGCAACTATGAGCGAAGATGAGCAAAAAGCATACCTCAAAGAATTAGGACTGGAAGCTTCGGGATTGGATCGCTTGATTGCTAAGGCCTATGAAATGCTGGGACTAATTTCATTTTTGACCTGCGGCGTCAAAGAAGTACGCGCGTGGACCCTTCGACGCGGTGAAACCGCGCTCAGGGCAAGCGGAGTGATCCATACAGATTTTATGAAGAGTTTTATCAAAGCTGATGTTATTTCCTTTAATGACTTTGTTGAAGCAGGGGGATGGGTAAAGGCACGGGAACTTGGAAAAGTACGCAGTGAAGGAAAAGAGTATGAGATGAAGGACGGCGATGTGGTTGAATTCAAAGTAGGTGCGTGATATCATCCAATCTATGAAAAGAGCCTATGAGCTGATGGTACTTCTCAAATCGGATTTTGATGGCGAAAACAGTAAGAAACGGGAAGAGATAGTTAAAAAACTTCTCGGTGACTCTGCAACCCTCAAAGAAGTTACGTCATTAGGTAAAAAACAACTTGCATACCCGATCATTAAGGAAACAGAGGCAATCTACCTCCTTGCAAATGTATCTTCCGACGGGCTTAAACTTGAAGAAATCAATAAACATGCAAAGCTTGATGAGCAAATACTGAGGTTTTTATTACTCGGAAGGGAGGAGCATGGCAAGCAGAAGTCTAAATAAAGTTCAGCTTATAGGTAATCTTACCCGCGATCCGGAACTGCGGTACACTCCAACTGGTGCTGCGGTCTGTACCATTGGTCTTGCCACAAATCGCTATTGGACAACTGATGCCGGCGAGAAAAAAGAGGAAACTGAATTTCACAGAGTAGTTGCGTGGAATAAGCTTGCAGAGCTTTGCAGTCAGCTTCTTACGAAAGGAAGAAAGGTATACGTTGAAGGAAGACTTCGAACGAACAGCTGGACAGCACAGGACGGAACACAAAAAACGACCACGGAAGTGGTTATTGACGACATGATTCTTTTGGATTCCCGCCGTCCGGGTGTTACACCGGGAGAGACAGAACCTCCATCTGAGGTGAGTGCAGAACCAGCTGCCGAAAGTGCTGCTCCTTCTGTAACTTCTATAGCTCAACCAAAGACAAAGAAAACAACTAAAACGGATGAAAAAACAGAAGATGTTAATCCAGATGACATACCGTTTTAATCTATGAAACCGACACGAAAATTTATTAAAAAACCAAGAATTGTTCCGACCGATTGTCCGTTTTGTAAGAATAAAACCGAGCCGGATTATAAGGAAATTGGAACTCTTGGAAAATACCTGAGTGAACGCGGTAAAATTTTAGCCCGCACGAGAACCGGCATTTGCAACCAACACCAAAAAGCTATAACAAAATCAGTGAAGCGTGCGCGATACGTCGCACTTCTCCCATTTGTGGTCCGAGCATAAATGAAAACCCTGCCGTTTTCTAAACTACGAAGATACGTCATTATTCTTGCATTTCTTTTCCTTGCCGGAGGAATTGGCTACAGGCTTGGTGAGCGGGGAATCAAGCTTCAGGTAACCCCGGATAACCGCCTCATCATAAACGAAGAACCACCGACCGGTGTAACAATTGATTTTTCAATGTTTTGGGACGTATGGCAACGGCTATTCAGATTCTATATAGACCGGGCAAGCATGGATACCCAGAAAATGGTCTGGGGTGCAATAAGCGGAATGGTGAGTTCACTTGACGATCCTTACACTGCATTTTTACCTCCCAAAGAAAATCAGGAATTCAAAGAAGACTTGGGCGGTGAATTTGACGGCATTGGAGCTCAACTTGGCCTTAAAGACGGCAGAGTAATAGTTGTAGCCCCCCTCAAAGGCACACCGGCGGAAAAAGCAGGATTACTCGCAGGTGATTACATACTCAAAGTTAACGATGAAGATACAGCAGGTTGGACTGTACCTCAAGCTGTTACAAAAATTCGCGGTGTAAGGGGGTCAGAGGTAAAACTTGAGATTCTCCATGAAAGCGCGCAAAAGCCTGAAGAAATCACCATAAAACGGGATACGATAACCGTCTCATCAGTTGAATGGTGGACAAAAAGAGCAGCTGAGATAACAGAGATTAGCGGGACAGAAACTGCAGGAGTATTACGTAATAATACGAATAAAGTCGTGTATCTCCGGCTTTCCCGGTTTGGAGATAAAACCAACGATGAATGGAATAAGGCAATCTCGGAAATATTAACCGCTCAAAAAACAAACGGAACGCTTAAGGGGTTGATTCTCGATCTTCGTAATAATCCAGGGGGGTATCTCGACGGATCTGTATTTATTGCAAGTGAATTTTTAGAAAGCGGTGTTGTTGTTTCTCAAGCAAACAGTGACGGAACCAAGGACGAATATCAGGTCAATCGTAAAGGTAAACTTCTTACCATTCCAATTATTGTTTTAGTGAACAAAGGCAGTGCGTCAGCAAGTGAAATTGTTGCCGGTGCACTCAAAGACTACAATCGGGCAACTTTAGTTGGAGAGGTGACGTTTGGAAAAGGGAGCGTTCAGACACCACAGGAACTTTCCGGTGGAGCCGGTTTACACATCACAACAGGCAAGTGGCTGTTGCCAAACGGCGATTCAATAAACAAAGTCGGGGTTACCCCGGATATTGAAATTAAGCTTGATGATCCGACGAATGCAACTGCTGATGCACAACTTGCAAAAGCAGTTGAACTATTACTAAAATAGTTTCATGAAATTTCAGAAATTTCTCGTTTTCATTGCTGCAATTGTCCTCATCATCGGTGGAGTAATATCCTCAGGTCGTTTAGGCTTCAAATGGCCGACAACAAGTCAACAGCTTCCGGTTCCCGGTGAACGGGTGAAGGTGGTTACTGAAGAAAATGTCGTTATTGATGTCGTTGACCACGCCTCCCCATCTGTCGTGACTGTCGGGATATCAAAAACAAGACGCGTTGGCGATATTTTTGAATTTGATCCATTTGACCCTTTTTCTCCGTTTCGAAGAACCCCGGGGGAGTCTCAACAAATCGAACAGGATATAGGGAGCGGCTTTATCGTAGGAGCAGATGGTCTTATAGTGACAAATAAACATGTTGTCTCTGATTCAGATGCCAAGTACCGCGTGATAACCAAAGACGATAAAACTTACGATGTGGTGAAAATTTATAGAGACCCTTCAAACGATCTTGCGATTGTTAAAATCGTCGCCAGCGGACTGCAACAGATCGAAATGGGCGATTCTGACAAGATTAAAGTCGGGCAGATGGCAATTGCAATTGGTACGGCTTTAGGTGAATTTCGAAATACAGTGACAGTCGGAGTAATTTCCGGTGTTGGCCGCGGAGTAACCGCAGGAAGTCCATTTGAGGGTTACGTTGAAAAACTCGATAACGTTATTCAAACAGATGCTGCGATTAATCCCGGAAATTCCGGCGGACCGCTTCTTAATTCAAGCGGGCAGGTGATTGGTGTTAATGCCGCAATTGCAGCAGACGGGCAAAATATAGGGTTTGCAATACCAATTAACGTTGTTAAAGACGCGTTAACCAACTTCAACGCAACAGGACAATTTAACCGCCCGTTTTTGGGTATTGAATACCGCATGATTACGCGCCAACTTGCAATCCTTAATGAAGTTCCGGAAGGAGCGTATGTCATGGATATAGTTGAGGGAAGTGCGGCAGAAAAAGGCGGATTAAAAGAAGAAGATATCATTACCAAAATTGACGGAGACAAGATTACAGAAACCAATGATCTTGCAAAAACAATTAGCAGTAAAAAGGTTGGTGATACGATCGAGCTTAGTATTTGGCGAGATGGGAAAGAACTTACGTTGAAGATAACACTGGGAATGCAAGAGTAGACCGTTATGTTATAATCCACCTGCCCGCACACTCTATGGCAGTGTTGTATCAATTTATTTGTCCCGAGCACCCCGGCGGCTTGAATATTCCAGAAGCTCCTTCGACGATTGAAGAAGTAACTAAGGCAGTTTTACGCCACATACAAGAAACGACAACAAAACTCGGTGAGGGGAAATTCACCCATCATAACCCAGTATCATTAGGTCCGATTCTTCCTGTAGCAGAAACCTCTCAGGTGCCTTTACACAGAAGACTGTAAGAGGGCATCAGAAATTTTAGTTAGTTTTCCCTCTATAACGTCATTCAAGTTTCCCCAGGATTTTCCAATTCTGTGATCTGTGATACGATTCTGTGGGAAATTATACGTTCTGATTTTCTCAGCCCGAAGCCCTCGTCCGATTACCCTTCGACTATCGCTCAGGGCAAGTTCTTGTTCCATAAGTTGCTTTTCCCAGAGACGCGCACGGAGCATTGATAGCGCTACCTGCCGATTTTGGTGCTGGTCGCGCTCGGTCTGGCATTGGACGACAATTCCTGTGGGTTTATGGCGAATTCTTACAGCAGAACTAACTTTATTCACATTCTGGCCGCCCTTACCACCACTTCTAAAAAATTCCCACTCAACCTCTTCCGGTTTAATATAGACTTCCGTCTCCGGAATTTCAGGTAACACTGCAACTGTTGCGGTCGAAGTGTGAATTCGGCCGTGTCGCTCTGTTGTCGGAATCCGTTGAACCCGGTGAGTACCGGCTTCATATTGGAGTTTTGTAAATACCTCAGGACCGCGGATACGAATGACCCGATCATCAAGTTGTTCAACTTTCCAACCTAAAAGATTAGCATAGCGGGTATACATACGCAGAAGATCCGAAGCCCAAATTTTGGCTTCCTCACCACCTGGTCCTGGTCTAAATTCTAATAAAGCTATGTCTGTGTTCATATTTTGTTTTGTTCATGTTGCATTGATGGTTGCTAAACTCGGAGACTCGTTAAGCAACCAGTCAAGCTTCCTCACCACCTGGTCCTGGCCTAAACTCTAAAATAGCGATATCGGAGTTCATTTTAGTCCCATGAGCATTTCTTTGAGACTCTTCGGAGTTCGATCGTCTGCAGCTTTCTTTTGCGCAATCTTTTTCTTTTTACTTATGTACGGACCTGATTTTTGTGCTTGTTTCTGCCTCTCCTGGAACCGTTCAACACGACCCATTGTGTCAATAAACTTCATTTCACCGGTGAAAAAGGGGTGGCAATTGGAGCAAATTTCAACCTGGATTTTATCCTTTGTCGCACCCACGGTAAACGTGTTGCCGCAGGCGCAGGATACGACTGCATTCGGGTACCACTTGGGATGAATATCGGCTTTCATGCACGAATTATAGCACAAAAAATTGACTTTTGCAGAATGGGAGAGTACTATCAGCCAAATTCCTGCCAATTGTATCGACTAGTTTACGGTGATCCGCGAAAGAAATTTGAAGAAATGCAAGCCAAAGAGCGTGCAGCAATGACTCCTGAGGAGCGTGATCGGGGTCATAAGAAATCGGGGTCAGACCTTGATTGCATAGTCACGCCCTAGCGAGATACCCAGCGTCGTTTCTTTTTCATTTGATCTATTGACACTCCAAGTTGGATTCATGCTATAGTGTGGGAACCCATGAAGCGAACAGTCTATAATCATTACGATGTCGATGACATGAAAAAGATGGTGCGGGATGTACTGCGGGAAGAAAAAGTACCTTCCAAAGACGATATTGTGACCTTTAAAGACGCAATTTTGAAAGAGCTCAAAGATATGCGAGAAGAAATTACTCTCATTGTAGGCTACAAAGACCAGATTGAAGATCACGAGGATCGGATTGATCGGTTGGAAAAGAAGACCGGTACTTCCGGAGTAACTTCTTAGCGCTTTTTTTTGTTTCTTCGTTTCTTATGCTCCGCAATAATAACTCCCACGGCAATAATTGAGCCTCCCAGAAGGAATGGCGTGGTGATTTTTTCGCCCAACCAATAGACGGAAAGCGGTGCGGCCCAAAGGGGGTAGAGGTACGTGAACACAACAGCTTCGCTAACCTCAATCGATTTAATCGCTTGGTTTCGGAGCCAGTAGGCGAGTGTTCCCGAGAGTATTGCCATGTACCAAACCCCTAGGTGAGCGGTGATCGGAGCGGAGGTAATGGTACTCATTATTTGAGGCAAGCCGTGGGTGACAAGTGCGAATGGCAATATCGCAAGAAACCCGATAAGAAACGAAAGATGCGTAAGGCTCGACGCGCTTACACCAGTACGTAGTGTCGTCTTTACGAGTAGCGCGCTGAGTGCATCAATGATGATAGCAGCGATCACCAAGAGATTGCCCTCCAGCGAACCAAGGCTTGAGGTGTCTGTGCCCAGGCCATCGTGCCAGAGTGGCCCGAAAATGATAACGAGGGTACCGGCGAACGCAAGGGTCAGGCCCGTTCGTTCGATGCCAGTGACATGTTCACGAAGGAGGAGTACCCCGGCGATCACCGTGGCCATGGGTGTCATGGCTGTAAGCACGTTGCCGGTAAGTGATGTCGTCTTATCGAAACCAAAAAACAGTAGGCCCAATGCAACTGGTACGGCCAGGAGACTATAGCCAATCATCCCCTCGACTGCTTTTCCCTTTTTGGAGAAGCGTTCTTTCGTAACAGAAAAAACTATGAGTGCAATGATTGAGCTTATGGCAAACCGGTAGGAGAGAAAAATGAGCGGTGGAAAGTCATGCAGAGTAAACTTTATAACCGGGGCGGCCACACCCCAAATAATCGAAACAATGAACATCATGAGGTAGGCAGTGATCCGAGGCTTCATTGTAGATAAATAATTCCTCTAAACTCCTTTAAACTCCTTTAATTTCTTGATGACTTCTTCGACTGCAAGTTCTTCCTGCTCTTTCGTTTGGAGATTTTTTAATTTTACGACACCACGCTTGACTTCATCAGGGCCTTGAATAATTACGTACGGAATCCCTTTTCGATCAGCGTATTTAAGTTGTTTATCGAGCTTTGCCGGTTCATAGAATAGTTCAGTATTTATGCCTGCTTTTCGGAGCGAACTCGTGAGCGTACGGGAGTCGATGTTTTCAAATGCAGTGACAAGGGCACGCGTGACCGTTGACATGTTGGGGAGGAGATTAAATTGTTCCATTGCTTCAACAATGCGGTCAAAGCCGAACGCAAACCCGACCGCCGGAACATCTTTTCCGGTAAATTGTCCGATAAGGTTGTCGTAGCGGCCTCCACCGCAGACACTTCCGGCAAGATATCCATCTATGGCAATTTCAAAAATAGTACCCGTATAATAATCAAGCCCACGGGCAAGTGTAGGTTCAAATTGAACAATTTTTTCGCTTACCCCGAGAGATGATAGTGCAGTAAGAATTTGTCTCAAATTTTGAGTTGGTTTGTTGTTTTTAACTTGCGAAAGAAGCGAAGGGTCAAACTTTTTTTCCAGGAGTTCTTTCTTTACTCCTTCCTCACCGATTTTTTTAAGCTTATCGACAATTGTAATTGCAGATAGCGGTATATCATCAAAAAGTGTACGGTCGTTAATAAAGACCCTAAATGTTCTAAATCCAAGAGATTCTATAGTTTTAATCGCAAGTGCAATAACTTCCGCATCAGAAAGAGGGGAGGTGTCACCAACAATGTCTGCATCACACTGAAGAAATTCACGATATCTGCCTTTTTGTGGATTCTCTGCCCTCCAGACCGGTTGAATCTGATACCTTTTAAATGGTTTGGGGAGATTTTGGTATTGGGCAACAACACGAGCCAAGGGTACTGTTTGATCGTAGCGCATACCAACTTTTCTGCCTCCGCGATCTTCAAATACATAGAGAAGTTTGTCAGCCTCATCTCCGTATTTACCAAGAAGCGTTTCTGCGTATTCGAGGGCAGGAGTTTCGAGTGGATCAAAACCAAATCGCTCAAACGCAGTTTTAATTTTTCCCACAACGAACTGCCGCTTGATTGCATCAACCGGTAAAAAATCCCGAAATCCTTTCAGTGTTTGCGCTTTTATCATAGTTTCTCCTTTCATCGTACCACAAAAAAACCCGCCGTGGCGGGGTTCTTTTGCTAATAAACTTTCTTTTACAGCATGCAGCAACACCCGCCATCAGGATCGGGTGAGTGATGAGATACATTTAAATTCATATTTGTCATACAAAGGTATTATAACTCGAGTGACTGAGAATTTCAATTCCAGTTGCTTTCAACAGCACCAAATCTTCGATTCGAATACCAAATTGACCTTCGATATAGACTCCCGGCTCAATGGTAAATACCATACCGGGTAGAAGGTTCGCATCCTTCTTGATAGACAAACGCGGCGATTCGTGTATATCAAGACCAACATTGTGACCCAAACTGTGGGCGTATGGGTCAAATCCAGATTTTTGAATGCTTTCTCGCGCAATTCGGTCACGTTCAGCTCCTGAGCGAGAATTGCTTGAAATCGCAGCTTGTTGCGCTTGCAGAACCGCATCGTACGCTTTTACCCATTCGGCTTTTGGTTTACCCAAAAACACAACTCTGGTCATATCTGCACAGTAGCCATTCACGCGGGCACCAAAATCAAGAAGGATGAGAGAGTTTTTCCGGAGAGGATTGTTGCTGCGACTGTTGTAGTGCGGTTTTGAACTATTTTCATTGAACGCAACAATGGGGGAGAAAGCAACGTCGCCTGCCCGATACTTGAAAAACCCCTCAATCTCCCACGCGAGTCGGGCTTCTGTGACTCCGGTACGGATGCGCTTGACAATATATGTAAAGCACGCATCGGTGATCTTTGCTGCGAGTTTAATCTTTGCTATCTCATCCTCGCGCTTTATCATCCGCATTTTTTCGATCCGGTTTTTTGCAGGTTTGAGGCGAAGCAGTTTCTTAAGTTTGTTATATTCAGCAACAGTTATATCATTTTCTTCAAAGGCAACGGTTTTTACTAACTTTGAAAGTTCTTGTTCAATAGGTTTTTCTCTAGAAATTTCAATGACTGTTACATTTAGTTTTTGTGCTGCTTCAAGATAGAGCGAAGTTGTAAAGAGGTAGGTTTTATTTTTCGTCACCAGCACATATGCATCTCTTCTCTCCACTCCAACAAACCCGGTCAGATACAGGATGTTTGTTGGGTTAGTTATAAGAACAGAGTCATTGGATGTTATAGATAACCGCTTCATAATCGTCGATTATAGCATTCTTAATTCTGCCAGACCACCGCTCCACCAAGCCCTGACTGAAATCTTTTTCTGGGTAAAAAGACGACTCCATTCATTTTATCTCTTGATACAAATATTTTAAGTAAATTCCTTAATTGATCTGAAAAAAGATTTGCTTGTGAGGCTAGGTCTGTATCCATAGGTGTAAAAAGTATGGACGATTCTGCCTCAATAGCCTCAAATAGCATATTTTGGTTTAATAGTTTAGTTACAAGTAAACCCCTTTTTTGTGTGGAATACTTCGTAACTGTCTGAATAGTCATAACGTCGGATTTTCCCGTGAGCCACCCTTCTGAATTAATTTGAACATCCTTTTGTGTAGTATCGCATCGTTTAAGAAATTCCGTTAAAAACCTTCTTTTTTCCGCATCAGTTGATAAGAAATTATCTCCGTTTTTTGCAACAACGAACGCAGTGTACGGACTTGATAACCAAATTTCATTCCTCATAGATATTTCACCTCCTTTTTCGCAGATAAATACCTGCGAATGGGGGAGGAGAGAAAGAAATGGAGAAATCTACTAATCTAATAATAAAAAAGGAAAGAAAAATTCTCGCCTCGACCACGCGCGGGTTTATGAGAGGCGATGATGCAACGAAGAAAAGCCGACGGAATCGGCTAGTGAAGATGAAGAATCAATATTTTTACTATCTATTACCATGTTACCATGTTAACATGTTACCATGATGGTGTCAAGAGGAGGAGAAGAGGCGGGAGGCAACAGCTTTGTAGCCGCCACGACCGTTATTGAGCCATAGTGCTACCCGGGAGACTGTGGTTGTTGAAACTTTGAGTTCTTTAGCTATTTTTTCGTATGATTGTTTGTCAACGAGACGTTTAACTATTTGCCAGCGGTTGGCAAATTCCGTCAGTTCCGGAATGGTCAGAAGGTCGCGGAAGAAATCGGCCGCTTCCTCTTTTGATTCGATTTCGGCAATTGCATCAAAAAGTTCTTTCATTGAGGCAGAAGGGTAGGGGGAAGCGGTTTTTTTCATATTTGATTACCCAGATCGAGGATTCGATCAGCACTTATGCGATTTTCTGTTTTTGCAACCGGGGTACCCGTGACATGGACAGTATCACCGACAACAATTTTTGAAAACCCCCCTTTTGCGACATCCTCTCCGTCCCATATAGTTGTTTTCGTAAACTTCTCGATATCAACGGTGATATCCGCCCCTTGCGGTGGCTTTACGGTAAGAGTAAAGTTGGTTTTATTGATATCCGTTACGATTCCGGTAGTTCGAATCGGAAGCACACCCTGTATAAAAATGACCTTTGCTTTAAGGAGATCAAGTGTTGCGTCGTGTTCACCAAATACTGTGACGACATCGTCTTTTGCTAAATCTTCGATAGATAGTTCTGTCCGTTTTCCTTTTATGTTTTGAAAAATTGTAATATCATCCGTTAGTTCAATTTTGATATCTTTCGTTTGAGTTTCTATTGTTGCAGTTGAAAGAGAAACAGCTTTGACTTTTCCGAAGATTGCACTCCTTTGCGTTTGAGAAAGTTCAGCTACCTTTGTTGCGATCCGGTCTTTAAGGTCTTCGATTTGTTTGTCTTTTGTGGTTGTCGGAGTTATACCTGGCGTTGCCGTTTGAGCAAGTACAGGAGATACAATCAAAAGTAAAAGAAGGAAAGTAATAAGCTTTTTCATATTTAGAATTTTTCAGGCGTGTAATATACAACAACTGATTGACTGGATGGAGTACCTCCAACGTAACTTGTAACGAACAGTTCATTTTTTCCTTCAAGAATTGTTACTTTCCCTGCATACTTTCCGTCACCATTTGGCTTTAAAACAATTTCTTCAAGGGGCCCTTCAAGAATAAGAAGCGAGTCTTTGGGAGCACTGCCTGATACAAGGACTGAATTTGACGCCTCTATTGATTCTGCAATTGGTGCATCTATTGTAAGTGAAAGATTCGGGGGGGTCGGTGTGGGAAGTGGAGCTTTTTTGGGGAAGCTTATCGTGGGCATATTGGGTAAGTACTTAATAAGTTTGGGGCCGAACAAAAAAATTCCGGTTATCCCGAGTCCAATACCAAAACCTATAATTGTTGCAATGATGGCGTCGCGATTCATAGAAAAATAAACAATAAGATTATTACGGGGCAGCCCGCCCGCAACGCCTGAGCAAGCTCATGCTTGCGATGGCGGGCGGGGAGTATTGTAAAGCATACGTGAATCTGTTATAAAATTCAAGCTATGGATATCACTCCCTTAGGTCATGCTTCATTTAGGATTCGCGGAAAACATACAACAGTCGTCACTGACCCCTATGATTCTGGTTATGTCGGCCTTAAATTTCCCAAACACACATCAGCGGATATTGTCACCGTATCGCACGGACACCACGATCATAATAAGAAAGATCAAATTGAAGGATCACCGTATATTGTCTCCGGCGCCGGAGAATATGAAATTAAGGGAACAAGTATTATTGGTTTATCAACATTTCATGATGAAAAAAATGGAAAAGAACGGGGGAGTAATACCATATATAGAATTGACATGGATGGAATTTCAATTGCTCACCTAGGTGATTTGGGACATACACTTGCAGCGGCAATTGTTGATGAGCTTGATGGAGTAGATATTCTTCTTATCCCAGTCGGAGGGATTTATACAATTGATGCACACCAAGCAGCTGAAGTTGTTTCTGAAATTGATCCAAAGATTGTTATTCCGATGCATTACGGACGAAAAGAACTCAATCAAAAACAATTTTCTACATTAGCCCCTGTGTCAGTATTTCTAAAAGAAACAGGAAAAGATCCTGTGGCACCGCAAAATAAACTTTCCATATCAAAAGATAAATTACCCGCTGAAATGTTGGTTGTTGTTTTGGAATAAACGCATATGGCTTCGCCTAAAGTTCCACCGCACGATGATATTGCCGAGCAATCGGTGTTGGGTGCAATTCTCATTGATAAAGATGCAATGGTTGATGTTGCGGAATTTTTGCGTTCTAAACATTTTTACAAAGAAGGGCATGCACTTATTTTTGATGCAATGCTTGAACTATACGAAACACACGAACCCATCGATGTCGTAACTGTTACTGCACAATTAAAAAAACACGGAAAGCTTAAGGAAGCGGGTGGCATGTCACATCTTTCAGAACTCGTAAATGTCGTACCAACCAGTGCACACGCGGAGCGGTACGGAAGAATAATTCAGGAAATGTACACGAAACGTCAGCTTATCGGGGTAGCCGGAAAAATTACCGAGTTGGCATTTCGAGAAGAGGGAAGTGCTCAGGCTATCGTTGATTCAGCGGAGATGGAAATATTCTCAATTTCTCAGGAAACGACAAGGCGTGACTTTATTGCGATTAAAGACGCTCTTGCTTCCTCATTTGATAGACTCGACGAACTCCATAAAAAAGCAGGAGGCCTTCGGGGTGTGCCAACCGGATTTTCTGATTTAGACAATAGACTTGCCGGCATGCAGGATGCAAACCTTCTCATTCTTGCTGCACGACCAGGGACAGGAAAAACAGCGATGGTATTAAATATCGCCCAATATGTGACAGTGAAAGAAAAAATCCCGGTAGGTATTTTCTCTCTTGAAATGAGTAAAGAAGAACTGGTTGACCGGCTTCTTGTATCTCAGGCTGATATTGATGCGTGGCGCCTTAAAACCGGAAAACTTTCAGACGATGATTTTACAAAACTCTCGGAAGCGATGGGGGAGCTTGCTGAAGCCCCTCTTTTTATCGACGACACCCCGGGACTTAATATTATCGAGATGCGCACAAAAGCACGAAGACTTCAAGTTGAACACGGGGTGAAGTTTCTCATTGTTGATTACCTGCAGCTTGCTGATTCCGGACGCCGCTATGATAACCGTGTGCAGGAAGTTTCCATTATTTCACAGGCGCTTAAAAATCTTGCCCGGGAACTTCGCATTCCGGTTCTTGCCTGTTCCCAATTATCAAGAGCAGTTGAGGCGCGGGGAACCAGAGTCCCGGAGCTATCAGACCTTCGAGAATCAGGATCAATTGAACAGGATGCAGATGTGGTTATGTTTCTTTACCGAGAAGAATCAGATCAGCTTGCCTGGGGAGAGCAAATACCCACAAAACTGCGGATTGCAAAACACAGGAACGGGCCACTTGGTGAAATAGATCTCATTTTTCGAGGCGACCGCATCCGCTTTTACTCCATCGAAAAAAAGCGAACCGAAGCCTCCTCACCCCCTCCCGCCATCCATTGATGGTATAATAGTATTTGCGCCGCGGTGCTGAAACTGGTAGACAGGCAAGTCTCAAAAACTTGTGAGCTTCACCGCTCATGTCGGTTCGACTCCGACCCGCGGCACATTGTGATATACTTCAACCTATGAAACTTGGAGATATATATAAATTGGCAGTAAAAATGGCAATTGATGCCGATCCCAGAGGACCGGAGGGAGTTAAAAAACTCCTTGCACGAAGAAAAATAGAGTACGAGGATTTGCCAAAGTCGAGGAAAGACGAGTTTGATTTGGAGGATCTCAATAACCCCTACACAGACTCTAGGATTCTCTTAGGAAATCCTGACAAAGAAGTAGACTCAATTTTGGCTGGTATAGATATATCTTCAGCAGAAGTTCTTCTTGCCGATCGTCTCAATGAAAAAGGACGAAGCATTGATTTAATTCTTACCCACCACCCATCCGGCGCCCCATATGCAGCACTCCACGAAGTTATGGATGTTCAGGCTGATGTTCTTGCTCAGTATGGCGTGCCGATAAATGTCGCAGAGGGTGTTATGCGTGAGAGGATTTCTGAAGTGTCCCGTCGTATTAGTCCCAGAAATCACGGCCAGGCAGTTGACGCCGCTCGGCTTTTGGGATTTGCGTTTATGTGTACCCACACAATTACCGATAATCTCGTTTATGACTACATAGTGAAGTTGTTCCAAAAGAATAAAGCGGAAACAGTAGGGGATGTAGTGAATATTCTCAAACGAGAACCAGAGTATAAAGAGGCAATGAAAGGGAAAGCTGGGCCGGTCATTTTTGCCGGAGATCCAAGAAACCGGGCAGGAAAAATTGCGCCGATTGAATTTACGGGAGGAACAGAGTCATCACACATCGTATATGAGAAACTTGCGATTGCAGGAGTTGGAACAGTACTCGCTATGCATGCCGGGGAAGAACATCGTAAAGCAGCGATGAAATATCATATTAACCTCGTCATCGCCGGCCACATGAGTTCTGATAGTTTGGGAATGAACTTACTTCTGGATGCGCTTGAGAATAGAGGAATAAAAATCACTCCATGCTCCGGTCTTATTAGAGTACGAAGAGGAAAAACCACACGGTAATTACCTGAGTAATAATCCCTATTGGCAGCTGTGCTTTTGCGTGGAAGAGGTTTTGAATTTTATAAATTCGATACGCTAATTTTTCCCATATGTTTGCTCTTGGTCCTGGTTCGTGCTTCTTTTGGTGGGCAAAAAAGATATACCAGGGAGTTTCAAGCCAATCAGGAAGAAGACTTGCAGCAATTGTTGTGGTCAGATGTACTACCGGAATATTCCGGAAGAAATAGTAGGCTATTGCAATCCCAAAAATAGTTTCAACAATTGCAAAAATTGCAGTTTTTTCTTTTGGCCGGGATCTCCAGTTCGTTCCGAAATCCCAGTGGGGGACACTATCCATAAGGTAGTGAGAAACGAGCGCAAGGGTTCCGGCGGTGACAGGATCAGAAAATTTTGCGGCTAGTGCGCCGGCTACAAGTGCATGCGCAGTGGACGTCATTATCCTTTATTGTATGATATGATTGGATCTATTGCAAAATAAGTTATGCATGCTGTTTTATCTCACTCCAACTTTCGAAACCTCTGGTTAGGACAAATTTTTTCACAACTTGCTTTAAATAGCCTCCTTTTTGTTCTAGCTCTCGTCGTTTACCAAAAAACCGCAAGTAACGCTGCTGTTTCCGGATTGTTTCTCTCCTATGGAGTGCCGGCAGTATTATTTGGCATGATGGCAGGGGCAATAGTCGATCGGTTAGACCGGCGTTCTGTTCTTATAACATGCGACATTATCCGTGCATGGCTTGTTCTTACTCTATTTTTTTACGGAAATCACGTGGGTGTAGTTTATCTCGTTGTTTTCTTAAGTGCCCTCATCAACCAGTTTTATGTACCGGCTGAAGCTCCCCTCATCCCCCGATTTGTACCAAAAGTAAACCTCGTTTCAGCAAACAGCCTTTTCTCATTCACTTACTACAGCAGTATGGGAATAGGCTTTATTTTTGCAGGTCCTCTTGTTCGACAATTCGGGAGCCAGTGGTCACTTCTTGTTATTGCTCTCTTTTTCGTGACCGCTGCAATGATGGTATTTCGACTGCCGGTTCAGGGAATAGGGTTAAAATCACTGACCCAAATTTTTCACTATAGCCCCGTATACTTAATTGAACGAATACTCGGACTCCTCCAGGAAGGAATACGTTACGTTGCAGCTTCTCCAATTCTTTTCGATTCATTACTTCTTCTGACCGGCACGCAAATTATTTTGGCAATTTTGGGAACACTGGGGCCAGGTTTTGCAGACACAGTGCTTCATATAGACATTCGCGATGTGTCTTGGGTGGTGGTTGCACCCACAGTTGCCGGTATTATTGCGGGAGCACTTTGGGTTGGTAATTTCGGGTATAGGATAAACCCGCAACTTTTAATCCGCATCGGTGTAATATCTGCAGGAGCACTTCTCATCGTCGTTTCGATTCTTGCAAACGCTCCGCTCCTACTTGTTCTCATTCTATTTTTCTTACTTGGAATATCTAACGCACTCCTCGATGTTCCCGCAAATGCAACACTTCAGGGGAGAGCGAGTAGATTGATGCGGGGAAGAGTCTACGGTATTTTAACAGCGGCGGTTGGGGGAGTGGGGATTCTTCCGGTCGTTGTCGGCGGAGTGTTAGCTGATGTTATTGGTATACGCAAAGTAATATTTATGTTAGGAGCGATTATTTTAACGTACGGAACAATTCGGATGAGGTATAATAAAAAAAGTTCATAAAGTCATACAATGTACCCGATTTTATTATCAGTTGGTCCTATTGATATTTATAGCCTGAGTGTATTTCTCGTTCTTTCCTGGTGTGTTTTCTCCTTCCCTTTTTGGAAAAAACTCCGTACTCAGGGAGTTTCTGAAGAGAGAATTTTTGACCTCATGTTCTATAGCACAATAAGTGCCGCTGTTTTTTCGCGGATCGGATTTGTGCTAACTCACGCATCACTTTTTACCGATAACATGCTTAAAATTGTTGCACTGTGGGTGCAGCCGGGATTATCTTTTTTTAGCGGACTTGTTTTTGGAATTCTCACGTTACTCTATCTCTCGCGAGCGTATAAAATCCGTGTCGGCCTTGTTTTAGATATTGTAGGAGTAACACTGCCGTGGGTAATTATTGTGGGAAAACTTGGATCCTTGTTTGACGGAAGCGAAGTCGGCCTTCCCGCTGCATTTGCCTGGAGTGTATCCTACTTTAATTCCGAAGGACTCAGGCACCCGGTGCAACTATATGAAATTATCATGCTCGCAATCCTTGGGATTATTATGGTTTTTATTGAACGCAAAGCCGCACAAAAGAAATGGTCGTTTGGTCTCGTTGGCATTTGGTTTTTTTTCCTCTACAGCTTTTTAAGCTTTGTGCTTGAATTCTTCAAACAGTCTACGGTATACTATTTGGGAATAAGCGCCAACCAGTGGATTCTTGTTGCCTTTTTTGCAGAAGCACTTGGCGCTTTTTATGTGAGAGGAGGCGGAAGAGAGAAAGGAAGAATGCTTTTCCGGACAATGTATGACAGGATTTCCAAACGAACTTCTTAACGGCATACGGAAACATCTCGAGGAGGAAAAGAAGCGGGTAATGATTCGGATAGAGGAGCTGACGAAACAGGATCCATTCAGCAATCCCGATCGGGCAAATGATAATGCTGCCTCTGATTCCGAAGCAAATGAGGAAAGCAGTCATGACAGATTTACCGCACTTGTCGAAGAACTTAAAGCACAGGTAACTTCAATTGACGAAGCACTTTTACGAATAGGGAGCGGTACCTATGGATTTTGCAGTGTCTGCGGCGCAATGATTGATACGGATAGACTTGCAATACTTCCGACAGCAACACTTTGTCTAACCCACGAAAAAGAAAAATCAACAAAAAAATGAATGAAAATCCCCATTTTGTTTGAAGACGAAGATTTACTTGTCATCAATAAACCCCCCGGTATTGTCGTCAACCGCGCACAGAGCGTCAAAGAAGAAACAATTGAAGACTGGGCAGGAAAAAAACTTACCAGTCAGGTTGAACGATCCGGAATCGTTCATCGGATTGATAAAGAAACTTCGGGTTGTCTTTTGATCGCAAAAACGCCCCATGTGTTTTTTGAACTCCAGAGGCAATTTAAAGAACGGGAAATACATAAAACATATCTCGCGATTGTCCATGGGAGTCTTGTACCAGAGGAGGGAGAAATACGGGCACCCGTCGGGAGACTTCCGTGGAATAGGGAGCGGTTCGGGATTGTACCCGGAGGACGCGAGGCAATGACAAAATACAAAGTAAGAAAATCGGATGATAATTATTCATTCGTTGAACTATATCCCCAAACCGGCAGAACTCACCAAATAAGAGTCCATCTCAAATATATAAATCACCCCATTGTCGGCGATTATCTATATGCAGGACGCAAAACTTCCCGGGCTGATAGACAAGTGGTGGGGCGGGTTATGCTCCATGCATGGAAAATTTCTTTTACGCATCCGTCAACGAAAAAACTTGTAACAGTTGAAGCACCCATTCCAGATGATATGATGAAGGTAGCGTGAACTCCAGTTTGTCACTTATTACTACACTTCTCCTTATTCTCTCTGCAGCAATCGGTGGTGGAGTGATTGCAAAACGCCTCAAACTCCCGATTCTCCTAGGCTACATTGCGGGAGGAGTATTCGTAGGAAATATATTACCGGGGGTTCTCAATAGATCCATGCTTGAAGTTCTTGCTGACGGCGGAGTTACACTGCTCCTTTTTACTTTAGGAGTTGAATTTTCTTTCCAACGTTTACGAAAAATTATGGGGACAATTGCCTGGGCGGCAACGTTTCAGATAGTCATGACACTCCTTGTTTTTTTACTTGTATTTTTTGCGTTCGGTCTTGGATTTTTACCTTCATTAATTTTTGCCATGGCAGCATCGCTTTCTTCAACAGCTGTTGTTATCAAAGTGCTTTCTGATAAGGGACAACTGGATACACTTCCGGGAGAAATTGCTACGGGATGGTTGGTAATTCAAGATTTGGCAGTGGTTCCGATGCTTCTCCTTCTTCCTTCAATAGCATCAGGACAACTGGCAACATCATCTTTCGGTAGTCTTATTGCTTCTATTTTAGTTAGTTTACTCAAAGCAACAGTTCTTCTCCTTTTGATTATTGCACTGGGCAAGAGGGGAGTGCCGAGACTTATGAATGCCGTATCAACAATGAGAAGCCGCGAACTATTTCTCCTTGTTGTTGTCGGCTTAGTTTTTTTCGCAGCTTTGGTAAGCTTTAGTATCGGACTCTCTCCGGCAGTTGGCGCGTTCCTTGCAGGATTACTCGTAGCTGAAACAAGTCAAAATCATGCGGTGTTTAGTGAGATCCGGCCGCTTCGGGATCTTTTTAGCGTTGTATTTTTTGTTACGTTAGGCATGGTTTTACCTGTTACGAAGTTGTTTGCATTTTGGCCGATGCTCCTTAGCGTGACATTCTTTGCCATATTTTTCAAATGGTTTGTGGTTATGGGTCTGGGACGATTTATCGGCTACCACAGAATAACAGCATTCAGTATGGGAGTAATGTTAACCTCAATGAGTGAATTCGGATTCATTCTCGGTAAAGAAAGCTTAGGATTAAAAATGATAACAAATGACCAGTATAGTCTCCTTGTTGCCATCGTATTCCTTTCAATATTCTTAAGTACCCCGCTTATGACAAGTATTCCGGCTCTCTACGGAGGTTTTCGAAAGACATTAGGGAAGTTCCCGAAAATTTTTCCAGAGAAAGAAGAAACATTTATAGGCCGGGAAGGATTACCGGT
The DNA here is from genome assembly GCA_001780985.1 of Candidatus Gottesmanbacteria bacterium RIFCSPLOWO2_01_FULL_43_11b. Lineage (GTDB taxonomy): Bacteria > Patescibacteriota > Microgenomatia > UBA10105 > UBA927 > 01-FULL-43-11b. Next base: position 116,941 of record MFJV01000001.1, on the reverse strand, counting down.
TTCAGATCATGTGGTTTTATGCGGGTACGGAAGGGTGGGTAGATATATAGGCCGTGCTCTTGAGATGGCAAAAATCCCGTATTTAGTCGTTGATTACAACAGCGCCACAATTAAAGAATTGCGGCAGAAAGGTGTAATGACTGTATACGGTGATCCGGCTGACCGTGAGACTCTCGACTATGCGCAGGTTGATAAAGCCCGTGCGGTTGTCATCGCAATCCCGGATCGTCACACCCAGGAATTAGTCATTACCAATGCCAAATCATTAAACAGAAGAATTAGAATTATCTGTAGAACCCACCATGAAGAAGACCAACGCCATCTTAAATCCTTAGGGGTTCACACAATTGTCCAGCCGGAATTTGAAGCAGCAATTTCAATTGTTGGAAAATTATTAACGGATTTTGGAGTACCCGGAGAAGATATTGCCGGCAAAGTCACACGGCTCAAGATCGAGCACGGGTTGGGGTAGAGAGCTTTTGTCAAGTACAGGCGGGGTTGATCTCAAAGGAAAATGACTTTACAATAAAGAAAAGGAGTTAAATCTATGGCGAGTTTTGGAGATTACTACAGCGGAAAGAAAAAGAAGCAAAAAAAGTCCCATCTTGAAAAGAAAGCCTCGAAGCAGCTCTCAAGCGGAGCAAGCTGGCAACTGCCGCAGGTAACCATCATTAAAAAGGGCAAGAAAGAGTGGTAATGGGACGATTATTCCTGATAGTTGCAGCTCTTATTCTCCTGTTCTTTTTTCTTCGTAGCGGAAAATTCGACCGGATCACCGTTGTTTTATCAGGAGATCCGGTTGTCGTGTGGTCGTGGGATACCATAAAGAATCGGGGGGTTATTGTCCGTATTCCAAAAGACACGCGTATTGAAGCCGTCCGGGGATATGGGATATATCCCGTATCATCTCTTTGGGAGCTTGGTAAACTCAATAACGATTCAACTCTCCTTGCTGATTCAATTGGCGTTGCTTTGGGGATTCCGGTGTCGTGGTATGTCGGACCTACGTCACTACCTCCGTTTTCTTCCCGGGGAACTATTGGCCGTATAACCACATCGATTCCGACAAACATTCCACTCCGTATCTGGCTTCAACTCGTTCGTATTCAGAGTAACATGACTCCCATAAACACAGTTAGTCTTGATCTTTCAGAGTCCTCAGGACTCAAAAAAATGACGTTACCTGACGGATCCGAAAGTATCGAGATAGACACGGTGAAACTCGATACCCTTATAGGAAATGAATTTGAAGATATTCGGGTACGGCAGGAAGCAATTCCTCTCGGCGTATATAACACAACAACAATGCCTACGTTGGGGGGGCGTATGGCACGAGTGGTTTCACACCTTGGCGGGAATGTGGTAATTGTCGGAAATAGCACCCACGAAGTATCCCAAACGTGTCAATTGACCGGGAAATCAAACGCACTATCAAGCGTCACCATTACCTTTTTAGCGAGACAACTCGGTTGTTCTGTTGTCTCTAATTTTGAAGGAAATTTAGATGAACAGGTTGATATTATTCTGTTTGTTGGCCGTCCTCTTCTTCACCAGTTACCGTAACATCCGGTTTTTCACCCATCGGTTGACGGCCCATGGGAACAAAGCTTACTGACGGGGTAAATGACGGATGTTGCGCATACCGTTTCCCCCGGGAAATTTCCCGAATAAGGACAGTAAGGGAATTTTTTGCAATACCTTTAACAACAATCTTGTAACTGTTGCCGCCGGTGAGGAGCCGAATCAGACGAAACGAAAGATCATCGGGTAACGCACCGATGTAGCTATTTTTCCCGTCACGAATTTCCACAACATGATTTTTTGCTTTTAAAAATACCTCCTGACCGGGGGAGACGGACGAGAGGACCTGGGTTGGTGCAAGATTAATAAGTGATGCTATTTTTGTTTTCCCCGGCTCTTCAAGAAAAAAAAGCGGAGAAATTGATTGATTAGCGCTCCCTTGCAGTGATTTTCTTTTCAAACTTGTCAACCGCTTCAAATTCTTGAGGCTTATTTGGTTATAGGGATCAAGCTTGAGAACTTTTTGAAAGATTCGTTTGGCTTTGGTCATCTGACCGCTTTTGAGGTATGCAAATCCGAGTCTATTGAGTGAATCAATATTCGATTTATCCTTTTTTACAAGCCCGGTATTAATGCGAATCGCTTCTTTCCAGTTTTGACTCAGCGCAGCTTCAATTGCTTTATCTGAAGAAATGGGATTGTTAGCAGGCATAACGAAGGGAGTGTAACGGATTCTTGAGAAAAGTCAATAGAGTAAGTACAATGCTAAATACAATGAGCGGCCATTCGAAGTGGAGTAAAGTCAAACACCAAAAAGCAGGAACTGACGCAGTAAAAAGCGCTGCATTTACCCGAATCAGTAGGGGAATTACGATTGCCGTACGGGAGGGTGGGGGAATCACTGACCCGGAAAAAAATTACCACCTGCGGCTTGCAATTGAAAAAGCCCGGGAAGTAAATATGCCAAAAGATACAATTGACCGGGCGATTGTACGGGCATCCGGGGGAGATGCCGGATCATTTGAACGCCTTACATACGAAGGATTTGGACCGGGAGGATCTGCTTTTATTATTGAGGCACAAACAGATAACCGTGCGAGGACAGTTTCTCAAATAAAGTACGTTTTGGAAAAAAACAAAGCATCACTTTCCACTCCGGGTTCAGTAAAGTATCTTTTTCAAACAAAAATGCAACTAGACCCTTCGGTAGAGGCAAAAGTCAGAGAGCTTGTGAGTGAACTTGAAAACCTCGAGGATATTACGAGCGTGCAAACGAACGTATGATAAAAAGTATTTCAAAATTTTTTCAATACCGATATAAACGGTGGGAAAGAAGAACAAAACTTTCAAAACGGCAACAGTTTGTCATTATTACCTTTATTCTCGCAGCGGGTATGGTGCTTACACAGCTTGCTCCGGCAGAACTTCGTTATACAATGGTAGCAGCTTTATCACTTCTGACATTTCTCGGAACCGCATTTGCACTCCGCGAGGATCTGTCAGGGATTGAATGGCTGACACTCCTGACATTACCGACACTTTTTACGGCAGCGGTTGGATTATTTTATTTTCTTTTGCCGGTTCGATGGCTTACACGTCTTCCCGTTGTAATTTTATATAGCATTGGCATATACGCGCTGCTTTTAACTGAAAATATTTATAATGTTGCGGCAGAACGGACCATTGCACTTTTTCGCGCAGCGCATTCCGTAGGATTTTTACTCTCACTTTTGACTTATTTCCTCTTAACCCAGATAGTTTTGGCTTTTCGACTCCCACATTATTCAAATGTACTTTTAATCGGAATTATTAGTTTTTTTCTCATTATCGATTCACTTTGGGCAATGGAATTAACAGCCCGAATTAGTGGGCGAGTGGGGAGAGTGAGTATTGCACTTACTGTTGTTCTTATGGAGCTATCGTGGATTTTGTCTTTTTGGCCGGTTTCAACAACACTTATAGCTTTATTTTTAACGACGTGTTTTTATGGTCTCGTAGGGATGGGACAACAGTATCTCACTGAGAGGCTCTACAAGAAAACGATTATTGAATTTTTAGGCGTAGTTTCGATTGTATTTTCAATTCTCATTCTGGCAACCCGGTGGCGAGGGACAGTATAGGGGAGAGAGGAGGGTCCTGCAGAGCAGGATCTGGCTTTGCCAGAGAGAGAGGGGAAGGTATAGTTTGATATAGTTATTAGCTTCAAAAGTGATAACTATAGGACCTTATGTGGAGCGAATCCACATACGAATGTGGATAATTTCTTTCACGGAATAAGGTTGCTGCATTTCACAAACGGAGCATCGCACTCTCCCTTGAGTACACAATGTGTGCGATAAAGTGATGGTTTGGATTGTTACTACGCTCTAATTTCGATATCAACTTAAAAAATTACTTCGTCAATTCAGCCTCGAAAGTATTACTTTAGAGCGTACCAATAGGCTAAAAAAAGCCGAAAACAGAAACTCACTGCACTGAGCTTGTCGAAGTGCTAGTTATTCAGCCTTGAAAATCATGCTTTGGAGCATAATGAGGCGCCAGTTATGCGACGTAATAAAAAACCCGAATGACCGTTTAGAGAAGCACGATTGTCTCTCAAAATAGCGTAGGATAGCACAGTAACCACTCTTTGAGGTCATAAGCCCTCCTTTTAATTGCCTTTAAGTGTACCTCCTCTCTTAGAGCTAAACTTTGACAATTTTTTGTCATTAACAGCTAAACAGGGAAGGAAAACTATATAGTCGCACAATATATCTTTTGCGACGTATGGCGAAGCCATCCTTCGCAAAAGACTGCGTCCGTTTTACGACGCTTTATGAATCATCGCAAAATGAACTTTAAAACAAAAATTTATTTCTTCCCTACCAGACGATGATTAAACCTATACGTCGTGGTTAATATTTAGCCGTCCTAGGTCACTACAGGGGCTAGTTTTTGAGGCTAAATTATTACTTGCCTACATTATAATAAAAAGCGTGGAATGCGCTTAAAGTATCTTTTTAAAATCCAGCTTCTGGCTTTAGCCCCAATCGTCGTCGGGCCTCTGGAATGAGACTTTTTGCTCTTTCTAAGCCTGATTTTATCTGTTCAAATGGTTTTGATCCCTCCTGGTGCTTAAATAACAAGGAGGATTGAGATTTAATGTATGGGTCCACTCGTTCTAGAAATTTTGCAACATTGATGCTATTGTCACTGGTTGCAAGCTGTGTAAGTTTACTAATTCTTGATGTAGTCATAGTTTGTTTTTCTAACTATTGGGCGAATATAGCACTTTTTCAAATTAAAAACAAATTCATGAAATTCTTTTTTGGCTGTCTACAAGCTATAATACAAAAACTTGACAAAAGCTTAACGTCGTACAATCATGATTGTAGCAGGTAAATTTATGCAACTTCAACAGCTTATTAAAGATTTCCTAGAATATCTTGAAATTGAGAAAAATGTTTCTAAATTGACAATTCGTAACTACAGGCACTATTTAAACCGATTTTTGGCCCACCTTCGCCAAGGCTACGGTGGGCAGGCCTTCCCTACTCTTTCAGATATTACCCCTGAAAAAGTGCGTCAATACAGATTATATTTATCGCGTTTTACCGATGAAAATAACCTTACGTTGAAGCGGATTACCCAGAATTATCACCTTATTGCACTAAGGAGCTTTCTTAAGTTTTTAGCTCGAAAAGGTCAAAAAGCACTAGCTCCTGAGACAATTGAACTTGGGAAAGCGGAAAGCCACAGCATTAAATTTCTTAGCCGGGAACAAATTGATCAACTATTAAATATGCCCGAAACCCGCCGTGATAAAGCAATTTTGGAAGTACTGTTTTCCACAGGACTTCGGGTATCAGAACTGGTAAATCTGAATCGCGATCAAATAAATTTTAAACGGCGGGAATTTGGTGTCATTGGGAAAGGGAGACGCCCCCGTATCGTATTCTTGTCCCAAAAAGCTGCTGATTGGCTGCAGCAATACCTCAATGAACGAACCGATCAGGATAAAGCATTATTTATTCGCTACTCAGGCAAAAAAAGTGAAACATTACGTCTTAGTGCACGAAGCGTGCAGCGGCTGGTCGAAAAATACGTTAAAAAAGCAAGACTACCGATAAAAATCACTCCGCATGGACTCCGTCACAGTTTTGCAACGGATCTATTGGGAGGAGGTGCGGATTTACGGGCAATTCAGGAGCTTTTAGGTCACAAAAACGTTTCAACGACCCAGGTCTATACGCACATAACCAATCCGCAACTTAAACAAATCCACGAGAAGTTTCATAGAGCCTCGCAAAGCTAGTACGAAAACGAGGAAGGTGATCAACATTCTTGGCAACTATCATCATAAGCTGAGGTTGCCAATGTCGCACAATCTTATATCTCCTTCCTGCCCTTCTCCTTTTTAAATCATAATCATTCCATCGTCTTCTAAATTGTCCCCATGGGTATGAAATTTTTTGTCCTTTGGTGCTATCAAAAAGCACGATTCTACTCTTACTCGATAAGTATCCTGAAACCGTTGCCCAGTGCCCTGAATCCGATATTGGTTTTTTATTTTCATCAAGATCATAGAGGTAACTTACCATAACCGCACGTACGTTATTTGGCCCGTAATGAAGCGCTGAATGAAGATGATGAAGGGTAGCTGATTTTACGACAAGAGCAGATAAACCTAATTTATTCACTGCACGAATCATGCTTTTTGTCGAAGTCCCATTTCGTGTAACACGACAAATTTCTTTAAGAGTTTCAAGCGATTTTCTCTTTCCTAAAACTGCGAGAGCATGTTTTAATGCCGATGGACCGCAGGCCGGATCGTCGGTCGGTTGATACATTGGTAAAACATTGGTTCTTCCCATGGTGGAGACCCATTGTAGAAGTCCCGTATGGAGAGTTCAAGACCTGTAGTAATCTATTGGATTTCGAAGCTAAGGGTGACAGTGACAACAACCTCATTTGTGCCTGGTTCAACCTGGGTAGTAACAGAGTCATCAGGAGCGCCCACCGCCTTCTCCATTAGAGGAATTGGTCTGGGTTCCCCGCCAAAAGATTCAGAGTAGTTGATGACACGACCGAGTTTGAATCCTGCGATGCGGGCTGCATCAGTAGCCTTTTTTCGAGCTTCTGTGACTGCCTTTTCGCGCGCTTCATTTTCAGCCTTTGTTTTGTCGTCGACATCGAATGATACCCCGCTTACCTGGTTTGCTCCAGCTGCCGTTGCCGCGTCGATGACGCTATTAGCTTTTTCAATATCACGAATTTTGACGGTGAGATTGGAACTTGCCTGGTAACCAGACACTCTCTGACCTCCTGTCTGGAAGTCGTAATTTGGATAAATAGAATAGTTACTTGTTTGAATGTCTTTTTCACTTACTCCAAGTTTTTTAATCGCATCGGAGATTGCGTTTATCTTGCTATTGAGCTGCTGCTGGGCGGCTTTGACTGTTGCTCCCCGACTTGTTACACCGACATTAATAACGGCAATATCAGGGACAACTGTCATTTTGCCGCTACCAGTGACGCTAAAAGTGTCAGTTTTAGTCGTCGTGACACTCGTTACGGAGAAAGGAATCGGACCAACCAGTTTTGTATAGGCAAAAAGAAGGAGAAAGAAAAGTACAAGTGTCGGTGCAGAGGATTTCATACATTTATTGTACAAGCTTTGACAAGATTTTGCATAAGGCAGGCAACATTAACAGGGCCCACACCACCCGGAGTTGGTGTATAAAACGATGCAATGTCTTTTATTTCTTCCTCATCATAATCTCCCCGTAGCTTGCCTTCACTATCACGCCAAATACCAACGCCGATAAGAACCACCCCGGGTTTGAGCATGTCTTTTGTCACAACCCTCTCTTTCCCGACACAGCTTACAATAATATCCCCCTCTCGTATGATTTCTTTGGGATTTGGTGTCTCTGAATGAACAACTCGGGAAGTTTTAAAATATTGCGCAATGGGTCCTCCCGCTGTCTCACCCCTTCCGATAACAACAATATGCTTGTTTGCAATATCTGTGCCGATTTCTTTTAAAATTGTTTGTACAGCCAAGACGACGGGAACAGTAAACGGAGAGTTTTTTTCAAAACCGTCGACGTCTTTGGTGAGTTTTACCGGGGGGATATCATTAAGATTTTTTGGCAAAGGACGCTGAATGATAAGTCCGTGAATCGAAGGGTCGTCGTTGAATTTTTTTGTATCTGATATGTCATTACTTAGGATAATTTTTGCGCCAATTCTTTCCGCCGCTTTTTGTTTTTGTTTGATGTAAGCAAGTGACGCCGGATTATCACCGACAAGGATAACTGCAAGTGTAGGTTGTAGTTTACGCGTGGCTATTTCTTTGGCAAGATCGTTTAATATCCGTTCAGCAATTGCTTTTCCATCGATTCTCATGGGTAAAGTATAGCATGAGAAGAGTTGTTGTATTATTTTTTTCGGAGGAAGAGGACATCCCCCATCATCACGTTTATCGCCCCTTTCAAATGAACCGGCCGGTGGTTGGTAATACTTTCAATAATACCCAATATTTCAGTTACGTGGGTTCTAACAGTTCCTGTAGATATACCAAAGCGTTGAGATAACGAACGATGACTTACTCTGTGATTTACTGCAGTAACAATGAGTTCCGCTTGGCGTCTTGTAAACGGGTGTATCGGTGTTATTTCGATTCTGGAATTATCTTTTTCCATAGCATGAAGAGAAATATAGCAAAAAGCCCGTCGCGATGCAAAATTTTCCCTTCAAGGAGTCTCCTCGTAGGGGAGATTATTTTGTCAGGCAGGTGGCGGAGCCGATTGTATCAGATTTGTCGCTAAATCGCATGAGAAAGACACCACTGGTGGCTCTGCCCAATCTGGGAATTTGTTTAATTAAGAGTTTGACGACCTGACCTTTGGTAGATGTGATAATCACAGACTCAGTGTCAATAGGAACCAGCTGTGACACGACGATTTTGCCGGTTTTTGGACTAATTTGAGCAACTTTTATTCCCTGCCCTCCCCTTTTCTGTTTCGGAAAGTCAGTTACCGCTGTCTTTTTCCCCTTCCCTTTTTCCATAATGGTAAGAAAATCAGCCTTTTTTGTTTCGGAGTTTATTACATCCATACTTACCAAATAATCAGACCCCTTCGTCATAATCCCACGAACCCCCATGGTATCCCTGCCGGTTGCACGGACTTCAGATTCTGAAAATCGAATTGATTTCCCCTCATGGGTGGCCATGAGAACCTGATCACTTCCCGAGGTAATCCGTACCCATGATAATTCATCGCCCTTCTCTAATTTAATAGCCACTAATCCACTTCTTCGAATATTCTCGTATTCAGACAGTCTGGTTTTTTTCACCGTTCCCTTTTTAGTCGCCATGACTATAAATGACTGACCCTGCTCCTTTTGTTCAGTTCTCTTCAAACTATATGAAAGGACAGAAGTAACACGCTCGCTTGATTCGATATTTATAAGATTAACAACCGCTTGACCTTTCGATTGTCGACTAGCTTCAGGAATATCCCAGACACGGACTTGGTAGACTTTACCGCGGTCTGTGAAAAAGAGCATGTTGTCGTGTGTTTGGGCTGATACGACGCGGTCGATTGTATCTTCTTCCTTAGCCGTCATCCCGATAACCCCTTTTCCTCCGCGCTCCTGAGTTTTAAATGTTGTTTTTGGTAACCTTTTTATATAGCCGGATTGGCTCATGGTAATAAGCACATCTTCATTGGGAATGAGCTGTTCGTCGCTAAACTCACCGACTCTACTCTTAAATACCCGTGTTTTCCTCTCGTCGCCATAGCGATCTTTCAGTTTGGCAAGTTCTTCTTTAATGACTTTCAAAATCTTTTCAGGATGCCCAAGCAGATCCTCGAGATATTCAATTGTTTCCCGAATCATTGCAAGTTCATCTTCAATTTTTTGGCGTTCCAAAGCAGCAAGTCGACGAAGTTGCATGTCTAAAATTGCCGTTGCCTGAAGATCCGTCAGCTTAAACCGACTCATGAGTTTGTTTTTCGCCTCGTCTGCATCGCGGCTTCGTTTAATAATGGAAATTACCTCATCGATATGCCGGACGGCAATCATGAGCCCTTCTAAAATATGTTCCCGGGCTTTTGCGGCACGAAGTTCAAATTCACTTCTTTTGAAAATTACTTTGTGGCGGTGTTTGAGATATTCTTCAAGAACTGCTTTGAGTGTCATTGTTTGCGGCGTTCCGTTGACTAAAGCAACCATATTTACAGGGAACGTTGTTTGGAGCTCCGTGTGCTTATAAATGTTATTGAGCACCCGATTTGGTTGCGCATCGCGTTTGAGTTCAATAACAACGCGTATTCCCCGTCTATCTGACTCATCGCGTAAATCCGAGATTCCTTCGACTTTTTTGTCTTTAACCAAGTCGGCAATTTTGGCAACCAAATTAGCTTTATTTACCTGGTACGGGAGTTGGGTGATGATAATTGCACTCTTTCCCTGCCCAATTTCTTCAATTTCAGCTTTACCGCGGATGACTATTTTTCCCCGCCCGCTGCTATAGGCAGCTTTTATTTCATTCATGTCATAGATTGCCCCTGCTGTGGGAAAATCCGGGCCTTGAATAATTCCCATGAGATCTTCTACGGAAACGTCAATAATAAATCGATTCGTTTGTTTTTCAATTTTTGTTTTTCCGATCATGAAAACAATTGCATCGATAACTTCAGTGAGATTATGGGGCGGAATTTTGGTCGCCATACCCACAGCAATTCCCTCACTACCCATAAGAAGAAGGTTCGGGAGTTTTGCCGGAAGGAATGTCGGTTCTTTGAGCGTGTTGTCAAAATTTGGGACAAAATCAACGGTTTCTTTTTCAATATCGAGGAGCATTTCGAAAGCGATTGCGGAGAGTCTTGTCTCGGTATACCGCATGGCAGCAGGTGGATCGCCATCAATACTTCCGAAGTTCCCCTGACCGTCTATAAGGCGGTACCGCATTGAAAATTCCTGGGCAAGGCGAACTAATGCCTCGTAGACCGGAGCATCACCATGCGGGTGGAATTTTCCTAAAACTTCTCCGACAACTTTTGCACTCTTTGTGTAGCGGCCGGTGTGGTAGAGACCCATTTGCTGCATGGCATAAAGAATTCTTCTATGAACGGGTTTGAGGCCATCGCGAACGTCCGGAAGAGCACGGGACACGATGACACTCATTGCATAGTCCAAATAGGACTTTTGCATTTCTGTCGTAATTTCACTTTGTAGAACTTTACCAATGTTCATGCGTTCCTATTATTTTCCGATGAATTGAATAACAAACGGAGCAATTAAAAGCGCTACTATTTGCACAATTTTCATCATCGGGTTTAAAGCAGGGCCCGCGGTGTCTTTGAGCGGATCACCCACGGTGTCACCAACAACAGCAGCTTTATGAGTGTCGCTTCCTTTCCCGCCAAAGTTACCGTCCTCAATATATTTTTTTGCGTTATCCCATGCCCCACCCGTGTTGCACATGAAAAATGCGAGGGTCAAACCGCTCGCAACGACACCTCCTAAAAATCCGCCCAAGGCGCTGGCTCCTAAAAGCCCTGCAAGGATAGGTAACACAACCACAATAGCTGCCGGAATGATTAATTCTTTCTGTGCGGCTGCAGTGACGATCGCAACTGCCCGTGAGTAGTCAGGTAACGCCGTGCCTTCCATAATCCCTTTAATTGTTTTAAATTGCCGGCGAACTTCTTCGACCACCTGGAAAGCTGCACGACCGACTGAACTTATGAGCCGTGAACTAAACAAAAATGGTAAGGAACTTCCCAATAATAGTCCGATAAATACTTTGGGATGGGCAATATCAATCGCAGCAAGCCCGGTTGCTTCAAAGTATGTCGCAAACAAGCTGCTTGCGGCAACCGCAGCAGACCCGACAGCAAAGCCTTTCGTGAGGGCTTTGGTCGTGTTTCCTACAGCATCCAATCTCGCGGTCACCTGCGCTGCCTTGCCTTTGAGCCCCGCCATTTCAACCATACCCTGGGCGTTATCGGCAATCGGCCCGAACGTATCAAGGGCCATAATGATTCCTGTTGTTGCCAGCATTCCCATTCCAGCCAACGACACTCCGTAAAATCCTAAGAAACTGTACCCTGCAAAAATCGCTCCAATGACGACTAACACTGAAATGAATGTAGATTCCATGCCAAATCCGAGACCGGCAATTAAATTAGTCCCTGCGCCGGTTTGGCTCGCTTTCGCAATTCCTACAATCGATTTTTCACCGGGTCCCGTATAGTATTTTGTAACGTAGAGGAGGGCAATCATAGCAACAATTCCCGAGATGGCCGCGTAGCCGGCTCTCGGTTCACCCAGTAGATAATTAGCCAAGGCATAAAAGATTAATACGGCGCTTACCGCTGAAATCACGAATCCCCGCATGAGCGGTTTGAACGGATCTTCCCTGTCATTTTTAGCCTTCACGAAAAACGACCCTAAAATTGATGTGAGAATAGCACCCGAACGGGCTAAAAGCGGAAAAACAACACCCTTCAAGCCAAATAACGATCCGCCCAATATCATTGCAGCAACAATAGTGAGCGCATATGATTCAAAAACGTCAGCGGCCATTCCGGCACAATCTCCGACGTTATCCCCCACATTATCGGCAATGGTAGCCGGATTACGCGGATCATCCTCGGGGATTCCTTTTTCCACTTTTCCGACAAGATCCGCTCCAACGTCTGCGGCTTTCGTGAATATTCCTCCACCGACACGCATGAAAAGAGCCAGCAATGCGGCTCCAAATCCGTACCCGACTAAGACATCGGTTGCGTGTTTGGCGACAGTTTCAGCGCCGAAACTAATAAAACTGAAATAGCTCCACATGTAAATTAGCGATACTCCTAAAAGTCCTAATCCCACGACAAGCATGCCGTTGACGGTTCCTGCACCGAATGAGACAGATAGCGCCGGATTGAGACCACGGGTGGCAGCATTGGCAGTACGGACGTTGGCGCGTACGGCAATCCACATGCCAAAATAGCCGATAATGGCGCTAAAAATCCCCCCGATCAAAAAAGTGATTGCCATACCACTGCCGAGAGTGAACCAAATAAGCACGGTTAAAGCAGCCATAAAGACAGATACGAGCCGGAATTGTTTACCGAGGTATGCCATGGCTCCTTGACGGACCGCCAGAGCAATCTGTTTAAGTTTGTCGCTCCCCTCCGGTTGGGCTAAAACTTTTCGGCTTAAATACCAACCATACCCCAATGCCAAAAGGGCTGTTGCCGGTGCAGAAAAGAGAGCAATGAGTTGAATATCCATATTCCTCCTTTATATATCTAATGTTGCCGACTTGGCCCTCCCAATCTTACCGTTCGCCTTACCTACTATTCGTAGCGCGGCTCACGGAGCGATTTTGGTAGGACTTCGTCAGCATGCAAATATTATATATCTAAGGTAGCTGACTTCGCATGGGTTTGTATAAAGCGCTTCCGCGGAGGCACTTCATCACCCATGAGCATACTAAATACGTGATCTGCTACTGCGGCATCAGCAATATTAACTTGCCGCAAAACCCGATTTGCCGGATTCATGGTTGTTTCCCACAATTGATCCGGATTCATTTCTCCCAAACCCTTGTACCGTTGAATCGATGCGGCCCCTTTCATGGTTTTGAGTTCTTTGTCGCGCTCTTCATCAGAGTAAGCGTAGGCAATCTGTTTCCCTGAGGTAATTTTATACAGCGGCGGCTGGGCAACGTAGAGATGCCCCTTTTCTATAATGTACGGGATATGGCGAAAGAAGAAGGTGAGAAGCAGCGTCATAATGTGCTCTCCGTCAACGTCAGCATCGGTCATAATAATAACTCTGTGGTAGCGGAGTTTTTCAGGATTAAGGCTGTCAGCAATCCCCATACCTAACGCAATAACAAGGGCTTTGAGTTCTTCAAATTCAATTATTTTATCTAAACGCGCCCTCTCGGTATTGAGAATTTTTCCCCGAAGCGGGAGTATTGCCTGGAATTTTCTGTCTCTCCCCTGCTTTGCACTTCCCCCAGCTGAGTCTCCCTCAACAATAAATAGTTCAGATACTTCCGGATTGCGTTCCTGGCAATCAGCAAGTTTTCCAGGCAATGTTGATCCTTCAAGAGCTCCTTTTCTGATAATTGCGTCTTTTGCCGCTTTTGCAGCCAAACGTGCTTTGGCAGCTAAGAATACTTTTTCTAAAATTCTCCTGCCATCTGCAGGATTTTCTTCAAAGTAGGTGTCCAAACCCTCTTTGACTGCTGCAGCAACAATCGGCTGCACTTCTGCATTTCCCAGTTTTCCTTTTGTTTGCCCCTCAAACTGCAAATTCATAGCAGGCATTTTGATATACACAATTGCGGTTAAACCCTCACGCGTATCATCACCGACAAGTGAATCGCTCCCGTTTTTTGTCACGCCTATTTTTTTGGCGTAGTCATTAATTGCCCGGGTGAGTGCCATGCGAAATCCAGTTACATGCGTTCCCCCCTCAGCTGTGGGGATGACGTTGACGAAGGATTCAACGGTTTCTGAAAATCCGTCATTATACTGGATGGCAACTTCAAGAGAGATTTGATTAGATTCTTTTGCGATAAAGATAGGAGTATGAAGAATATTTTTGTCACGGTTTAATGCTTTCACAAGTGAGGTAATTCCCCCTTCAAAATAATAGTGTGCCGTTTGCCCTGACCTTTCATCGACAAGATGAAATGCAAGACGGGCAATAAGGTAGGCGCGATCACGAACCTGTTTTTTGACTGTTTGAAAATCGAGGGCTACTCCTTCTTTAAAAATATCGCTATCGGGTAAAAACGTTACGATAGTTCCTTCACCCTTGGCTTTCCCGATTTGTTTTACCAAAGAAGTAGGAGCACCGCGTTTGTAACTTTGGGTATATGCTTTACCATCCCGGTGAACTTCGACAGTAAAAAGCGATGAGAGAGCGTTGACAACCGAAGCGCCGACTCCGTGAAGACCCCCGGAAATTTTATACGCACGGCCGTCAAATTTTCCCCCCGCGTGGAGTTTTGTCATGACCAGTTCTAGGGCTGATTTATTGTATTTTGGAACTTTATCAACAGGGATTCCCCTACCGTCATCACGAACAGTGACGCTATTATCTTTGTGGATATTTACCCAGACATTTTTTGCATATCCTGCCAACGCTTCATCAATCGAATTGTCGATTATTTCATTGAGACAGTGATGGACACCGGCCAAAGAAGTTGTGCCAATGTACATGGCCGGTCGTTTCCTCACCGGCTCTAATCCTTCTAAAACAACGATTTGTTTTCCTGTATATTGGGATTTTGGCATGGTTTTTAATCGGTAACCCCGGTGTCACACCGGGGCTTTTGCTATATTAATTGTACACAAAGAGTAGGGCTCTGTCTAGGGTAAAAAGAGGTTATCGAGGACCAGTTTTGGGTTGACGTTTACCGATAATTGTTGTCGCGCAACAAGAAGCCCACGGAGAAGTTTGGACGGGAATTTATTGACCAAAAGCCCATCTCTACCTGCTGCTATTGCAAGATCAACCCACAAAACTGCCTCTTCCCGGGTCTTTGCAATCCCATCAATTATTGTAAACCGCTCTCCCAACGTCGCCTTTTGCAACATTTCTAATGTTTTAAAACAGAGATGCAATTCGTCTTTGGAGTATGTCCAAAGCTCTCCTAAATTAATAATTTCAGCTCGTGAAAGAATTGTGGGAAGAAGAACATCAGCATGTGCGGTTTCAAGAATAATTCTGGCATGAGGAGGTGGTTCTTCTAATGTTTTTAGTAGGGCATGCTGGGCTGGAATAGTAAGTTTTTCCGCGTTGTAAATTATGACAACAGTAAATGGGGATGTGTACGGTTTAAGTTTCAATCGGCCTTCTAATTCACGAACTTCCCCAATGCCAATTGATACATCCGGCTCGACTATTACCCTATCAAAGAGTTGTATTTTCCACTCTCTGAGCTTCTCCTCAATTACCCTTTTCCTTTTTTCCTTCGTTGCTCCGACGTAGAGAAATGTGTGCATTGTACGCTTGCATTATAGTACGAAAGTAACAATAATGAATATATGGCCATTGCTGCCCAACAATTATTAGAAGCGCTTGTTGCTGATAAAAAGTTAACACCAAAGCAAGCAGAAGAGCTCAATACCCAATCCCTTTCAACCGGAACTTCCATTGAAGAACTGATAACAAGAAAACGGTTAGTAACTGAGATTGATGTCACAAAAGCCCGGGCAAAAACTCTCAACATTCCCTTTGTCACTCTCGGCGTGCGTTCAATTTCTCCGGACGTTGTAAATTTTATTCCGGAACCTGTGAGTAGACGGTATACATTAGCTCCATTCCTCTACGACGAAAAAACAAACGAATTATCCGTTGCCATGCTCGACCCACTTGACTTTCAGGTACTTGAATTTCTTGAGAAAAAATCCGGAAAAACAATTAAGCCATTCATGGCAATGAAAGATGATATTCTCGCAACAATTGAGGATATCTACACACAAGAGATGGGTGCAGATGTGACCGCAGCACTCAAAGAAGCTCCGGAGGAGATAAAAACATATGAGGCAGGAAAACTTGGAGAGGTTATTCGTGAAGCGCCGATTGCGCAAATAGTATCTGCAATTTTAGAACAAGCAATAAGACTTCGTGCATCAGATGTGCACGTTGAACCGCAACTAGGTGATACACGAGTTCGCTACCGTGTTGACGGAATTTTAGAAGAGCGGCTTGCACTACCCCGGAGACTTCAAGAGGCGGTTATTTCGCGTATTAAAATTTTAGCAGACATGAAAATTGATGAGAAAAGAATTCCACAAGACGGACGGTTTAATTTTAAAATGGGAGAAAACGAAGTTGACCTCCGTGTTTCGTCACTTCCGACCGTACACGGAGAAAAAATTGTGATGCGGCTCCTCAAAAAATCCGGTGGGGTTCCCACCATGAATGAGTTAGGACTTCGGGGACTGGCACTTAAACATCTTGAAACATCAATAACGAGACCCCACGGTATTATCTTAGTAACCGGGCCAACGGGAAGTGGAAAAACGACGACACTCTACGCAGTGCTATCTAAGCTCAATAATTCCAGAGTGAATATTCTCACCCTCGAAGATCCTGTTGAGTACCAAATTGCAGGTATTAATCAGGTGCAAATTAATCCGACCGCAGGACTTACCTTTGCAACGGGACTGCGTAGTTTTTTACGACAAGACCCTAATATAATTTTGGTTGGAGAGATTCGTGATAAAGAAACGACCGATCTTGCAATTCAGGCAGCATTAACCGGCCACTTAGTATTTTCTACACTTCACACGAATAATGCAGCTGGGGCCATCCCCCGCCTTTTGGATTTAGGCGCAGAACCGTTTTTGGTCGCAAGTGCGCTCAATGCTGTTGTCGGGCAACGGATTGCGCGGAGAATTTGTAGTGTCTGTAAAGAAGAATATGAACCCGAGGCAGCAGTTTCTGAGGATGTAAAGAAAGTTTTAGGCAATTTACTCCCCCAAGGATCTTCAATGAAACTCTATCGAGGAAAAGGAACAATGAATGGAGCTGATTGTTCCAATTGTTCAAAAACAGGCTATCATGGAAGAGTCGGTATATTTGAAGTGTTTCCTGTGACAGATGCGATAAGTAAGCTCATTTTAACGAGAACCCCCATGAAAGATATTGAAGATAAAGCAGTTTCAGAGGGCATGATTACAATGAAACAGGATGGGTATCTCAAAGTACTTGAGGCAGTGACAACACTTGAGGAAGTATTGAGAGTTGCCCAGGACTAATATTTATGGATATCAATCAACTATTTGCTGAAACAGTTCGTTTGGAGGCGTCTGACCTACATTTGGTTGCCGGATTCCCACCGGTTCTGAGAGTTGCCGGGAAACTTGTTTCGGTTGAAGGAACCAAACCGCTCGTAAAAGAAGAACTTGAGAATCTGGTATTTGCTGTTTTTAGCACTCAACAAAAAGAACTCTTTCTTACAAATAAAGAAATTGATTTTTCCGTTCCTGCGGCTGTGGGACGGTTTCGTGCCAACGCCTACTATCAAAAAGGAACGATTGGTGCATCATTTCGACTGATCCCGGCTAAAATTAGAACGATTGATGAATTGGGTCTCCCAACAATTTGTCACGAGTTTGTTAAACGTCGCCAAGGGCTAATTTTAGTTACCGGTCCAACCGGTCACGGAAAATCAACGACCCTTGCTGCAATGATTGGTGCAATTAACCAATCAAAATCCCTCCATATAATTACTATTGAAGATCCTATTGAATACATATATCCTCCGGGACTCTCCCTTATTTCGCAACGGGAGATGCACAGCGATACCCACTCGTGGTCAATTGCACTGCGAAGTGTCCTTCGGGAAGATCCCGACGTTGTGCTTGTTGGTGAGATGCGTGACTATGAAACGATTGCTGCAACACTTACCATTGCTGAAACAGGGCATCTTGTATTTGCAACACTCCATACAAACTCAGCTGCCCAAACAATTGACCGTATTGTTGATGTATTTCCGGAAAATCAACAGGCGCAAATTAAAATTCAACTTTCATCAGTACTTGAGGGAGTCATTTCTCAACGATTAGTTCCGACAACATCAGGTGGACGAACAGTTGTTTCTGAAGTACTTTTGGCAACGCCTGCTGTTCGGACACTCATTCGCGATGGTAAGACTCATTTAATTGATAATGTCATTCAAACATCAGCAGAGATTGGTATGATGACGCTCGAAACATCGCTTTCCCGAGCAGTAACTGAACGGAAAATTACTTTGGAAACAGCATCCTCTTTTGCAATCCGTCCTGATGAGCTCGGGAGGTTACTCAAAACGCAATAATACCCTATGGCTTTTTATACCTATAAGGCTCGAGATAATGATGGAAAGCAAGTAAGTGGTATTGTGGAAGCCCCCTCCTCACCTGCTGCTGTCCGGGTTCTCCGGGATAAAAAGCTTTTTGTTGTTGAACTCGTTACAGGACGAGATCAGTCACCACTTCCGAGCATTTTGTCACGATTTCGAAGAGTTAGTTTTGGTGATATTGTAAATTTTACTCAGCAGCTTTCAACAATGATAACTGCCGGTCTCTCTTTACCTGAGTCACTCACAATTTTACGGAATCAAACAGAAAATCCACTTTTATCCTCTATGCTTGATGATGTTGCCTCGCAAATTATTGCAGGTGGAAATCTTGGTGACGCACTCGCAAGGTATCCTAAGTATTTTTCCTCAATTTATATTGCACTTATTCGTGCAGGAGAATCCTCCGGAACACTCGATAAAGTGCTTAATAGACTCGCAGAAACTATGGAGAATGAACGGGACTTTCGGGGAAAAGTCGGGGGAGCAATGGTGTATCCGGCAATTATTATGATCGGAATGACGGTTGTTGTTTTTATCATGATGACGGTGGTGATTCCGAAACTTACGGAACTGTATAAAGATTTTGGAACGGAGCTTCCTGCTAGCACTCAATTCCTCATTGACGTTTCCTCATTGTTTGTCCGATTTTGGTGGCTTGCCATTGCTGCAATCATCGGCATGTATATTGGTTTTGCCCGTTGGAAAAAAACACCGGTCGGCCAAACAATCATGGACACGTTAATCCTGAAAGTTCCCATAGTTGGTGACCTTAAAAGAAAAGTAATTCTCGTTGAATTTACAAGAACGCTTGCAATGCTTATCGGAAGTGGCATTCATATCCTGGAAGGACTGCGCATTCTCAAAGGATCTCTTGATAATATACTTTTTCGTAATGCTGTAGCAGATGCTGCGGTGCGTGTGGAGAAAGGTCTCCCCTTGGCTGACAGTTTTGCCCAGTATAGTGTATTTCCGCCAATTGTCTCCCAAATGATGAAAGTAGGAGAGGAAACGGGAAAACTTGATGACACGTTAACCAAGCTCTCACGATACTTTCAAACAGAATCAGAGCGACTCGTCAAAGGTTTAACGACCGCAATTGAACCGGTCATCATGGTGGTTTTGGGTCTTGGTGTTGGGTTTATCGTTATTTCAGTAATTACCCCAATATATAACCTTACAAGTCAAATTAAATAAAAGAGTAATTTAGGGACTTGACAAGGGTGTACAAAGACTGATAGACCTAAATGTAGAGGTAAATTTTATGAAAAAATATCTGTCCCATGTCCAGCCTGCCGGCAGGCAGGGTTTTACCCTCGTTGAGCTTCTTATCGTCATCGCACTTCTGGGAGCACTCGCAATAGGACTTTTAGCAACCGTGGACCCGTTTGAACAGCTGAAGAAAGGGAGAGATACATCAGTTTCCAACATGGTCGCTGAGTTCCTTAATGCAAACCTTAGGTACTACTCTACCAAAGGTCAGTTTACATGGGGAACCGGAACGACATTTACTGCACGAGGGGCAGACACCATGGGATCCGATATTACGTCGCTCGTAAACGCAGGAGAGCTCAAGAATCGGTTCATGGACATTGCGGGAACGGGCAATTTAGCAAAAATGCTTGTGACGTCGACTGCCGTTGACCACCTTGCGGTGTGTTACGATCCGGAGTCAAAAACATTCAATGCGAACGCAAATACAGTATACGGTAGCGGCGGCCTTGCAACGAGCGGTTGTATATCAGAATCATCCGGCGGACTTGAGAGTTGCTTCTACTGCGTACAGTAAGTTAACAAGAAATGGTTTCTAAGAGTATGACAGTTGTCCTGCCATATGTCTGGGGCCTTTTTTTGTGGCTTCTATTCTTATTATTTCAAGCGAATGGAATTTACGGCGGTGATACAGGGGATCTTGTCACTGCTGCATACCTTGGCGGCGTCCCCCACCCGCCGGGCTACCCGCTCTATACATTGTTAGGATTCCTATTTTCGAAATTGCCGTTTTTTTCTGTTGTATGGCGCCTTAGCCTTCTCTCATCGATCCCCCATGCAGTCACCGCAACCCTCGTGATGGTTCTTGTATGGAAAATGACCGGGAGACTCGTAGCAGGAATTTTTGCTTCCCTAGTACTAGTGGGTAATTATTTATTTTTCCTCTACAGCACAACTGCGGAAGTGTTTGCTCTGTTTGATTTATTTCTGATACTTCTCACCTATCTTATCTACACCCGTCGCAATATTTGGGTGAGTTTTGTTTTTGGACTGTCCCTCGCCCACCACCACGTCATCCTCTTTTTCGTCCCCACCCTGCTCTATTGGGTAAGGAAAATTCGACCGGTTCCTCTTATTCTCGGCCTTCTGCCCTACTTCTATATACCCATAGCGGCTTCCGGAAATGCAATCATTAATTGGGATAGGGCGGTGAATTTTAAAAATTTTATCCGTTTGCTGACCCGTGAAGATTACGGGACATTTGTATCAAGCGGATTTTACGGCAGTCAGCTCTCTGACCGCATTCTGCAGGTAAAAACGTACGTAACATTTACCTACCTCGATTTTCAACTTGTAGGAATACTTCTATCTATAATTGGATGTATTTGGATATGGCGAAAAGATAAACGGTTTGCACTGGGACTATTTTTTGCGCTTTTTTTTCTCGGACCATTTTTTTTCTTTTATGCGAGTTTTCCGCTGGTTAATAGGTTTACCTTAGGAACCTACGAACGGTTTTTGTTGCCTAGTTATATCTTTCTCTCTATTTTTATCGGATGTGGCGTTGCGGGAATATTTGACTTTACCCGTAAATCCATTGCCACTCTTTTAATAATAGTATTGTTTTTTTACCCGCTCCTTTCCAATGGGACGACCCTATGGCGATTTTGGGGGCTTAGAGTCGATAGGACGGCCGAAAATCTCGCTCTTGATATACTTAACTCTACGCCATATGGAGCAATACTTCTTCTCCAACGAGATACACCGCTTTTTACTTCTCAATATGCGAGGTACGCCTTGGGAAAAAGAAAGGATATTAAACTACTTCATACAGCGCGATTATCCTCACCAGACTATCCTTCAATACTAGCTAAAAACTATCCGGACGTTCTATCTACAGGAAAAACTATGCGTGAGTTTATTGAATCCAATGCGAAAAATTTCCCCATCGTGAGTAATGCGAGACTAACGGTGCCTGATGGGTATTTTTGGGTTCCGCTCGGTCTCGTTTTTACCCTAACAAAAGAAGTTGATCTTCCTTCTTTTGACGATCTTATTAAAACAAACGAAACAGTATGGAATACGTATCATGACCCCAAAGCTGGTTTATTATCCCGATATAGCCATCTCATGCTCTCAGATGTTTTAAACGTCTATATGGGAGCAAGAATTGAGCTAGGGAAATTGCTGGTGCGGGCGGGTAAACTAGCAGAGGCAAAACATCAGTTTGAACTAGCGATCAATATTAGTGGTGATACTGAACTCTCTGATAGCTACATGTACCTTGGACTTACCGAGCTATTTTTAGATGATTGCCAAAAATCACTTGAACATTTTAGTAAAGCCAAAGAGACAAGTTTTACTCCGCAGCCCAATATCACCCTCTACGAGTCCGAGGCTTACCGCGCCTGCGGAGAACAGGTGCGGGCCGGAGAACTTTTTTCTCAGTTCGAAAAAGAACAACAAGAACGAGAAACGCCATTAAACTAACAGCGGCCCCAACTCGAACGCTATTCGGGGAATAGATGAATGTTACTGTATGACTCCCCTTTGGAACAACAACCCCCCTAAACCTAATATTAACCGGAAATATTTCAACCTCAGATCTTCCATCAATATATGCATGCCAACCCGGATAGAATGTATCCAGGGTGACTAAAACCCCAGGAGTCTCACTTTGGGTGGTTACGATAAGCTCATTTGATTTACTAGATTCGACATTTACAGATCCCCCTTCTCCATAAGGCACTGATAAGTCTTTTTCAACAAGTACGGATTTTTTTGGATCAAACGAATCTTTAGTTAATGCTGAAATTGCAGACTCCACCGTACGGACGCTAATTGTGTCAGTTGCAAAATACGCTCGTGGTAAGGCAGTTGGATTTACATAAAGCCGCACATAATCACCTGTACCGTTAATCTGTTGGTCAAAAATGAGCGGTTTCTGAAGATTAGTATCAAAAGTTAAAGGGAGGGTACTAACAACGTGCGTTATTCCAAGGAGATCAATAAGTTTTTGAAACATAGCGGATCCCGATGCTTCATTTTCATTTATATGCATATGACTCAATAGCAAGCTATCCACAAAACCCGGGCGTCGAAGTGATCTTCCTGCATATGCTTCGTGTTGAGAAATATCCCAAATAATATTGCTATCAGGCGCTAAAGTAGATCGAAGCGATAGATACGGATTTTCTTCTTTCCAGCCGGATTTTAAAAAGAATGCATTATGGGCAGATTCAGCTCCGAGAGTAAGCATTCGTGAGGTTTTTGAAATGAGAGTCGCTAGTTCCGGTTTTTTAACCCAGAGGTCTGCATTTTCTATCAAGTGATACGGTTTCCAAAGAAAGAATAATTGACCGGTATTTATGAGTATGAGAACGAGAGTGAGGCCAATGAGAGTTCTTTTTACTTTGAGATCAAAAATCTTTTGTATAGCCAAGGATGAGAGAGTGAGCAATGCAAACACAAAAATCCATAAAAATCGTGACGGGACGCGAAAGAGGTTAAATGGCCAGATTGAGTAAATAAAATAGAGCGGCGAGTGACTCCCCCACATGAAAAGAAAGGACATAAGCAGTACTGCAAAAAAGAAGACAGTACGTTTGTTTCGATACCGAAGAGGAATAAGGAGAAGAGTGAGTGGCAAAAGGCCAACATAGCCCGTATTTTCCCAAAAAATACTCCCGTCGAATTCTGAAAAAGGCGGATAGGTTCCGAACTTTGGGTTGCCGACGGCAAAAGGATTAAAAAAACTTAAAAGATGAACAAGCGGGAATGAAAAGTAGCTCGCCATCCCCGGAGATAATCCTCCGGAGATACCTGCTTCCTTAATAAACTCCCACGAAGGGAGAATCTGAATAGCACTTATACCAATTCCGAGAAAAACTACAAGGATAAACGGAATGAGAATACGATCAAAAAGAGCCCATGACCCCGCAAAAAGTAATGTAAGAAACGTTGCTTGAGGAAAACCAGCAAAGAATTGTTGTGAAAGAAGAATTGCAGCTATTCCAATAAGACGTCTGCTGAATTTTTCACTGAGTTTTTGAATAACTGCCATAAACCAGGGTAATAGCGAAAATCCTTGGAGAAGGGTCACATGGGGAAACTGTAAGACAACAATACCTGAAAGAATCAAAGTGAGAGCGCCGAATAAACTTGGAATATAGGAAATTTTCAGTGTCCGTAACCATACGTACATCCCCCACCCGAGCGTAAGCATGGTAAAAACATAGCTTAAGTTATATGCAGCAACCGGATTTGACGAAAGTTTGTATATAATGAGATTTGGTATATAGAGAGCCCCAATCTGTCCTTCTGCAAATATTGGAAAACCCGTACCTATTTTATCGGTCCACAGCGGGAGTTTATTTTGCTGGATACTTTCCCAAAGGAGATATTTCGTCGGAAAACTGAAGTGCCATGCGTCGCTTCTGCCAAAATCCGGCGTTACAATAAGTTTTTGTTGCGGCCAAAATAGCGGCAGAAAAAATAATCCGATGACGAAAAAAATAAACAGAATACAAACTAAGTCGTGCCAATATCTTTTTGTTGTAAACATATATGTTTGTATGCTACGGTATGTTCGTGACTCCTATTGTATTTTTTTTACTCGGTATTTCTTTCGGATCGTTTATGAATGTGCTCATTGACCGGTTACCGAGGGGGCAGACAATTTGGGGCAGGTCGCACTGTGACCATTGTAACAAAAAGCTTCGTTGGTTTGAACTTGTTCCCATAATTTCATATATCGGACAATTTGGCCGATGCAGACGATGTCACAAACGACTATCATTACAGTATCCTCTTATTGAATTAACAACAGGCTTTGGTTTTCTATTGCTGTATCCCCAATATGCATTCATGATTATTTTTTGTGCACTCCTTGTTATTTTTGTTGCAGACCTTAAATATCAAATTATCCCGGATAGCATGATTCTTGTGGGAATTCTTGGTGCTCTCCTATCGAAGCCATATTTTATTCCCGGCATTGGTGCAGCAC
Source organism: Candidatus Gottesmanbacteria bacterium RIFCSPLOWO2_01_FULL_43_11b (assembly GCA_001780985.1). GTDB lineage: Bacteria > Patescibacteriota > Microgenomatia > UBA10105 > UBA927 > 01-FULL-43-11b. The sequence continues at coordinate 92,348 of MFJV01000001.1, read as the reverse complement.
TCTTTTTCCTCCTCCTGTGGATAATTACAAAAGGGCGAGGTATGGGGTTAGGAGACGTTAAACTTGGATTCCTCCTGGGACTCTTTTTAGGATTTCCCAGAATCGCTTTTGCACTCTATGTTGCATTCTTGACTGGAGCTATTGTGGGTGTCATACTAATTTTAAGAAAGCGTGCGGGGCTAAAAAGCAAAATTGCATTTGGCCCGTTTCTTATACTCGGTGCGCTTATCTCAATTCTCTATGAAACAACGATTCGTACGTGGTTTTACTCTCCTTGAGGTTTTGGTTGTTGTTGCAATTATAGGCATTCTCATTTCCATCGGTACCGCGGCATTTACTTCAGCACAGAAAAAAAGCAGAGATGGTAGACGTCAGGGAGACCTCCGAGCTATCCAGAATGGACTTGAGCAGTACTACGCAGATAACCGCGCGTACCCAACCTCTGCTTCATGCACTGTAGGAACAACGTACCTACCAGCCGGAATTCCCAAAGATCCGAAAACCAGTGTTGCCTACACCATAACCTGCGACGCAACCGGCGCAACATACTGCAGTTGTGCACTCCTTGAAGGGACAACGACATTGGGAAATGCATCCGATGCGTCCTGTACCTTCGGGAGCGGTGCGTACTTTTGTGTTAAAAATCTCCAATGAAAAAAAACAGCCAGCCCGCCCACTGGCGGGGATTTACACTTGTTGAAGTTCTGGTAACCGCAACCATAATTTCCGTTCTTACCGCTATCGGCATTGTTTCCTACACCAATATCAACAAAAGAAGCCGTGATACAAAACGGAAAAGCGATATGGAGCAGATCCGATCTGCTTTGGAAATGTACAGATCCGATAACGGGGGGTATCCAAATACGGGAAGCGGCAGCTGGACGGATGCAAGTAACTTATCTGCAACACTTGTTTCAAGTTACATGGCAGCGATTCCCAGCGACCCGAAAAGTACTACTCAGGTTTATCGCTATCAGGCAACCAACTTAGTAAGCGGTAACTATTACGGTTACTGCGTAAGCAGTCTCATTGAAACGGAGAACCCCACCGATACCTGCACACCCGATACGGTTAATTCCCACAATTACGGATTAAAAAGTCCATGACGAATCGTCACATTCCACGCTGCTTTGGTATTACCCTTATTGAGCTCCTTGTTTCCATAGGAGTCCTGATGCTTCTATTGGGCGGGTTACTTATTAGTTACAACAACTACAACCAAAGCCAAGTTGTCAAACAGACAGCTCAAACAGTGAAAGCAAATTTACGTCTTGCACAAAGTAGGGCGCAATCCGGTGTAAAACCAACCAGCGGCTGCACAGAACTAACCGGCTACACAGTAAACTTTACCCAGTCTTCCTATAGTATCCAAGCACAATGTACTCCTGAAGGGCTTGTGGGCTCAATAACGAATGTAACACTCCCTACCACAACGTCTTTTGTACCCGTTCCCACGACACTTATATTCGGAGTATTAACGCGGGGGTTAGTGAATATAAATAATTCAGTCACAATAACAGTCTCCGGATTTAATCATAATTACGACATAGTTGTTGAAGTGAACGGTACGATCACCGACGGAGGATTCCAATAGCAGAATGTTTTCTTATGAATCAAAAAGGACAGACTCTAGCCGAAATCGTGGTCGCACTTGGAATTGTATTACTCCTTGTCACTGGCCTAATTGGAGGCGGAACAACTGCAATAAGAACAAGCGATCAGAGTAGATTGAGGAGTTTAGCAGTTTCATATAACCAGGAAGCAATCGAGTTAACGCGGAAACTCCGTGATGAAAATTGGACGGAGTTTCATGATATGACCGGCCTGTGGTGCCTTGATAAAGACGGTGTATGGACCCAGGCAATTACAGCCTGCCCAATAAATATTGATAATACATTTACGAGGGCTGTTACCTTTTCATGGAACGAGACCAACTTACGTATGGATATAGTGAGTGTCGTAAGTTGGCAAGATGGTGGAGCAACGCACCAAAGCACGCTCACCACGTTTTTTACCGAGTGGACAATAAACATATGAAAAAAAGCCAGCCCGCCCACTGGCGGGGTTTTACCCTTATTGAAATACTGGTTTCCGTGGGTATTATTGCTATTGTTGGTTCGGTGATTGCTCAAAGCTTTTTTAGCATGGTGCGAACTAATATCAAAACAAATCTTTTGACGACGGTTAAGCAAAACGGAGATTTCTCATTAAGCGTGATGTCACGAATGATTCGAAATGCCTCATCGGTTACGACGACATGTAGTTCCGGGGGTACCACAACGTCATCCCTCTCACTATTAAATACTGACGGAAATTCGACAACATTTGACTGCCAAATGGACGGCACCATTGCACGTATTGCGTCGACAAGCGCAACAAGAACCGAATACCTGACAAATCAGAACGTTACGTTAGGTAGTTCTTGTACGAACGCACTCACATTTATCTGCACTGATATTGCCGAGGAAAAAAAGGAGATTCAAATACTGTTTACCCTATCACAACTTGGAACGCCGGAAGCTCAATTTGAAAAGGCCAGTACACAGTTTCAAACAACTGTTGTGACGCGGCAGTAAAAAGTGTTATACAATAAAAATATGAAAAGACAATCTGGACAAATCGTCCTTATTACACTTCTCGTATTAGCTGTTGGGGTAACCGTCGCACTCTCTGTTATCGGCAGAACAACCATTGATACATCAATAAGCGGCCAAGTTGAAGAATCAGCACGGGCTTTCTCAGCTGCTGAGGCAGGCATCGAAGAAGCTCTCCGAAGCGGTCAAGGAACAGCAGGCGCACAAGTTTTAACATCAGGGATTACCTACACAACGACAGTAAATGCTTTGGGTGGAGTTATCGGTGATTATAAATTTCCCAAAAAGACGCCAATTGCAGCAACAGACACATTCTGGTTTGTGGAACATAATGCCGATGGAACAATCTCTGAAATTGTGACCTACGGAGGAGATAACATCGATATCTGTTGGAGCCGGGGAAATCCCGAGACTGCAGTTGTCATTTCACTTTTATATAGGAATTCTGCTGACGGAACCTACCAAGTCGCCCGGGATGCATTTGACCCTGACTCATCACGAGCTGACACCAATAATTTTACAAAAATTTCTTCCGCAAGTACCGGATGTGGACTCGAGAATGTCCACAAAAAAACACTCTCATTTGCCTCCTACAGTATACAACCAAATCAGGATATTCTAATAGCATTACGATTTCGCCCAGTCTATGCGGATGCACAATTTGCCTTCAGTTCAGGATCAGGCCTCCCTCTTCAAGGAAGCCGGATAGAATCTGTCGGCACCACCCAAACAGGTGTGACCAGAAAGGTGGTTGTCGACAACACATACACCTCCGCCCCCACTCTTTTCGACGCAGCTGTCTATAGTCAGAGTTCATTTGGCTACTAAAAAGATAGCTGTCAGACTGCCCATATGAATGCAATACTTGGGGTTGATATTGGTTCTCATAGCATTAAAGTCGTGGAGATATCAAAAGATATTAAAACAGCGTCTCTTCTTTCTGCTGGATCAATTCCAACACCACCCGGAGCATTAAGCAGTAATAGCAGCGTTGATTACGAAGCAGTGGCAGTAGCACTTAAAAAACTCCTGAAAGATATCGGAGCCAAAAGCCGGGATGCCAATGTGGCACTCCCCGAATCACAGGTATTTACGAGAGTTATCGCAGTACCGCAACTATCTGCTCGTGAACTTTCTTCTGCCATGCGATGGGAAGCTGAACAGTATATTCCACTTCCTCTTGATCAGGTAAATTTAGACTTTACAATCTTGCGCGATAGTAAACAAACGGGTAAATCAACAATGGAAGCACTCCTTGTTGCTGCTCCTAAAGTTTTAGTGGAAAAGTACTTAACAATTTTAGAACTTGCTGAAATTACACCTGTCGGTGTGGAAACGGAAATTATTGCAGCCTCACGCGCTGTAATCAGAACCACGCCATCACTTCGAACCGTGATGGTTGCCTCATTAGGCGCTCAAACCACTGACTTTGCCATCTTAGAAGACGGAGTTCTATCATTTACACGTTCGATAAGTAGCGGTGGTGAAGCGCTTTCGAGAGCGCTTGCTCAACGGCTTGAATTTGATATTTCACAGGCTGAGGAATACAAAAAAATCTATGGATTAGAAACAAATAAGCTGGAGGGAAAAATTGTTGAGGCGGTAAAACCAATTATGGATACTATTATCGGAGAAATGAAACGGGCAATTGCATTTTACGAAAAGGAACACCCCAATCAACACGTAGAGGTTATTATTCTTTCTGGAGGTACGTCAAAAGTTCCCGGAATGGTTGTGTATATAGCAAGCGAGATGAATATAGAGACCCAGTTGGTTAATCCATGGATTGGAATAAAACGCGACAATAGGTTCACAGCACTTGATTCACAAGGCCCTGTGTTTAGCGTTGCCGTTGGACTGTCATTACGGTAAATAAAAGATACAAATCAACATGGAAGAAAACCGTTCCATAAATCTCATTACTCAAACAAAGATTCCCGGGAGTCTTTCTCATCTTATTGGTAACCTTCAAAAGACTACAGTTACCGGGTTAACTATTTTTGTGATCGTTAGTTTACTCGTTGGCGGAGTGTATGCAGTCCTTAGGCTCCGTTTAACAACACTAACAAGCGCACGGGATAGACTCCGATCCCAAATTACTGCACAAGCGGAGGCAGAAGCACTTCTTGTGGCTCTTAAACAAAGAGGCATAATTGTAGGAAAAATTATACAAGATCAGATACATTGGGGGTCAACATTATCACGAATGACAGAAATAGCCCCTCCCCCGGCACTATCTTCCATCGCAGTTGATGCGAAACGGCGTGTCGTTGCGACTATACAAACAAATACGACTGAAGAAATGTTCCCAATACTTGCAGAGATATTAACCGATACAGAGAATAAAAAAATTCTCAGTCCCCAAGTTTCTTCATTTGGGATTGATAAAGAAGGAATATCACGTTTAGTTATTACATTTATTCCGGTTTTATGAAACTTTCTATTGAACAGCGCCGTTTTTTTCGGGAATACCAGCCGCTCCTTCGGCAGATTGTTGTTTTGTTGGTCATTTTTTTCGGAACTATCTTTGGCATAATTCCGGCGATTCAATCTTCTATAAATCTTTTTGGTCAGCAAAGTACCGTTCAAAAAGACATGAACGATCTTTCTGACAAAATGAATATCCTCAATTCACAAAGCAGCGAGTCTCTTAAAAGCGATCTTTTTGAAATGAGCGCTGCTGTCCCAACAACAACATCAGTACCGACCCTTTTTGTAACACTTGAGGGGGTAAGCGGACAGTCCGGAGTGAGTTTACTCAATGTATCTCTCTCAGGAGGAGGATCATTATCAACGGAATCCGCCCAGAAATCGCCTGCACATTCTTCTGGTGCTAAAGCAGTTCAGTTTTCAGCGCTTATCGACGGCCCCATAGAAAATGTATTGCAATTTTTTGAGACGATAGGGAGAGTTCGTCGATTTATGGGAATTAAGAGTTTTGACCTGGCTCTCGGCGTATCAGGAAACGTACAGGCAAAAATAGAAATGGAAAGTTACTTTGCTCCACTTTCAATTGGAGCAGCGAGTGCACAAGCAAAGCTATCTCCACTATCAACAGAGGAAGAAGAAGTTATCGCAAAAGTAGCAGCACTCCCAAATCTTACCCAAGCTACGGAACTGCCCCCTCCATCAATTGGTATCGCCAAACCTGACCCCTTCGCCCCCTAACCCAGATCAGGGCGGCGGGATAATGTTTTCTTTTTCGCTTGTTCTATTCTCCACTTTGCAATTTGGGCATGGTTGCCACCTTTGAGAATATCAGGAACGGACATTCCTTTGTACTCATCTGGCCGGGTGTATTGAGGGTACTCAAGGAGTTTTGGGGAAAAAGACTCGTGGATAGTCGCTTCTTCTTTTGATAAAACACCGGGAATAAGCCGTGCAACACTGTCAACAACAACAAGTGCAGGAATTTCACCACCGGTTAAAACATAATCACCGATGGAGATTTGTTCATCAACGATAGATCGAACCCGCTCATCAACTCCCTCATAGTGCCCGCAGATTAGTATTATAGTTTCAAGTTTACTTAGCTTTCGGGCTGTGCTTTGTGTAAATTGTTTTCCTTGCGGATCAAGAAGGATTTTTTTCCCTCGCTGGTTTTGGAGTGCTCTGTCAATAACATCAACGCGCATGATCATTCCGACTCCCCCGCCATAGGGATGATCGTCAACCGATTTATACGAGTCAGTCGTAAAATCCCTGATATTAACGAGTGTAATTTTGAGTATACCTGCACTTAGTGCCCGTTTTATTATCGAGTGGTTTAACGCCGAACGTATCATGTCGGGGAAGAGAGTAAGGATCGTAATGTTCATTTTGCTTCTTCTGATAGTACGATATCAACGTATTGGTTGCGTTTGGCAGCCAATACTTTCATAAGATCCCGAAGTGCTTTAATAATTCTCCCGCTTTTTCCGATAATTTTGCCCATATCCGCGGGGTTAACCGATAACGACAAGAGTACTCGGTCATTTTCGTTTGACTCTGTAACCTCAACATCTTTTGGATTATCAACGAGCGCTGTGACAAGATATAGAAGGGTATCTTTCATTGAATCTTTTTTTCACTGAGAAGTTTTTTGGTTCCGTCGGTTAACTGGGCTCCAACAGAGAGCCAGTATGAAACACGGTCACGCTTAATACTAAGGTGTGGTGGGTTAACTTGTGGGTCATAGAAGCCAAGCAGTTCGATTGTACGCCCGTCTCTTCGCTTCCCTTCCTCTATGGCAACGATTCTGTATTTTCTACTGTTTTTGGCTCCTGTTTGAGCTAGACGTATTTTTACCATAATACAAATTTTATCAAATTTTGCCTAACTTCTCAAGGGCGTCCGTGGCTGCTTGTTGCTCTGCTTCCTGCTTAGATTTTCCTTTTCCAATTCCTAATACGTTATTTTCCATGACCGCTTCGACCCAAAATGTTTTTGAATGATCAGGGCCTTCTGTTTTTGTTACCCGATATGTGGGTGATATACGTGATTTTTCCTGAATGATTTCCTGGAGTAAGCTTTTAAAATCAATATAGGACCTACTGGTTATCACATGGCTGGTTTTAGTGAAGAGGTATTGTTCAAGAAACCGTTGCGCTTTCTCAATTCCCTGGTCTAAAAAGAGCGCTCCCAAGAATGCCTCAAATGTGTCAGCAAGAAGCGATGAATTTTTTCGCCCTTCCGACTCTTCTTCCCCCCGGCTTAAAAACAAAAGCTCGCCGAAATTAAGTGTTTTTGCTACGTCACCAAGGCTCTGTGTTTTAACGAGACTTGAACGGATATTTGTAAGTACTCCCTCAGGATATTGCGGGTAGGTTTTATAGAGAAAATTTGAGGTGAGGAAGGATAATACTGCGTCTCCTAAAAATTCGAGTCGTTCATTGGATGAAGTAATTTGCTTGTTTTCGTTAAGATACGATCTGTGGATAAACGCATGTTTAAGAAGCGCCGTGTCTTTAAATTGAATTCCAACTTTTTTTTGAAGATCATCAAATGTCATAGAGATTTAAGAATTGTACCGAGTACTCCGTTTACAAATTTAGAGCTATTGTCGTTACCGAATTGTTTTGCAAGTTCCACTGCTTCATCAATAATAACTTTCGGAGGCTCTTTTTTCTCAACAAGTTCAGTAACCGCCAATCGTAAAATCGCAAGGTCAATTTTTGAAATTTTCGGTAATGGCCATTCCGGTGCTGCTCCTGCAATCTTTTCGTCAATAACTGCATCATTACTTGACGAATCGAAACTGGATGCAAAGATTCGCTGCATGCGTTTTATTCGGCGACGGTGCCTGGGGTCAGCGGAAGTTTTCACTTTTTCGTTTTCTTTACTTTTTTCACAAATATCACTTTCCCGTCGTAATAACCACAGTGAGGACATGCTCTGTGTGGTAAACGCATTTTGCCGCAGTTTGCACACTTTATGAGAGTTCCGAGGGGAAATTTGAGTGCTGCTCTTCTTTTTCCTTGTCTCCTACGAGATAATCTCCGTTTTGGAAGCGGTGTCATACGGGTAGAATTATACTAGATTTGAGCTTCCCTCTCAAGAGCGGATGAGCCGTAAGATCAGGATCGAGTGCAAACAGACGCTCCGCAGATGCTTTAGCCTGACTAATAAGTTCCGTATCAGAAAAACTCGCAACCCGAAGAGTAGTGAAACCGTGCTGCAAGTTTCCAAAAAGTTCTCCCGGACCCCGAAGCCTAAGATCAAGTTCAGCTAGCTCCGGACCATTATAAACACGCTCCATTGCTTTAAGGCGGGTAATTACGGTGTCTTGTTCTTTTTCAGTAAAAAGAAGACAGTAGGATGGTTTATTTCTCCTCCCGACACGCCCGCGAAGCTGGTGAAGTTGGGATAGTCCGAATCGATCAGCCGCCTCAATCATCATAATAGTTGCGTTGGGGATATCGATACCAACCTCAACCACCGGAGTGGTAACTAAAATATCGAGTTTTTGATCACGAAATTTCGTAAGAACCGATGATTTTTTAGATGAGTTCATTCTTCCGTGCAATAGCCCCAGTCGTAAACGTGGGAATACGTCTTTTTTAAGTCTTCTATATTCTTTGTTTACCGCCTTTACTGTACTCATTGATTCCGACTCTTCAATAAGCGGACACACAATAAACGCTTGAGCGTGTTCCTCAGCAATCTGTTTTTGTATCCAAGCGTATGCAGCAGTCCGTTTTTCGCGATCTACGACCCATGTTTTTACTTTTAATCGACCAACAGGCATCTCTTTAAGGATAGAAAGATCGAGATTGCCGTACATAGTGTGGGCAACGGTTCGCGGAATGGGCGTTGCGGTCATAGTAAGGAGATGCGCATTTTTTCCTCGACTCGTTTTTTTTGCAAGAAGCCCCCTTTGGGCAACGCCGAAGCGCTGCTGTTCGTCAATAACAATTAGTGCTATACGCCCCGAGGTATATTTTTGAAAAAGAAGTGCATGGGTTCCTACATATACATCAATAGCCCCTTTGTCCTTATGTGCGCCGGTAATAAGACCAACTGATATTCCAAGGGGAGATAAAAACTGGGATAACGTTTCAAAATGCTGGGTAGCCAGAATTTCTGTTGGTGCCATAAGAAGCGACTGAAAACCATTTTTTTTCACTATATACATGGCAATTGCAGCTACGACGGTTTTTCCGCTTCCCACGTCTCCTTCTAAAAGTCGGTTCATAGGAATCGGTTTTTTTAGATCATCTAATATTTCGTTTACTGCTTTTTTTTGATCTCCGGTAAGTTCAAATGGAAGCGATGAAATAATCTCAGCAACGGTCGAAGTATTTACATTCATAGGATGGGATTTTTTAGTCATTTGCCAATGCCGTTTCTGCTCTTTTGCCCGCATAATTAAAAGGAATAGTTCGTCAAAGGCAAGCCGTTGACGCGCTAACTCTGCCTCATGATTTGTTTTTGGGAAATGAACGGAAGAAATTGCATGAGTAATATCAGGCAGTTTATTTTCATTTCTAATAAATTCGGGGATGTATTCCTCAAGCTTTTCAAGACAGGACTCGATTACAAACGCGATTCTGCCGCGGAGCCACTTTGAACTTAAGCCTTCTGTTTCCGAATACACAGGCACAAGCCGGCCTGTATGTAAACTTTGCTCTTTGTAAATCTCGTATTCAGGGGAGATCATGACTATACTTCGCCCGAACCAATCAACCTTTCCGCTTAAACTCAGTGTATCTCCGACTTTTATAATGTTTGTCAGATACATTTGGTTAAACCAAATAACATCCAACGTTCCGGAACTATCGCGGATTTTTGCCTGCTGAAGTTTTTTCCCTGTTTTTGTAAATGCGTTTTTCATGGAGATCACGTAGCCTCGAACAGTAACGGTTTCACCGGGTTGCATACGGGCAATCGGAGAAATAATTGAGTAGTCGTTGTAGCGGAAAGGTGCGTACCAAAGAAGATCTTCGACTGTTTTAATACCCAGTATTTCAAGTTTTGTTGCCATCTTGGGTCCAACCCGGGGGACGTACTGAACCGAAGACGAAAGGGTAAGCTCCATGTCCTGATTATAGCGTTTAATTGGCCACTCACCTACTTTTATTTATACAGTATTATTAAGTAGAAATTAATGAGATTGTATGTTTTTAGATAGATATAATTCTATAGGTTTTATTTTCGACAATAATTGCTTGCTTGTTTGTGAGCGGAATTACAGTATACGGTGAATGTTTCCATTTCTCATAAATTTTCTCAACTTTATCGCTATATACCCCTTCTCCAAAATGAGGCAAAACAATAAAATCTACCAATCCAACTCCTTTTGTTGTGGAAAGCCGAGGAGCTTTGTTTGGGTCATCTAGTTCTCTCGTAATATCAATATCCGGACCAACTAATACAGAGCCGGCACTTGACCCAATATAAATAACTCCATTATTAATCAATTCTTTGAGAAGACTATCAAATCCGCTTTCTATTGTTTTTTCAAGCAAATAGAAAGTATTGCCTCCAGCAACAAAAATAACATCAATATTTTCTAACTCTTTTCGTAATTGTTCTTTTGATTTGTTTTTTAAATCGACGGTTTTAATAGAAAATCCCATTGATTTAAGTTTTTCTTTTTCCGGATCAACTTTCGCGGTGATATGATATGGGTCACGCGCGGTTGGAATAAAAGCTAATTTTAGCAATTCTGGTTTGGCCGGCAAAATATCAACAATCTTATCTAAAACCAAGCTTGAGTAGGAGGTCAAAAATAGTTTTTTCATATATTAGAAATAATTCACAATCCAGCGGAAAGAAGGGGGATGAAGGATGTAGCGATGAGCGCAACCGTTGCAATTATAACAATAATTTTCCAAACGCGTTCGTGTCGCCTAAAAAAGTTCATACGAGTTTGAGGAATTTCTTTTTACCGATTCTCAGTATATCACCTGCTGAAACTTTTGTATCGTTGGTTACCACTACTCCGTTTTGTTCGATCGCTTTCTGTTGAAGGAGTCTTTTTACTTCCGACTTACTCTGTACAAGACTACCGGTGATTAACGCATCAGTAAGAGTAAGTCCCGCTGTTGCTTTAAGTGTCGGCGCAGAAACGGATTGTGTATCTCCTTTTTGATGGACCCGCTCGAATTCGTTTTGAGCTGCATTAGCAAGAGCTTTACTATGAAGTTCCGTAACCATGCGATGCGCAAGATCAATTTTGAGTTTCATAGGGTTCTCTTTGCTACTTAGCCTCTTTTTGACTGACTCGATTTCATCGATTGACGCATTGGTTGCCAGAGTAAAGTAGGAAACAATGAGGGTATCGGATAACGACATAACCTTGCCAAACATATCGTTAGGTTCGTCTGTCAACCAGATTGCATTATTCCATGTTTTACTCATTTTCCTGCCGTCTGTTCCGTCCAGAAAACCATTGGCAATAATAAACGATTCTTTATTACGTAAATCTTTTTGAAAAACACGACCCGCCTGCATATTAAATGTTTGGTCAGTACCACCCAATTGGATATCGGTGTCCATGAAATAGCTGTCGTACCCTTGCATTACCGGGTAAAGAAGTTCGTGAAGACCAACTTTTTTGCCTTCCTGTAATCTTTTTTTAATAAGCTCGCGACCGACAAAATCTCCGGCTGAGAAATGCTGACATAATTTCACAATGTCAGCAAACTTCAAATCTTTGAGCCACTCACTGTTAAAACGAACTTTAACTTTGGAAAAATCCAAAACTTTTTCCGCTTGTTTTTTGTATGTTTGAAAATTCTCTTTAATCTGTTCACTGGTTAATACGGGGCGCTCGCTATCTTTATCTGACGTATCCCCTATTAATGCCGTAAAATCACCGATGAGAAACGTAACATTGTGACCAAGTTGGGCAAACGCATTAAGTTTTCGAAGAGGTACTGCGTGGCCAATGTGAATTTGTGTAGCTGTGGGATCAATCCCCAGGTAAATATTGAGCTTTTTACCTGCCTGCGCAGGCAGGCCGCTCTCAAGAAGCTTCCGAAGTTTTTCTTTATTCGGAATAATATTTTCAACTCCACGCGTCAATAATTCCTCAACATTATCCATAGTTTTCTCCTTAACTATATCATATCTATTGTCGCACGAACCAGTATATCGAGTGTATCGTGAATCCGCACACCATTGGGACAAAGACCATGAAAATCCGTGCATGCCAGAAGCACATCCTGAACGTTTTTGTTACGGAAAAACCGGAAAGATTCATGGAGAGCAGATTTTAAATTTTTATCTTTTTGTTCTCCGACAAACTGGTCAAGTCCAAAATCAATACGTCGTTGTACTGAAGAAGGAATCGTAATAAATGTGGTGCCGTTTGCTCTTTTTTTGAATAAATTTTCTCGAATAGTAACACGTGTTCCAAGAAATCCGATTTTTGAGATATTTTGTTTGTGAAGAAACCGCGCAGTTTCTTCGATAATGCTGATAAACGGTATACCAAGAGCCGAGCGGATAGCATCTTCATGAATATGAAGCGTATTACACGGAAGCACAATAATATCTGCGCCGTTTTTTTCCAACTCCATTGCTGCAGAAACAAGAAGTGGTTTAAACGCATCTAAGTTATTTCCCGAGATAAGGGCATCGTGTTCCAGTTTTCTGGGCACGAAAACATGACGAACAAGTATGTTCGTTCGTGTTTTAGCCGTCAGCCCCATGTAAAACTGTGCTGTAGCTTCCGGCCCGAATCCTCCGATAATGCCTACTGTTTTCATATGATTTCCACAAAAAAACTCCCTTTCGGGAGTTATGTTGGTTAAAAAATAAGTATTTTATGCAGTACCAACCCTCCCGGTTTGGGAATAAGTGAATTGGTACCAATATTGTATTCGGACTGTCATAGGCCGTTAGTATATCACAAAAAAATTTCTTGTGCCCAGCCGAAGGTGGTTACCTGTCTCCGTTTGGGCATTTATCAATACAATTTACCAATATCCGAGTGAAAAATTTCATGAAATTTAAAATCGGAACAATGTCTTTGGTTGGCAGGTTCGTTTGCCACAACGCACTGAGCAATCCAAGTAAATTTTCCATTTTCACCATCTACGCCAAGCGCCATTGCAAATTTAGGTAAATGTTTGATTGCCAACGAGACTCCCTTTTCATTTTTTAAAATTTTCATACCTTGACACATTCCGTTGTCAAGATGTTCACATGTACGCATATATTTTCACCTCCTTTTAAAATGTTGTTCATTGTGGCCGATTATCGACCTTTGGCTGATTTAATTTGTCTAACTCAGCCTGTAAATCCTTTGTTGCACGATCCAAATCTCTGGTTGACGCCCAAAACCAATTTCCGGTTACCCATATGTCTTGCCAGTGTAAGTGTTCTTCGGCAACTGAAAATAGTTTTTGATGTTCACTGCGGAAAGTTTCAGGGTCTTTAATAAACTGACCTATCGCTTCCATATGATCATCTTTTAGTAACCAGAATATTATGTTGTGGTCGGTTCGCGAAAACGGTTCGAGCAGAGACTGTTCAATATTTAAATCAATGGCCATCGCTCGGAGAGCGGTCTCACGATCGTTCCCAAAGTTTTTGGGTAATCCTACTAAATCAGACGACAATAATTCTTTTGGCATACTTTTCACCTCCTTTCATAAGTGCTGAGGGGAGGATTCGAACCTCTCCCGCGGTGCGGGATAAACTCCGCCAGCGGTTCCAATACCCCAGCAATAAAAAAGCCCTTGCAAATCCCCAATCCGTCAGCTAACGGATTAGAAATTTACAAGGGCCTTCAAAATAGGCGGTACCACCTTGCACTGCTAAAGCACTAAAAAACCGACCAGAGGTCGGTTCTACCTTAGCCTCATTTGCGAACTTTGCTTTGGCAACATTCGCTTTCAGCGCTTACGGGCTTACCCGGATTTTACTCAGCTCCAGAGGGTAATTCGATTGCTTATTAACGGAAGATCTTGCAACAACCGTCTTCTCTCTTATGTCTCAATAAGCCATCTACTAGAGTCTCTTTCAACGCTTTTCCTATTCAATTGTGAATCTACTATACCACAATTTGTCATTTTTTTCAAGTATCAAGTAGAATAGTACCTATGTACGATTACTTTATGGAGCGGCAGAGGAAGAGGATGTTCGGAACGAGGAGTGCACGGCTTAAATTTTGGTCCAGTGTTGCAACAGTAGGATTTCTTGCAATTGTAGGTTTAACACTTATGACCGGCATCATGTTTGCCTGGTACGCTAAAGACCTCCCCCGCCCTGATAAAGTACGACGCGTTGAAGGACTGTCAACGGAAATCCTCGATCGAAACGGCGAAAAACTCTACGATATTTTTGAAAACGAAAATAGAATCCCAGTTAAAGCAGAAGATATCCCCCAACACCTTAAAGACGCAACCGTTGCAATAGAAGATAAAGGTTTTTACGAACATCAGGGGCTATCGACAGCAGGAATTGTCAGAGGACTAGTTTCCTGTGTATTAACCAGGCGCTGTCAGGGAGGATCAACGCTAACCCAGCAATTGGTGAAAAACGCGCTCCTTACCCAGGAACGTACGCTGCCCAGAAAAATTAAAGAAGCAATTCTTTCGATTCAAATTGAACGAAAATACAGCAAAGATGAAATTTTGCAAATGTATCTCAACGAAGCGCCCTACGGCGGAACCGCTGTCGGAGTCGTTGCGGCATCTGAATACTATTTTGCAAAACCAGTACATGATCTTACGTTAGTTGAGTCTGTTATTTTAGCCGGACTTCCTCAAGCGCCATCACGCTATTCCCCTTTTACCGGTGAAGATAAAGCATATGTAAACCGCGGCCAAGCAGTTCTTCGACGGATGCGTGAGGATGGCTATATTTCAGCTACTCAAGAAACACAAATAAGAGAAGAGCTTGAAAAAGTTCAATTTACTCAAGGTGATGTGGGGCTACGTGCGCCTCATTTTGTCGCCTATGTCCGCGACCAACTCGTTGAAAAATTAGGATCAAAGGCAGTTGATTCAGGAGGACTCATTGTCACGACAACTCTTGACTGGAAAATTCAGGAAAAAGCCCAAACTATTGTTAAAGAAGAAGTTAATAAAGCCAAAGGACTGAAGGTAAGTAACGGTGCTGCAATTGTCACAGACGCAACAAGCGGTGAAATTTTGGCAATGGTAGGAAGTAAAGATTACGTGGCAACCGATAGCGGTGGACTCATGTTTAATGTGGTTACCCAAGGATTGAGGCAGCCGGGAAGTTCAATTAAACCAATAACCTATGCTGCTGCATTTAAAAAAGGATATACCCCCTCAATGCTTCTTTTAGACGTTGATACGAAATATCCCTCCGGTGATCCGGTAAAGCCGGAATATAATCCAAAAAACTACGATAGTAAATTCCGCGGACCAATACAACTCCGTTTTGCTCTGGCAAACTCAATTAACACAATTGCCGTTAAAGTGAGTGCGCTTGTCGGAGTCAAAGATGTGCTTCGAACAGCATTTGATATGGGGCTGACTACATTGGAACCGACCGATGCTAATATTCGGCGAATAGGATTATCCCTAACATTAGGCGGTGGTGAGATTCGGCTCATTGACATGGCAACAGCTTTCGGAGTACTTGCAACCGGCGGGAATCGCATGGATCCTGTATCGGTCCTCAAAGTCGTTGATCAGAAGGGAAAAGTTTTATATGAACACAAACCCATAGCCGGAAGACGGGTTTTGGAAGAAGATGTTGCGTATCTTATTTCCCATATTCTCTCGGATAATGAAGCACGTAAGGAAATATTCGGGCTTCGCTCGTATCTCTATATTCCCGGGAGTACCGTTGCCGTCAAAACCGGAACCACAGATGATAAACGCGACAACTGGACAATTGGATACACCACGACACGAGTGGTCGGAACATGGGTTGGAAATAACGACAATTCTCCCATGCATCCGTCGTTAGCATCCGGAGTTACCGGTGCGGCTCCCATTTGGAACCGTATCATGCGGGAAGTGATTAAAGATATTCCCGATGAACAATTTCGACGACCGGATTCAATTGTTGAAATAGACGTAGACGCCTATGGCGGAGGATTACCATTTGAGGGAAGTGCGACGAGAAAAGAGCTATTTATTCGGGGAACAGAACCAACCGGACCTGCATATATTTACCAGCAGCTTAAAATTTCAAGGAAAGACAGCAATAAACTTGCAAGCAGCGTTGATATTGCAAAAGGTGAATATGATGCAAAATCATTTGTTGTATTTAAAGAAGATGATCCGGTTTCAACTGACGGAAAAAACAGATGGCAGGAAGCAATTGATGCCTGGGTAGCCAGTCAATCAGATAGCAAGTTCCATCCCCCAACAGAAGTTGCCTCCGGTGCAGAAGATATTGTGGTTTCCATTAAAGAACCCGGAGATACGTCGCAGGTCAATGATAATAATGTGAAAGTCGTAGCTGAGGCAGGAAGCAACAGTGATATTACAAAAATTGAACTTTACCTTGACGGAAGCCTTGTCAAGGACAGGTCATCCAATAAAATCACGGAAACGATTTCAATGAGCAACGGCAATCACACGATTAAAGCAAAAGCGTATGATAATTCCGGAAGAAGCGCCGAAACCCAAGTTCGTATAGGTGTCAACCAACCCTACAGTACCCCCACCCCTACCCCGACACCATAAGTTTTATCGCTCCTTCAAACGGAATATCACTGACGACTCCTTCTCCTAACATTATCATCGATGCATGTCCGCCTCGGTTTTCAACGTTCTCAATTAAATGTATTACTCTTTTCGACGTTAATAGTCCGCTTTCGATCGCAAATTTTTTTGCAACAGTAAGAATTTCAGCAAGCTTCATTTTTCGATTAATTTTTTCAAGTGCACTGTCTGCAGCAATGTTTATTCGTTTGATGAGTTTTTCGTTTTGCAATATAGAAGACGTAAGAAGTTTTCCGTAAGAAATACAGTACAGGGGAATATTCTTGATTGGAATTCTCTGCACTTGAAACTTTGCACTTGAAACCCGTTTTACTAAGAATCCTCCGTAATATTGGTTCACGACGTCGCCTAATCCGGTTTTATTTTTTACTTCTGCCCGGTGTGCAATTTTTGCGCATTCGAGTTTTGTTTTATTGCGAGTCGCAAGAGCTGTAGCAAATGCAGAAGCCCCGCTTAACCCAAATCCTGCTCCCAGAGGCAAATCAGATTTCAACAATACTTTTGTTGGTTTTGTGAGGATTGCTTCAACAGTTGGAAAAAGTATTCTTTTACCATTAAAAAATATCTTTGTTTTTTTTGACGGATAAACTTCGGCAGTTACCCCTTTATCCACGGTAAATCCCACCCCAAGAGATCCGCGTTTGAGTGCTTTGAAAATGAGACTGATATTAGCAGGCGCGAACGATTTCATCGAGTATTATTTCGGAAACGACAGATTTTGGGGAGAGCAGAACATGACGGATGGTTTTACCAAGGATAAACACTTCATTGTTATCGGATTCGAAACCCCGGTCAGATCTGCCTACGTGATTAGCAACAATCATGTTTGCTTGAATTTTTCTCGCTTTTTCAAGGAGTTGTTTATCCGATAATCCGACTTCAGCTTTAAAAGCGACAAGAAATATTTTTGGGTTTACTCTTTTTATTTGATCAAGAATTTTTTGACGCGGTTCTAAAATAACCGTATGTTTTTCATCACTCGATAACTTTCCTTTAATATTCTTTATAGAAAAATCCGACACAGCGGCAGTGTGGATACAAATATCGTAGTCACGAATTTCTTTTAATAATAATTTTTCTAAATCATCCGCAGTTTCAAAAAGTTTTTCCTTTATATCCAGTCGCGGTTTAACAGACGTTTTTGCACGAAGAAGCAATACATCAGCTCCCCGCAAATACGCGCTTTCGGCAATTGCAGCTCCCATTTTGCCTGAACTTTTATTCGTAATAAAGCGGACATCATCAATCGGTTCCCTGGTTCCGCCGGCGGTAACTACTATCCTTTTCCCTTGAAGTTGTTTCGTTAATTTTGTTAAATTGTTAATTTGCTGCAAAATCGTTTCGATTGCTGCGAGCCTTCCCTGCCCTTCATAGCCGCATGCAAGCATTCCCGAATCAGGATCAATAATGTGGTAACCGAAAGATTTAAGAATTGAAATATTTTTTTGCGTTGCAGGATGATGCCACATATACACGTTCATCGAAGGACAAATGATAATAGGACATGTTGCAGCAAGTATACTTGTGGTTAGATAATCATCTGCAATTCCCTGCGCAAGTTTTGCAATGATATTTGCTGTTGCCGGAGCGATAACAATAAGATTGGCTGATTGTACCAAACTAATATGTTCGACTTTTCGCGCTTTCAGTATTTTTCTGTAATCAAAGTTTTTTTGAAATAATTCACTGATGACTTTTTCTCCGGATGCTTTTTCAAAATCTTTGGAGGATGTAATCTTCATCGCACTCGGTGTCATGACCACAACCGTCCGATTTCCCTGTGTTTTCAATTTTTCGACAAGCTCAACCATCTTATACGCCGCAATCCCTCCGGTTACACCAACAACAATGGTTTTCTTCATACGTACGGGCTAGGGGTTTTTAATTGTTACACCAAATTTTTCTTCGGCCAGACGAATCAGTTTTTCACGGATTGGGGTAACATATTCGTTTGTTAAATTCTTCTTCGAATTCTGATATTCAATATGGAAGGTTCGCATACTTCCATGGACGTCGAGGAGGCTGACATGAAAAACGAGTGGGTGAGCTTTTTTGAGTAGCGCAATAAGCGGACCGACTTCGAATTGTTCCGGTACAACAAATGCAAGGTCTTCAACAATGGGCGGATATTTGGGAATGGGTTTGTAGGTTTTTATTGGCTTAGCATTTGCAACAAGCCGGGAAAAATCCAAATATAATACCGTTATTTCACCAGCTAGTATTTCAATTGATCCATACTCCTTGATGGCTTCCGGAAACGGAATACCAAATACATCGAAAAGCGCCTCCGCTAATCCTTTTGCTTCCGGATATTTTTTCCCTGTCCAGACAACGATGAGCATTGGTTTTTCGAGAGGTAAATCGTTTTGTCTGAGCTCATAAACAAACGATAATTCAAATAACTTTAAGTCTTCACGGATATTCAAATTTTGTTTGACCGCGGAAAGTACTGAAGGAAGAAGACTCGGTCGCATATAGAGCCATTCATTGGATAAAGGATTTGATATTTTATATGCTTTAGATTTATCTAATACAAAAGTATCCATTTGTTCTTCTGAAATCATGGAATATGTTAAAAGTTCAGTGTATCCCCAGTCACGTAATCGAATTTTTGTTTCTTCCTCCCAAAATAACATCGGATTTTGTATTGTCATTGGGAGTTCTCCTTTAGGAAGAGTTGATGTAATGTTGTGATAACCGTAAATTCTGGCAATTTCTTCAATAATATCGACATCGAGAGTGACATCACGACGAAAACTAGGTACAACAACATGCAAATCCTTTTTTACCGTAAATCCTAACGGTTCAAGAATTTTTTTGATTTCTGCCTCTGTTATATCACCGATGTATGAAACTATTTTTGATAGGTTTACTGAAACGATGTTAGATTTGTACGGTGACGGATACATATCAGTAACTGCGCTTGCAATTTTTCCACCAGTCAACTCCTGCATCATGGAAACGCCTTTGAGAAAGACCGGCATAATAGATTCAGTATCAAGTCCTTTTTCAAAAAGACTTGCAGCTTCAGTACGGTGTGATACCATCATTGATGTTTTCCGAATGTGGGACGGATCATAGGTTTGTAAAAACAGGATGACGCGGGTAGTTTTATCCGTTACAGAAGAATTCTTTCCCCCCATAATTCCGCATAGATCAATTAGTTTTCCCGACCCATCTTCAATCACAATGTCGTCGCCGGGTAACGTATGTGTTTTTCCATCAAGCGTTGTAATCTTTTCTCTTTTTTTGGAAGCACGAAGTTTCATACTGTGACCGGAGATTGTATCATAGTCAAAGACATGAGCCGGCTGGCCGAACGCGCGCATGAGAAAGTTTGTTACATCAATGACATTATTTATTGACCTGATACCTGAGAGTTCCAACCACTCTGAAAGCCATTTCGGAGATACCCCGACATTGACATCATCGAACACAACCGATGTCCAGCGGGGATTGAGTTTTGAATCAGTCTTTACCGTAAGTTTAAGTTTCCGTTGGTGACTCTCCTTGCCCTTCAAGGAGACTCCTTGTAGGGCTAATTTGGCCGGAATTCCGAAGCGGGGTAATATCGCGGCTGCCTCTCTCGCAACACCAAAAATTGACATGCTATCCGGTCTATTTGACGTGATTTCAATTTCATAGACCCTGTCTTTAGTAATCCTTTCAACAGAAGGACCGCAAAGCGACAGATACTCTTTTATTTGAGAAGGAGTAGCTTTCGTTTTAAGGTATTCACGAAGCCATGAATCAGGAACCAAAATATTCATAAATTTTAAAATTGTTCTAAGAAACGTATATCGTTTGAATACAATAATCTTATATCGTCTAGTTGTGTTCCTGCTTTCATCATGTAGGTTCGCTCTATTCCCCATCCGAACGCAAAACCTGAATATTTTTCAGGATCAATACCACCGTTTTTGAGAACTTCAGGGTGTACCATGCCTGCACCACCTAATTCCAGCCAGCCGGACTTACAGAGTTTACAACCTTTTCCTAAACAGACTCCGCACGTTATATCGACTTCAAACGACGGTTCAGTAAATTGAAAATGAAATGGTCTGATACGCGACTTTCTTTGAGGCCCGAAAAATTGTTTAACAAAATAATCAAGAACACCTTTCAGGTGCCCGATGGAAACACTTCTGTCTATATATAATCCCTCGAATTGATGAAACATGGGGACATGTGATACATCTGATTGTCTGCGGTAACATTTTGCAATGTTAATCATCCGTATAGGTAAATTCTTTTTTTCCATTTCCCGAACCTGTCCGTTGGATGTATGGGGAGTCAGAACAATATGCTGATTGTCATCCTGGGCTCGACCCGGGATCCGGGTTTTTCTCGATGATGGATTCCGGCTCAACGGCCGGAATGACAAAGAAGACTCTATAAAAAACGTTTCCCATTCATCCCGTGCCGGATGATTTGCCGGCATATTGAGGGATTCAAACGCATACCAGTCCCAGTCAACCTCCGGATGCCGTACGCGGGTAAACCCAATACGCTCAAAAATTCTCGTGATTTCTATGATTGCCTGCGAGACAATGTGAAGGTGCCCTTGGGGAGGACGAATCCCGGACATAGTAACGTCAATCCATTCTTTTGATACATTCCGGGTCGGTAGTTGTCCGAGGGCTTCTTCGATCGACCGTTTAACTTGAGTTACAACCGGCCCCACCTTTTGCCGTTCTTCTTTGGAAACAAGCCGGATTTGTTTGGTGAGACGAGCGATATCGCTTTTTGCCCCTAAAATTAGCAGTCGAAGTTCTTCACTTGATTTACTACCCGATTTAATAAGCTCAAGCGCTTCCTCTTGAGCCTGAATAAGCAAACTAATTAAATTCGTCGCCGATATAATTTCTTCCGCCATATCAATCTATTTTATTGTACGTTTTACGCTCCAAAAAATAAACCCCGCTTGTGCGGGGTACTGGGAGTGATAATAGGTCAAGAAGGAAATGAGGCGGATTCCGGGTCAAGCCCGGAATGACAAGAATCAATTCACTGATTTTACTTCATCAAGAACTTCTTCGAAAACTTCAGGGTCTTCGACGACGAGATCTGCAAGTACCTTCCGGTCGAGTTCAATGTTTGCTTCTTTAAGTTTATGGATAAATGAACTGTATGAGAGTCCCCGTAGTTTGACTGCCTCGGAAATTCTTGTAATCCACAGTCTTCGGAAATCGCGCTTCCGGTTTTTTCTCCCTGCAAATGCATATTCACCCGCATGAAGATAGGCTTCCCGAGCTACACGAACGAGCCGGCGCTTGGTCATGCGATAGCCTTTTGTTGATCGCAGTAATTTTTTATGTTTGGCGTGACTGGTTACTCCCCGTTTTATTCTCATAGTTAGACATCAAGAAATCGGGCAATGTTTCGTTCAAACGCTCGTGTGGTTACTTGAACCATTTTATCCTGTCTTCGCTGTCTCCTTTTACTTTTTTTCCTCCGAAGATGCCGTGCTCCCTGCACCCGGTGCATAATTTTACCGGTTCCGGTAACTTTAAATCGTTTTGAAACAATTTTTTTCGTTTTAACTTTCATGATTTTTTGACATTAACGAGCATTGCTACGAGTGTCCTTCCTTCCATATGCGGTTCTCTGACGACTTTGATCGATTCCATCTGCCCAATATAGCGCTTCATGATATCGTACCCGAATTCTTTTCTTGTAATCTCCCGACCCCGGAAAAATACGCTCAATTTTACCTGATTACCGTCTTTTAGAAACTCTTTTCCTTTTGCTACCCGTGTATTAAAATCGTGAGCGCCGATAAATGGCCGAAGCCTGATTTCTTTAACACCGACATTTTTCTGGCTCTTTCTGCTTTCCCGCTCCTTTTTGGACTCCTGATACTTAAATTTTTTAAAATCAATAAGCTTTGCCACCGGCGGCTTTGCATTCTGCGCAATTTCAACGACGTCTATGCCAGCTTCTTTGGCTTTTTGCAGCGCCTCAAGTTTACTGACAACGCCGATTTGCTTCCCTGCCTCATCCAAAAGCCGCACCTGCGGACTCGTGATTTGGTAGTTTAGCTTGTAAAATTTACGTTGGTAGCTTGGCTTCAATCTCTTCTTTGAGCTTGGCAAGGAAATCCTCAAAGGTTAGCCCTTTGAGATCCTTACCTCCCCGCGTACGAATTGCGAGGGTCTGATTTTTTAACTCCTGATCTCCGATTATAGCCAGATATGGCACTTTTTGCAACGCATGATTTCTCACTTTAGCCTGCATAGGTTCATTCCTTGTATCTGCCTCTGCCCGTATATCTACCGTTTTTAGCCTCTCTACGGCCTCTAGAGCGGCTTTATTGTGCCGTTCGGCAATAGGAATGACCTCAACCTGAACGGGCGCGAGCCACAAAGGGAACGCTCCCGCGTACTTCTCAATAAGGAACGCTATCGTTCGTTCAAAAGCGCCCAGGGAGGCTCTGTGCACCACAACCGGCTGTACTTCTTTGCCTGACTGATCGATGTATGTAAGTTTAAAGCGTTTCGGCATGACGAAGTCATACTGAACTGTAAATGCAGTATCTTCTTTCCCGTTGACGTTTTTAATCTGTACGTCTATTTTTGGTCCATAAAATGCCGCCTCGTTTGGCGCTTCAAAATAGGGCGCTTTTACTTCATCGAGCACTTGACGAAGAATGGCTTCTGCCTTATCCCATGCAGCGTCATCCTTCTGGTATTTTATCTCTTCATTTCTGTCGCCAAGTGAGAGTCGGTAGCGATAATCGCGACCACGTGTAAGTCCCAAAGATTTGTTCACATAGTCGATAAGATCAAGAACCTTCCTGATTTCACTTTTTGCATTTTCAGGCTGGGTAATAATATGCGCATCAGAAAGCATGAATGTACGAACCCTCATAAGCCCTGTGAGTTCTCCGCTTTTTTCGTATCTGAATTGTGGCGAAATTTCGGCATATCGGATAGGAAGGTCGCGATAACTTCTTGGTTCGGATTTGTAAAGCATAAAGTGATGAGGACAAGTCATAGGGCGCAAAATGAGCTCATCCTCATCTATTTTCATCGACGGGTACATCGTCTCTTTGTAGTAAGGATAATGACCGCTAGTTCGGTATAAATCGACTTTAGCAAGAGGAGGGGTATACACATGGCTGTAGCCGCGTTTGAGCTCCTCATCCACTATGAATCGCTCCAGAATCCGCCGGATTGTTGCGCCTTTCGGCGTGAGAAGCGGGAGTCCAGCACCAACAAGATCTGAGAATACGAACAACCCAAGGTCTTTTCCGAGCTTTCTGTGGTCGCGTTTTTTGGCTTCTTCGAGTTGATGAAGGTAGGAATCGAGTTCTTTTTGAGACGGCCAGCAGGTGCCGTAAATTCTTGTGAGCATCTTATTCTTTTCACTCCCCCGCCAGTAGGCGCCGGCAACTGAAAGAAGCTTGAAGTGAATAAGTTCTTTTGATGGGTTTTCTACGTGACCCATTTTGCAAAGATCCAAAAAGTCGCCCGGATCGTTGGTCATGAGTTTTTTGCCCTCTTTAGCAAATTCAGTTGCCATTTCCACTTTATATTTATTGTCTTTAAATAATTTCTTGGCTTCTGCGAGTGTGACTTCGTTGAATGAGAATTTTTGCCAGGTGGGAAGAATTTCTCTCATTTTCGCTTCAATTTTGGGAAAGTCCTCTTCAGAAATTTTATGGTCACCCATATCAAAATCCTGATAAAACCCGTTTTCAATGGCGGGGCCAATTGCGTTGTGTGCTCCAGGCCATAATTCCTTGACCGCTTTGGCAAGTAGATGTGCAGCAGAGTGACGCAAATTGGTTAATTGTTCGTCGTTCATAATTTTATTGTACACCATCCCAGTACCAAGCTTGCCTCGCGCTGGAGGCTTACAGCCTCGCACTCGCGAGGAGCGCTGATACGGGATTGATAGTTAGTAAATTCGTGAATCAGAATTCACTTATTAACTAACACATCAAAAAAGCCACCTACTTGTTGGATCCCGCTTTGCGGGAGGTTCCATCCAACTTGGTGACTCACTTTCTATCTTTACGCAGATAGAGCGCTTCTCTTTGAGGTTGGTAAGGTCTCATACAAGCGAGAAGTATACGTTTTATATCATGCCTCCCCATTCAATGTCAATGCGAGTCGAAATGTAAAATGCAGTCGTTGTGCAAAGAGTTCTGCAAGAGTAAAAATTTGTTGAAAATTTGCTTGTGCGGTCGACTCCCACAAGGTTTTGTCGACGCCCGGCTTGAGATCAATGGTCCATGCGAGTGTTTTGGGTGCTTCGTTATGGATTGTGTATGACGTAACACTCTTAGCTAAAAAGTAGTAGTTATGTTCGTCAGGATAGGGTTGAGGGACATGCTTGACACGATCAGTGTGAAAGTAGTCTAGACAATCAGCCAGTTTAATTGCGGCAGGAAGAGGATCGGTTGCCTCAAGACGTGCTATGGCTTCTTTTGTGTTTGTGGGGAGTGTATTAATAAGCGCGACTACGGCGATTTTTTCTTGGCCTCTCAGAAATATTGTCGCAGCGCGTTTGAGAACTTCATTACCTCGTTGAGCATGATTAATAGCATTTTTCCCTACCCAGACAATTCCTTGGCAACTATAGCCGATGTCATGGCCGAGAACAAGTGTATGTATATCCCGTTCGTTAAAAGGTTTTGGTAGGATGCTGTTTATAACAAGTGCGTTTTCAAGAACGCGTTTGTGATGCTTGTGGTCGTGGTTACAAATTTGGTGTTGTTGACACACGAGATTTGCTTTATCGATTCGTTTGAGAAATACGCGTTCTACGTTCATGTCCCTCCGCCGGCATTATCCGAACAGGTTCAAAGGGTCATCCGTCTACTGACGGAACTCTCAGCCCGTTTCACGAGCTCCCCATATTTAAGAAAACCATCACTTGACATTATTGTCAAGCTTACTTAGACTTGTTAGGTAGGATACGAAATGTATGAAACTTGTTAAACTGTTTGTTTTGCTTCTTTTAGGTTTTTTCTTCTTTTCATATACCGGAACGGCAAAAGCGAATCACTCGTGGGGAAACTACCACTGGGCGCGAACCGCCAATCCATTTACTCTTAAACTCGGAGACAATCTTTCCTCAAGCTGGGATCCGTACCTGGTGACGACCTCAAGCGACTGGAGCGTTTCGTCCGTGCTTGATACTACGATTGTTGCCGGGGGAACCAATGCGCGTCGATGTCGCGCAACCAGCGGACGTGTCGAAGCATGTAATTATCGCTATGGTCGAAATGGCTGGTTGGGACTGGCTCAGATTTGGGTGAGCGGAGACCATATTACGAAAGGTTTAGCGAAAGTAAACGATAGCTACTTTAATACTTCAACATACAATACGCCGGCGTGGAAAAACCTCGTGATGTGTCAGGAGGTTGGCCACACGCTGGGGCTTGACCATCAGGATGAAGCTTTTGATAATCCAAATTTAGGGACATGCATGGACTACACAAGTGATCCCGACGGCCCGCCAAGTAACGAACATCCCAATGCTCATGACTACGAACAACTTGAGACGATTTACGCACACCTTGACTCATTTACGACAGTGAATCAGACAAGCAAATTTTCTTTCTGGCAACCGAGAGGGTCACAGGCATTTCTTGAGGGAATTTTTGAAAATCCGTCAGATTGGGGAAAGAAGATTCGGGAGACAGCGCGCATCGCCCTCTACGAACGGGACTTTGGTGCCGGAATGAAGCTTTTAACTTTTATCATCAAAGCTGAGTAGTTGACTACACGATGGAAGTATGCGAACCTTCCATTAATGCCCCATTTTCGACCAGAATACTTCGAACACGGAGTCTATCATATATACAACAGAGGGGTCGCGAAGCTTCCAACGTTTTTAGATTCAGAGGATTACCATAGTTTTGAAGATATTCTTCGATATCTTGTTGCTGGTTTTCCGGAGAAGAAGGATGCGAACCTTCCAGTTCCTGTCACGTATAAAGCCGATCCAAAAAGCAACGGATTATTTAAGTCTTTACTTTCCGTACTCGCTTATTGTCTTATGCCTAATCATTTTCATCTTTTGATTCAACAAAAAGCAGAAACAAATCCCGTCTCCTTTCAACCAATACCGGAGTTGGTGCGAAGGCTGTGTATTACGTACAGCCACAAGTTTAATAAAAAGTATAATCGTGAAGGAGCTATTTTTCAGGGAAGATTCAAAATCAAAAATATCCCTAGCGACCCAGATCTTTTACAAGTAGTTCGGTACATTCATTTGAATCCGGTAGTTGCTGGGTTAGTACAGAAACCTGAACATTGGTTATTCAGCGATTACCGTGTGTATGCGATTGGAAGTATGCGAACCTTCCAACAAGTAACGAGTACGGATTTGGTACTTTCGTATTTTAAGGGGTTGCCGAATCGATATAAAGAGTTTGTGGATGCGGTTATTTCAGAACAAGAAGCGAAGGTGATAGAAAACTATATTATCGATAGAGGCGAAGAATAGAAGTATGCGAACCTTCTATGTGTCTCTTTGTCCCCGGGGTTTGGCAACAAATGGTTGTATTGCAGCAATTTCAACAGGTTTGTTTTTAAACGTATAGAGAATTTTATCAATATAATTTGCTAAATCCTCAAAATAATACACATCCTTAACTATAACGTTTTCTCTCTCCCCCATGATAGGATCTACCTCAAGCGTTCCCACTTTCATCATGCGAAAGAAGAGATTGGGTGCATAGCCTTTTGCTTTTAATGCCTCATTCCAGAATAGTTCGCGTTTGGTTCTAAAAAACGGAGAAACCTGATCAAAGCGGATAATGCGCCGATCTGTAATATACGTGCGGTCACGGGTATACACAAGATTATTCCACCATGTGCCGATAACAAAAAGAGCGAGAGAAAAGAGTGAACCGAAAATAGTGAGAAGAGAGGCAAATTGGGGAACGACGTTACCTATAGAACGCAATACAAAATAGAAGAAAACGGACAGCAAGATTATTTTTACAATGGCAATGTATTTACTCAACGCGTATGAGCGAATTTCAGCCAATATTCGTTCATCAGTTTGCTGCCCCTCAAAACTTATTGACATGCTCCCCCATTATACTACACGAAAGACATAGACATGGTTTTTTTTGTCTTGCCTCACACTCTGCAGGTTAGGAAAAATAAAACTGTTGGAGACGACGAGTGCACCCGGTCGAAGCTCTCTCTTCAATTTTTTTTCAAGTTTTCTCATATGATTGGGCAGTAAGTAAACGAAAATGACATCTGCATCTGAAATATTTGTGCGCCAAAAACTTTGCCATCTCACCTGTAACTTTCTTATCCGACTCCATAAAACGAGATATGGATTCATCTCAATCCCGACAGCATGAGCTCCTTTGTTAGTAGCCTCCATTAAAATTCTTCCGTCTCCGGATCCCAGATCATATATTTTCATTCCCGGTTTTAATTTTGCAATTTCAATCATCGCAGCAACACTATTTTTGTTTGACGGAACAAACGGTGCTCCGGTAAAAAACGAAATGCATAAATACAAAACAAAAAATGCAAAGAAAATATGAACTGTGAAAAAAAATATAGAGAGAGCTGTATACATGAGTACTATTATAAATCAAATAGATCCACTTTGATGATCTTGACAGAGTGCTACATGAAAACTAGTATGCGGATAATTAAAACTGCCCACCGCAAACGGAGGCAATTGTTTCGCATCCTGCCAAAAGTAAAAAGTGCGTTAACAGTTGCCTCCTTTTGAAATTACGATGACTCTGCCCAAATATTTCGTTTATATAGAATAACCATTCCATAGATTTGGAGTGGTTTTTTTATGAAAGGAGGTGAAACAAAAAAATGCAAAAACAATTAGTAAAATTTGGTGCAACAGTTGCTTCATTAAGTTTGGTTGCAACTATCGTTTCTCCAGTGGCTCTAGCTGCTGATCTTGAAATCATGGATAATGGCGCAGGATCAACGAACACGATTGTTGCATCAGAAACAAATACCGATGTTGTTGGACAATCAAACGAGTCATTAATTTTGATTGGTGCGTTCTCTTCGGCAAAAACGGGAGGAAATCAAGCAAATAATAACACTAACTCAGTAGTGACTAACACGAGTGGTGATGCGACCGCTACAACATCTGTTGTTGTGACTGGAAGCTCTAATACCGCAACGTTGAGTAGTCCGTGTGGATGCGGAGACCCTCCGACAACCGAAATTAGTGGCAACGGAAAAGATTCAACAAATACGGTAGTAGCTCCACTCGTTAACACGAAGGTGAGAGGACAAAGTAATGGACAGTTAGTCGGGGTTTTAGCGGTGTCTCGAGCTCGCTCTCGACGCAATAGAGCTAACGGCAACACAGGAAGTGTTGTTACGAATACAAGCGGAAATGCAACAGACACGACAGGTGTAACTGTCACAGGTTCAACGAATACATTGACTGAGTAATTCTCGATTTTGGAGAGAAAAAGCCCCATCATGGCCCGCCAGTTGGCGGACAGGTCTGCCCAGGTGGGGCTTTTTTATGGAAGTATGCGAACCTTCTATCGTTGTGGCTTCGCAATTACAATCAAACGCTTGGTATCGAAGAAACCGGAGCAGGTGAAAAGAGTGAGCGTTTCGTCTGGGGTGGGAGCGATAACTTCTACCTGATTGGGATCTACAAGCTGTGTCTGAGCCACTGTATAGCGATACCAGCGGTCTTTGGTGAGTACATAGATAACCTCACTCACTTGAATGTCCCGAATAGGTAAAAAGAGACCCTCTCTGGCATGAGCAAAGATGACGGTATTGCCGATTTCACCCGGATTAGCCGATCCTACGCCATGAGAAGCGGTTGTTTCAGAAAGTTCCCAGTACCCGTTGATAACAGGTGCTTCAACAACAGAGAGATCAATTTTTCGCGAAGGAATCACAATGCGAAGAGGTTGTTGAGAAGGAACAGTTAAACCTAAGAGTTTTTGGTCAATGCGAATCGGGCCAAAATCAAAAATGTTTGTTGTTGAAGATGATGTTTCTAGAGAAGCCTGTGGAGGTGTTAATGTTCCTGTGTAGAGAGTTTTGTAGGCAGTCGGAAACGTGACAAAAAGGAATCCGAGCATGAGAAACCATAAACCAACTGTGCGACGATGGGAAGAAATCCAAGCTATTATGAGAGAAGATTTTTTGGTTGGCGCAACATGGCGCCTCCGAGGGCTAGGCATAGCGCACCCAAAGTGTAGAAGAGGATTTCTGTCGTCGGTTCACCCGCTGCAGCTGAAAGTCCAAGTACTTCTCCGGCACCACCGCCTCCACCGTTTCCTCCCCCACCATTTCCGCCATCTCCATTGGATGGTCCTGGTCCTCCAACTCCAGGGGCTGTGGTTGGTGTTGGTGTGGGTTTACCGGGATCGTAGACTGTTGGGGTTGGCGTAACGCCTTCCGGGCAACAGTCGTCAACATCTGCTTGATTCCAGTTAAAGAAATTTTTGATTTGTACCCAGACCGACGCATCGCCGGTTTCTACGGAACCACCATCAGTGTTGTTCCCACCTGTGTTGGCATCGGCATCAACTTGGTTATTTACATCCATTTGGTTAGATTGCGTGACGTTTGTTTGTGAAGACGACTCGAAGTTTATGGAATTTTCACTTCCATCTGCATTGCCTTCAATAATAAATTCATCCGCGTGTATTGCGGTTGCAAAAAAATATCCGGCAAGAAGAAATGAAATAATAGATAAGAAAAATTTCATAAAAAATAAAAGGCAGGTTTAGGAGGCAGTGGCAGATGCGTTACGTCGTAATCGGCGCAACACGACGAGGAGTATAGCACATGGTATCAACAAAAGCAACCATGCAAGATTTATTTGGACTACCTGACGGCCCTGGGTAACCGGTTCCGCATCATCAGTGGTGGTTGTACCTAATATATGGACACTCCCCAATTGTCCTGCGGCAAACGTTAATTGCGTTGTACCCTCCGGATCTGTCGTCTCAACTGTAGCAGTTGTCGTTGTTGAACTGTTTCCGCTGTTTCCGGATGAGTTAGACGATTGTGAGTTTGAGTTTGATTGACTGTTTGATCCTTGGTGTACGTCTGCTCCGCCAATTTCCGGATTATTTGCTGCCTGTGCCGCTGGTTTTTGGAAACCGGGTGGAAGGAAGTTTCCTGTCCAGCTGCCGAATACATTAATGACCGTAACGAATAGCTTGCCTCCGCCTATTATGTTGTTGTTGACGAAGTTAACGATGTTGGCAACTATATTGGCATCACCTGTTTCGATCGTACTGTTGCCGCCGGTATTTTTACTCGCGCTATTGCCTCCCGTGTTGGCATCAAGTGTTACATTATTAACCACGTGTGCAGTGTTATTTTGAATTGTGGTATTTGATGTGTCTTGATTGACCGTACCCGTGTTGGTCGATCCTGAACCATTCCCGCTATTGGTTACTGTGATCTCTCCTGCTTCATTAACTTCAAACTCAGTTCCCACAGATCCGGCGTATGAGCCGTCTGCGCCCAATATATGTCCGATCCAGTTACCTGCTTCATTCACTAACACCAACCACCAGTTTCCACCGTCAATATTTGTGTTTGCGACATTAACAACCTGTGCGTCGATACTCGTATCTCCTGTGGTAATTGAATTGTTTCCACCGGTGTTTTTGCTCGTACTGTTGTCTCCACTTGTTGCCTCCATGTCGAGATTGTTTTCTATGATAGCGACATTATTCTGAACTGATGTATCAGTGTTCGTAAGATTTACATCAGTCGTATTTGTTGAATCTGAACCATTGCCGGTATTTGCCAGAGTTGCTGACGTGCCGCAGCAGTTTGTAAATTCACTCTCCGGGAAGATGATGTCTCCCAGGAGATCTCCGTAGATATTGACAACAGAATAGATGACGTCACCGGAAAGGTTGTTGTTGGCAAATGTTAAAAGATTAGCAGATATATTGGCATCACCGGTTGTAATAGTTGTGTCCCCGCCAGTGTTCTTGTCCCCTGTGTTGTCACCGCTATTTGAATCCAATACCATTCCGTTAAGCACTGTTGCGTCATTTGTCTGGAACGTGTTGTCAGCATTTGTGATATCAGCAGTTCCTGTATTAGTTGAATCAGATCCGTTTCCGCTGTTTATGATTGCTGTATCGCCACCACAGCCGCTAATACAGCCGGAATTAAAGTCAAGGATGATATCGCCAACATGATCGTCGATAACGTTAAACTCCGAAACCATAATGCCGTCGACATTGGTATTGACTGCGGTTATAAGTGTTCCGGATGTATTGGCGTCGCCGGTATTAATTGTGGTATTGCCGACATTTCCGGAAGAATCGTTGTCACCTGTGTTGCTCTCGCCATCGACGTCACTTACGACTGTTGCAGAATTATTCTGAAAGGTATTGTTTGTATCAGCAAGAACAACTGAACCAGTATTAGTAGAATCAGACCCATTTCCTGTATTTGCTACAGTTATTCCTTCGCTCTCACAACAATCGGCTATGGAGGAGGAGTTGTTATTTGCTTCTGTCATGCCTGTTGCTGTTGTCGTTGCGTCACCGGTGTTAATTTCTGTATCACCGACATTTCCCCCCGAACCGTCCTCCCCCCCTTCTTCTGTTTCAGACGTTTGGGTAACAGTGGTTTCTTCAGTTTGCTGTTCTTCGGGAGGTGTTTCTTCAGTATTAGTCGTTGTTTCTTCCTCAAGGGTCGGTGCTGGAGGAGGAGTGGGAGCTGGTTCGTCGTATGTCGGTGCTTCAGGCGCAGAAGGCGCAGTAGGAGCTGTTGGTGCTTCCTGAGCACGGACAATCGGCGCAAGTTGTCCAAAGACTAAGAGTCCTACGCTTAACACCGAAACTATTTTTTGTAATTTCTTCATTAGTTTAACTTTAAAACTTTAAACTTTTTTTCCTTCTCGGTCGTAGGGTGTCTTAGCGAAGTGCTTCCTAAGAATCACCCTACGAACCGATAGGTATTTACAGACCGAGTAAAGCCATAAGCTGTGACCAACTCAACGTAAGGTTGAAGTTGAATTCGAACTCTGGCCAATCACTCGGAACATCTTCACCGAAGACGTTGCTGTTTCCTGCGTTGGAAACTTCAACAGTACTTTCGGCATCGCCGGTTTCGATAGATGGATCTCCTCCCTCTACGCTACCAGTGTTGTCTTCTGCATCGTTGTGGCCGGTTTTTGCGTCCGCATCAATATCATTATTCAACCCACCACTTCCTAAAGCAGTGTTGTCTTGGTCGACAAAAAGTTCAGGATAAAGGTCTGCTGTGATTGTATTATCGGAATCAGAACCGTTTCCGGCTATTTTTCCGAGAACATCAAAGAGACATCCGCAGTCAACGTCTGCCCAGTTAAAGTTGACCATGTTGTCGACTTCTACTGTTGTTTCTGCGTCACCTGTTTCGATGGAAACATCACCACCAGTGTTGTCATTGGCATCGTTCCCACCAGTTTTTGCGTTCGCATCAACATCGTTGTAGACATCCGCGTCATTGGATTGAATGACAGAAATTAGACTGTCAAGATCCAAGTCTATGTCGTTGTCACTGTGGGTTCCATTGCCGAGAATTTTCAAGCTGACAGCGCTACCCTGTCCACCATCACCGACCTGTGCCCAGTTGGCATTAGCGGTTGTGGATAAGGTAACTGACGTTTCAGCATCCCCGGTTTCGATAGAAACATCGCCACCAGTGTTGTCTTCCGCGTCATTCCAGCCAGTTTTTGCATCCGCATCGACTTCATTAGTCACGTCAGCAGTGTTCGTCTGTTTGACATATGTACCAGACTTTGAGTCTTGATTTATGTCAAGATCCACCGTGTTGTCGCTGTCAGATCCGTTACCGGAAATGAGCACGTCAACATCCTGCGTTGCACAACAATCGACGGAAGCGGAATTGCTATTGACGGTTGTTGCAGCCTTGACTTCAGTCGTGGCATCACCCGTTTCGATAGAAACATCGCCGCCAGTGTTATCATTTGCATCGTTCCCACCGGTTTTTGCCTCGGCATCAATGTTGTTGTAAACATCGGCGTCATTGGTCTGGGTTACTGATGTGGTCTGGTCGACATCAAAAGTGATGTCGTTGTCACTACTACTGCCGTTTCCAGAAATTTCGAGCGTTGTCGCTGAAACTGGAGCAACGACGCTGAGTAACAAAGACCCGGTCGCCAAAACAGAGACGAATTGTTTATATAATTTATTCATTATTATTTTCACCTCCCTTCGTCGTATATTCCCCACTTCGCTAAAGCTTCGCGGGGCTAGTGCACTTCAGAACTCCGTTTTCCGCTTAAGCGGATTAAAAAACGGAGGCGCCTCTCCTCAATCCTTCGACAAGCTCAGGATCTAAGAAGGGAAGCCTCCGTTCGCGGTCAGCGTTCTTTAGTTGGGCAGGGAAAAACTATTTGGGGCAGTGGAATTGTGATCTAATTCACTAGTACTATGAACTATTTAGCCTAATTAAATATCGTTTGTCAAGTACCAGTCAAGCCAACCTGTGTTTTCTTTATATTCCGAACTGTGATTTGGGTGACTATACTGTTCTGCACGTAGATTTCGATGCTTCCGTAATTTCTGACCAAATGGAGGGCTGCTTCTATTTCCGAAAGAAGTTGCGGGGTTATTTTTTGTGTGGAAAGTTTGACTTTGGCTGTTCCCTGAATAAATGCCTGTGCCATGTGTTTTTAAAAAGTAAGCGTAATATCTTCTTTTGTGCCGTTAAGTTCTCCGACGCGGAGAACAATGTTTTTGTCCGTATCGTTAATCGGAAAACCAAGACGGGTTTGTTTGGTTGAAGAGGCTTGTACAGTTACCGGGTCGTTGTGAATATCAGCAGCTAAAAGATCTTTGTCCTTTCCATTGACGATTAATCTGATGTAATCCTTTGACTGAATTTCTATTGCCTGATTATATGGATTATTAATTTTAAGAGGGATGGTAAGAAACGTTCTTCCTCTGACTGAACTTGCCCGTTGGCCTTTGACAACAATTTCATCACGAAGTTCTGCTGCTTCTACTGTATACGTAATTGTGGTAACAACTTTCCCCTTGTCGTCTTTAAGAGGGAAAGAAAATTCTTTATTGATTGCCTGCGTTGCCCTTGCAGCTTTTATCTCAACTCTAGAATCTCCACTGGTTTTAACCAGTGTATTGATTCCAAGGCCGACCGCACCAATGATAATGACGCCGAGCAAAATGTACGGTAATTTCTTTTGCGGATCTCTCGGAAGTTTAAAATTTACACGAGCAAGCGGTCGTGAGACTATTTGTTTGAATCGGGAAATAAACACAGCCATAGCATTGGGAAGCTCAAGCGTTATTGTTGACGAATTGCGATGTTTCATTATGAGGATTTCGGGGCAGGTCGAATTTGGCGTATAGTAACAACAAAAATAGCCTCTGTCAAGAGGTATGATAGGTCACAACAATCCGAACAGTGCTTTCACCCGCGGATTTTGAAATTTCGACGCGAATTTCGATGTTTCCGTTGTCACCCACAAGTTTATTAAGGACATTTCCGTTCGTTTTTGTAACGACAAATGATTTTGCGTTCATCCCCATGGCTTTAATTTTTTCTTTGTACCAATCGGTTATTGCATCCACATCGCCATTGGATTCAAGTATAAGTGCAGTCTCGCTTTTTGTAATAATACTGCTGTTTGGATACTGCCATAGAAGGTTCGCATCCTTCTCGGGTGGCTGCAGGGTTGGGGTGGGGGTGATAGTTGGAAGGTTCGCATCCTTCTGTGGAGTTGGCGTCGGAGTTTCTTCAACTGTAGCTGTTTCGCCAAGGACTGGTTCTTGCTCTTCAATTTTAGAAGGACGTGCGAGGGCACCGGCAATAACAATTATTGAGGCAATGATGATAACGACAATATTCACAGCCGGAATACTATAGTACTCATTTACCTATTCGTCAACTTTACGCTCCGCAATGACAAGAAGACGCTTAAACGTTGTCCCCGG
Source organism: Candidatus Gottesmanbacteria bacterium RIFCSPLOWO2_01_FULL_43_11b (assembly GCA_001780985.1). Classification (GTDB taxonomy): domain Bacteria; phylum Patescibacteriota; class Microgenomatia; order UBA10105; family UBA927; genus 01-FULL-43-11b. The sequence goes on along the minus strand of MFJV01000001.1, from coordinate 56,688 downwards.
CGGCCAGCAGGTCATAAGAGTCACCGTTTCTCTATCAGCATTTAATGCTTTGAGATACTGGACATCAGTAGGCAACACAATAGATTTGTTTCTTATCGTATAGGTGTATTTATTTCCTTGATAATAAATCTGTATTTCATCATCAAGTTCAAGTTTCGTTAAGAGGTAAAATACTGAATTGTAGCGGGATGCTTCATAAAAATTGACTGAGGAGTGAGAGAATAAAAAAACATTACCGGGAGCTCCGGGAAGTCCGGTCCCTCTCGCATGGGCAACACCTTGGGTCAATGCGATTTGGTAAATTCGACTGTCAAACGGGTCGACGTTTGTTATCACTTTACTATTCGCATTTAATTTGGGAATAACGATACCGAAGTCCGTGTCAACAGGGACAATCTCAGCAGTTATATTTTTTGGACGGAAGGCATAGCTGATTTCTTCTTTGGCAACAGGAAGAAACGTCAGGATAGCAATAACTGCTGATATGAGAATAAGAAGGATACCGAGGCTTGTAAACGATTTAGCGAGCTTGTTTGCGGCTTTTTGCGATGGCATAGAGCAATATTCCTACTCCCAGTATACCACCGCCAAGGAGCCATCCATAGAGATTGTTAGATGACGATGCATCTCCTGTTGCAATTCCTTCAACACTACCTTCCACATCTTCCAATGAAGGTTGGGGTGTCGGTGTTGACTCAGGTGTAGTTTCCGGAGCTGTTTCATCCAATACTGATCCGCCACTTACCGCAATTGCAGATGCCGTTCCGCCCGGAGTCGGTGTTGGGTTAATAACAGTTGTTGTTGTCACGCTATCCCCGACGACTCCAGAGCCATTTCCGGTGCTATCGAAAGATCGAATAGCATAGTAATAGGTTTTGTTGCAGTCAGGAATGGTGTTTGTAAAATCTTTCGTTTCATTTGAGCCCGCACCGACTGTTCCTACGCGCGTACCGCTGTCTGTATTAAATGACATGTTTTCTGAACGGTATACTTCGACTTTTACTGTTTTACCTGCATCATCTGCAGTTTTAAAGTGAATGGTGTATTCACAACTGTTAGTTTTGTTTTTCTGATAGTCACGCGGATCACCCGGGCCGTCTGTATTATAGACAACACTGGTGGTCTCTGAATCAGAGTCGCTACCTGCAGTTGCTTCTACTTTAAATTCATACGTCCCGTTTCCTGTAAGAATAGAGCTATTGACGTCACAATTTCCGCTGTTTCCTCCCGAGGCAAGATTTATGTCGCTGCCAAACTGGACAAATCCACCATCGGATGGACCCTTTTTGAAACATTTAACAGTAACCGGACGGTCTAATATATCAAGAGCAACAAAATGCACAGGAAAACTATTTTGGTTGGTCGGTGACTTTGGCTGTTCAATTCGCACGTCAAGGTTTGCCGCATAAACAGCGCCTGCAAACATGAATATGGTTAGAGCTGTAACAAGTTTACGCATAATACCTCCGAACTAATCTTCCGGCAGAGACAAATCCGACACCTGATAAGAATAGTAATACTGCAACAAGAAGCCATTTGGCGTTTGCTCCGGTTGCCGGAAGCTCAGTTGATGCCCCCAAAACTTCTGATTTTTGTTCGACGGTAATTGAAGAACCATTTTGCTGTTCTTTGACAATATTTACGCCTGTTCCTGCATAGTTTTCTGATACAAATCCCGGGTCAATTGCCGTAGCCAAAACATCATTGCCGTCTCCTACCACACAATCGGTATCAAATATACAACCAAATGCCCAGACAAGATCTTTGTAAAGCCCCGGAGTAATATCCGAAGCAATATCAGCAATATAGGTAAGAACAACTACGTCACCAATACTCATATCCCCGATTGACCAGAGTCCTGGAGATGCATAGACCGGTTCAGTGATCGCAAACGGAATGCCGTTTTTGGTTGCAGTCCAGCTTCCTGCGCGGTAGGTGAATCCACCATCCGGAAGATCGGTGACAAATACGTTATACGCTGCGCTTTGTGTTGCCTCAACGGTAATGGTAAAGACAACACTGTCACCAGGATTTTTGTCTCCACCAGCATCATTTGTCTTTGAAATAGTTAAGACCGGATTCATAAGCTTATTACATAAGGTAATCTCCAATCCTTCACCCGTAACATTAAGGTTAGTCGGCAGCGTTGTAAATTCAGGGTTATCGCAGCTAAATTGATTTTCCCGAGGATCACCAGTGTACCAACCGGTAAATTGATATCCGAGAACATCATTTTCAAAGACATCGTAGGTTCCTGTAATCAGCGTTTGACTGGATCCCATATCTGTAGCGGCAAGAACAGCACTTTCCGTACCCCACTTAAATGCTTCCGGATTAAATGAGTCATAGTCACCGTCGCCATCTGTATCGACAAATTTATTGACTCGAAGGTCACCGGTGTCGCGGACGTTACAGAATGTAATTTCAGTTGTGTCACCATTTGTTACATCGACAACTGCAGGAGGCTCACCACCATCAGTATCTTCACAACTTGCATCGTCATTCGTATAGAACCAACCAGTCAAGTGATATCCGGGAACTTCACTTTCATAAACATTGTAGCTTCCCGTAACAAGGGTAAGTCCTGATCCCATTGCATTGGGGGTATTACCAAAATCAAATCCCCAGGTAAATGCACCGGGATCAGCAGAGACAAAGTTACCGTCACCTCCATCAACCATTTTGTGTACAGTAAGTCCGCCAGTGTCACGGGTATTTGTGAATGTACACGTAATATCTTGTCCCGGTTCAACGCTTACTTGGGTACTTTCAACTGCTCCCAAAGAGATATCATCACAGGTAAGATCTGTAACATGGTAATCAGTCTCCTGAAATTCCGTGAGAGAGTAGTCTCCGGGTACGACGTCTACTGTAGTACCGGTTGGGTAGTCGAGACTGCCTAATTCCCAAATCCAGTCGCTAGATCCAAAAATATCAACAACACCATCACCGTCTGAATCAACGTCTTTGTTTACCGTCACAGTTCCCTTATCAGGTGTATTGGTGAATGTACACGTAATGTTTTGACCGTCTTGGGTAAGGTCAACCGGAATGCTATTTGACTCACCACTCGTGTCATTGTCACAGACCCAACCGACGAGCTGATAATACGTTTGTTCGTCTTCAGTTATCGTGTAGCTTCCAGTTGCTAAAGTTCTTGATTCTCCGGTTGCAATATCTTGCTGCCCGCTTTCAATATCCCAAGTCCATGTGGTATCTCCCAATACATCATTTGGATGATCACCGATTTGACCGCTTTCATCCCAGTCAATATTTTTAAGAACTGTGATTGTTCCAAGATCGCGGGTGTTACAGAATGTGATATTTGTGGTTGTGTCTTTTGTTACATCAACAACTGCAGGAGGTTCTCTGCCAGCAGGATTTTCACAGCTTCCCTCACTATTTGTATAGAACCAACCGACCGAGTGATATCCAGTAACGCCACTTTCAAAGACATTGTAACTGTCAGTATCTAAGGAAAGTGATGCGCCCATTGCGTTGGGGGTGTCACTTGGATCAAATCCCCAATCAAACCCGAGTACAGTTGCTTCTGCATCAGCGCCTTCATATACACCGTCAGCGTCGCTATCGACGAGCTTATGAACTGTGAGGCCGCCTGTATCACGGGTATTGGTAATCGTACATGTTTCCGTGCCCCCATTTGGAATAACAACTTCGGTACAGTTATCGTAAGAGACGGAATAACCGGTTACTTCCGGTTCTGTGACCGTATACGTTCCGGCATCGAGTGTCAGATCATTTTGACCGTCTGCTTCAAACGGATTGGGTTCTCCACCATTCACTTGAAATGTGAAGTCATTGGCACTGGCTGACCCACCAACTACAATCTTTTTAACTATCAAGGTTGAGGCTTCATCATCATTGGTAATTTCACACGTTTTTTGATCGCCCGGAAGCAGTGTTACATTGCCGTTTTCGTCACAGTCGCCGCTCCAAATTCCCGCGGTGTAGCCGGAAAGCGTGTCTTCACTTATTGTGTATGATCCTGCATCAAGAATGTGGCTACCCCATGTTGAGGCGACGGTATTAATGTAGACGTTGAAGGCGACATCACCCGCTGTACCTCCGTTATCATTGGGTAAGTTCTTTATGAGTGTAAGTGTTGCCGGTTGGTCGGTATTGGTGATTGTACACGTAATGTTTTTTCCTTCGTCTGCAGTGACGTTCCCCGCGAGCACCAAAGGACATTCAGGGTCGCCGGCAATAGACACAAATTCATATCCCAGAGGACCGGCCTCATCAATTTCATAGGCTGTGTTTGCATTAACAGTATTTTGAACACCACTCGTGACGTTGCCGTTGCCAAGTGAGAGTATAAAGTCTCCAACGTCTGCCGTTCCCCCATTATCGTTTTTAACTAATTTAATCAAAGTAATCGTAGGAGCAACATCGTCATTGGTTATCGTACATTCTTTTACGTCACCAATTGCGAGTGTAACAGAACCGTTTCCAGCACAATTGCCGCTAACGTTTCCGGTATAGCCAGTTAGACTCGTTTCGCTTACGACGTAACTTCCTGCATTAAATCCGTTTTGTACACCGCTAGTTACCTGTGTTGCATTTACAAACAACGGGAAATCGGAGATAACCGCGTTTCCACCGTTATCGTTGGTGACAATCTTCGTAACAGTCAAAAGTGGCTGAATATCGTCATTTGTGATCGTACAGGTTGCAGATCCGCCGTTTGTGACAGCAACTCTCGTACAATTGTCATACGAGGTTTCATATCCTGTAACCGTAGGTTCTGTTATGGTATATGATCCTGCATCTACCGTAAGATCATTTTGGCCATCTGCTTCAAATGCCTGTGCGCCTCCGCCATTTACTTCAAAAGTAAAGTCGTCAGTTTCCAAAGTTCCACCGTTATCGTTGGTGACAATCTTTTTGACTATGAGCATTCCCGCCTGATCGTCGTTGGTGATAGTACATGTCTTTGTTTCTCCAAGATTAACAGTGACACCTGCATTCACGTCACAGTCTCCACCCCAAGCCCCGGCCGTGTAGCCAGGAAGAGGCGTTTCACCGACTGAGTGAGCGCCTGGGTTAACTGCGAAGGTCGCTCCGTCTGAAACTGGATTACCATCAACGGTTAAAAGGAAGTCGTTGGCAACCGCTAATCCACCGTTGTCGTTAACTACTGTCTTGTCGACAATGATATACGCTTGCTGGTCGTTGTTGGTAATAATACAAGTAGCAGATCCACCGTTTGGAACAACGACATCTGTACAGTTATCATATGTGGTGCTATAGCCTGACACAGCCGGTTCAGTGACATCATATGTTCCAGGGCTTACGGTAATCTCATTGTGGCCGTCGGCTTCAAATGGTTGAGCGGTACCGCCATCAACTTGGAAAGAAAAGTTATTAGCCAGGAGTGTGCCACCATTGTCATTAACCACCACTTTTTCAACGATGAGTGTGCCCTGGTTGAGCGTATTGGTAATCGTACAAACAATATCTGCGTTATTGGCAATATTAACAGTCCAAGGGTTAGTTCCAGTCGTTGTAACCTGTGCACCGGCAGCGTTTAAACATTGGACTGTTGTTGTGTAATCGCTGAGAATCGTACCTGTGCCTTGGGTTTCACCAAAGGTGTGATTGCCCGTATCGACGACTTTTTCTCCAGTAGTACCATTGTGGCCAGCATCAAAAGCATATGTAATGCTGTTAATCGAAAGATTAAATAGTCCGGAATCAGTGGTTGGACTTAATGCTTTTCGAACCTCCAAAAGTCCGGTTTGACTTGCAGTTGAAGCAAAAATACAGTCTGATGGATCGGAATTGGGCTGTTGAGATGGATAGGAACAGACATCAATAAGACTTGCTGTGGCTCCACCGACATCAGCCATATTTATTGTACAACTTGCACCTGTGTCATCAGGATACTCATCACCTGTTAAAAACGGATCTGTAGACTGGACTGAAGCAGTGCAGGAACTCGTATTTGCGATGCCTGCTGAACCGCTACAGCGATCTGCTTTTGTATCGGTACATGAGAAGAGTACATGATTTTGGTATGTTGCGGGATCACCTGAAACCCGAACACACAGCGAATAATTTGCAAATCCATCGTTATCCGTATCAAAAAGACTACATGCATCACCGGTGTTTGCACCAGACCAGGCAATTTCATCCCAATTCCAATCAACGTCAATTGAGGTTGGAAGCCCTGTATAGTCTACACACGCTTTTGATAAATCTTTTTGCCCTGGTTCATCATTTGCACCTGCTGAATCATTGAAACAGCCGGAAGGAGGGCTATCAGTAAACGTGGTTGATGCCACAGTAGATTCCCCTGCGGTGACTGTTACCTGATAGTTTGGCCTATACGTACCATCCAATTGGTGGGCGTAGACAAAGCTTCCTTCACCATCTGTAGTTATAGCCGTCTGGAATGAATATGCCGGTTCGTCACCAGATGTAATCGATAATGTGTAGTTTGTGTTTGGATCAAAATTTGTGCCTGTGATAACAACTGTGTCTGTGGGAGCATAATCAGCTTTATCTGTTGAGAGTGTTGCACTTTTAGGATCGACTGAATCTAAATCAAGGCTATTTGCTTCAACTTCATGTAAAAGAATTGCATTAACTTGTCCTTCTTCCGTCGTAGCTGAACTGACTTGCGGTGTTGGCATTATAGTAGAAGATACACCGTCAAGAATGTCCCCTTCGACAGGCTCAGGGGGGCTTGTTTCATGAGGAGGTTCTGATGTTTCCGGTGTCGGACTTACTTCTTCAGTAGGAGTAGGCAAAACTTCTTCAGTAGGAGTTGGTTCAAACGTGGGTTCGGGAGATGGTTCGATCGCTGCCGTTGGCTCAACCTGCTCCTGAACTTGTTCTTCTGCATCTTGTGCGAAAACGTAATTTGGAGCGATGCTAAGGGCCGGCACTAATGATTGAAGTACCAGGAGAAGGCCAGTTATTAATGAAATGCTTTTGTGGAAAAATTTCATTTTTGTTGCATTAGGCCGATAGTCTGTGGAATATACACCCTATAGTTATAAATGTCAAGTGCAGGGAAATTGTAAGATAACTTACTAATTATTGGGGGTCAAGAGGTGGATCTTGTGGACGATGCAGGATTTGAACCTGCGACATCTGCAATGTGAATGCAGCGCTCTACCACTGAGCTAATCGTCCTAAGGATACTACCTTATTATATATTAGCCAGCTTGCGTGGCAATAGCGCGTTCGCCGGAGAGACCGAAAGTTGTTCCGTGTTTTTTGAACATGCCCCAGTACCCCATTTTCTTTTTGCGGGTGTTAGAAACTGCCATCCATGAGCGACTGTCATCTATTTGCTCCCGAAGAATTTTCAAAAATGAACGGAGTCGGGCAAAAAAGTTGACATGATAAATTCCCGGTTCAACAGGCACTTCGTTAATGGTTTTCTCCACCTCTGTATGGAGATTCTTGAGCGATTCAGCAAGACCCTTGAGTTCCATCCGAACAGCCTCAATTTGCTGTTTGAGGTTTAATTCCGCAATATCTGTTCGAGGGGAGAGTATATCCGGTCTTCGGGCAACAACAGGTACAGCCTCTTGTTCAGTTCTGATATCTATCGGTTCATTAGCTTTAAGCTCACCGGATTTAGGAAGTGCACCAAAAAGAGACGTGAGAACGTCGCTACTAATTTTTGTTGCTGTGTCAGCTGATGTTTTGACCACGTTGCCACCTACTCCCCGAAGCGACTCAAGAATATTGTCGTTTGTGAAGTTTGTAACGGACTTTTTCTGATTTTGCTGCTTTGATGTCATGGCGATATGGAATTATACTATCCTATATTATAAAGACGCAAGCATGTCAAGTGTTTTCTGTCGACGGAGAATCGAAGCCAGGTAGTATCGCTGATTTGCCAGTGCCTTCTTTTCTTCATCTGTTTTTGCCGTGTTAATAACAGTATCGATCTCATCATCTGAAATGAGAACCCCATCTTTGTCTGCAATAGTCTCAAGGGCAAATTCCAACGTTAGAGTACGCTTAGCCTGTTCTTCATACTCATGTCGGACAGAATCAGCTGTGCGTTTTGTTGATGCAAGGTACTGCTCAACAGAAAGACCCAATTTTTTTGTTTGGTCAATGAGCTCAGAAAGAAGCCTATTTACTTCGTGCTCAATAAGAAGAGACGGAAGACTGATAGTCACCGTTCCATAGAGCGCCATAAGTAATTCGTCGAGTGTAGGTTTGGTTGTTTGAGGTTTTTCTTCTTGTTTATCTCCCGGCTTCCAAATTTTTGCGCTCATACCTGCTTTAAGATCGCCAATAGCTTTTTTGTAATCACCAAGAGTGACATCCGGCTTTTCGCAGGTGAGAATTCTGATAACCCAGTCTTTGTTTTCATTAGCTTCTTTGAGTTCAACTTTCGGGGAAATAATAGGTTTAATTTTTTTCTCAGTAACTGCTTCATTGTAAACTTTAGGGATAAGTACCTTAAGAACTTCTTCGTAGACTTTTGTTTTGTCGAGATTCTTTTCAACAAGATCGCGGGGTGCTTTTCCTTTTCGGAATCCTGAAAGTTCCGTATTGGCAGCTGCCTCGTCGACGGAGGTTTGGTATTGTTTGGCAACATCCGCCCAGGGAATCGTAATCGTAAGCTCAAGAGTATTGTCAGAAAGCTTTTGCAATGAAGAATTCATGTGTGGAGTGTACCACAAAACTACGGTTTTCCAAAGTCCAATGGAGAGCTCTGAACGTTTGGAAGTGAGAGCGTACTATCGATTATCGTGTAGCCGGACATAAGCGCGGAAAGACTGGCTGTACTTTCCTCAAATTGCATAAATGCTGACTCTGTAGCGACTTTTGAAAGTATACGAACAGGCGTTGGCGTGGGTGGAACCGGAGTGGGAGTAGGCTGAGCAATTTCTCTTTGACTCTGACTCCAACTTACGACACCAATAGCAATGATAGTTACTGCGAGAAGTACAAGTGAAGATATGATAACTATTTTCGGTACTTCACTTTTCTTGGGCACCGGTGGAGTTTCCTGTATTGGTTCAATCAAAGCAGATTGTTCTTCCGGCACATTTTGATCCATATTAATTTTCGTATTTAAGAGCAGCAACGAGTTCTTTTAAAAATGACGCACCGTCTAAAAGGAATTGTCTTGCTGCGGCAACTTCTTCTCCAATTTCAACGGATTGTCGTTGTATTTCATATGCATCACTTTCCGCCAGTTCCTTATTTTTTCTCGTAATGATATCGATTTTTTGCTCGTAAAGACCGCGCTTGTTTTGAATCTCTAGAAGCCATCGATCAATCGTTGCGCGTTTGGTCGGCGGTAAACTCTCACGGTAAGTAGTGATAAGATTTTGTGCCATCGCAACCGTAGAATCGTAGGAAAGGGCGAGGCTATTGAGACTGCCGAGCATGAGCGTTGTTCTTGTTTGTTCAACGATGCCAACGAGCGGTTCGTATCGTGATTCAAACTGCCCAGAGACAGTCACTGTCTCGGATATCGATCCAACTGCCGAAACTAGTGCGCTGTGTTTTTCTAAAAATGAACCTTCAGCAGTCAAAAGCGAAACGGAAGTATTCCGTACACTGGAGGTTAGTCCCGGATTTTCAACGAGTTTTTCAACAAGGAGCAATAAGTAGGAGCGGACGTAGGAATCGCGGGTAGTAAGCATCTGCTTGGTTTTATCGAGTGCAATGGTTTCGCTAGCCAGTGACTTAAACTTCTCATACTCATTTTTTGCGATGGTAAATTCAGAATATGCCTTGCGGTACAGGTCCCCCTGAAAGACATAGTCCTGATAGGCTTGTTGGGAAGAAGCATAAACTGAGTATGCAAGCAAGGCCGGCAACGCAAGTAAAACTAGAAATAAAATCTTTCGCATTAAATCGATCGTAGCATTGAGGGGAAAATTGATCAATACGCAGGCAATGGAGGAAGTTGGAGGTGACTTTCAACACGATTGACTCTTCGTCGTAAATGAACAAAATCTCGGTCGTATGTTTTCACAATAATACTTATGTCGCTCTTAATTTTTTTTATATCTTTCTTGACCGGTTTTAATTCTCTTTGAAGTTCGTTACTTACTATTTTTTTTGTCTCCACTTGAACAATTTTTTTTGTTTCAACCTGAACAATTTTCTGAATTTGAGAAAGGTCGTTTTTCGTCAACATACTCCCACAATACATCTGGCATCGTAGTTTTTCAAGAGGTCAATGAGAGTGGAAGTATGCGAACCTTCTATGTGCTCCCGAGAGGAGTTGAACCTCTAACCCTTGCGGGATACGCTCCTAAAGCGTACGCGTATACCAGATTCCGCCACGGGAGCCCTTCGATGAACTCAGGGCAAGCATATTATACCGTTCCTTAGATGGTGATATCTAGTTGGGTTGAGTCGTTTGGAGCAAATGCTTCAATTTGATCGAGAAAGAAATGCACCTTCCAGCTCCAAGCCGGAGAGGCAGCGTAAATTCGACCAATCTGTTCAATTGTCTCTGCACCTTTGTCGATGTAGTTAAACTTGATTCCCTCAGATACCTGGGTAATACCATCCCTCCAGTTTGCAAACGCAACTCCCCACTGGGTTCCTGTAAATACTCCCCAACCCCAGGCGTTGTATGAACCTGTAGGAATATGCTTTCCGAATGTTGATTCAACACCGGCAATGGCGGCAACAAGTTTCCAATCTAGGTTTAATCGGTCAGCTTCAGCAACAAAATAGGAGGCTTCATCCGCAAATGGCGAGTTTTGGGAAGCAAGGAAGTCGGTAAGCCGCTCAACCCGCTCATCCTGGGAGGCTGCGTGTGCGACAAGCGAAGCTGCCGCGTCAGATTCCCCTTCTGCAAAAACAGGGGTTAGGGCCGACAAAAAAAGCGCGATGAGCGCAATGTATTTCATAAGCATCAAAAAATCCTAAAGCAGATACGTTTGACGGCATCAACTTTAGGATCTAATCTGGGAGTATAGCCTATAGGACAACACTTGTCAAGTCCTAAGGCTTTGTTTCAGAAATATCGAAGGACTAAATATTTATTTATAGGATACTTCCCTGGAACTCTTCAACACAGTTTGTCCATGAATATCCATTTTCAACAGAAGGAGGCGCCCACTTTGCACCGATTTCCCGAAGATCGATAAGTCCCTCATCATAATAATTTTCTCGAATATAGGTTGTCACCCAGTCAATTGCATGCGGCCAACTATCAAAGCCTGCTCCGGTTAGCTGGCCTGTATAGACTCCTATACCCCATGCATTGAATTCATTTCTTTTTGGCATATGCTTTCCTGCATTTGACTCACACATGGCAATTGCGACAACCAAGCGAAAATCAATGCCATTCTCATCGGATTTTTCAACAATATAGTTTGCGTACGGTGCCATTGGCGATTTGTGTTCACGCAAAAAAGTTTCCAAAAGAATGGACCTTGCATCAGCCCCTTCAACTGAAGTTCCTAACACCATTCCGGTTCCATTGGCTGATGAGGCTACCTGAAAATGCGTTTGTTCAGAAGAAACAGATGCAACAACTTCCTCCGAATTTCGATTAACCGTATCAATTAACAGCCCAAGGTTAATAATAAGGAGGACGAGGACTATTGGAAACCAAAAACTTATAACGAGCAGTTTCCTAATCATAAAAAGTATAGTGACATAGAGGTGCGTTTCTGTCAAATTCTGAAAAATGAGCCAACGAGATACGCGACTCCTGCGGCAGATCCACCAACGATGAGCGTTTCTATGATTCCCCGTAGCATCCGCTGTCTCGCAACAATTGCGCGAAAAAAACCTAAGAATATAAGTGCGGCAGCGGTAAAAAGTACGGAAATTTCAAAGAGATTTCCCTGTTTCAGCCGAAGCACATACGGTACGAGCGGAATAAAACCAAAAAAGATGAACGCTCCAAACGTTGCAAGTGCAATGGAAACTGGTTTTTCATTTTCAGGATTCGTCATTTGCAGTTCATCGGTCATCATAAATTCCGTCCAATAGGTTTCATTTTTTTGGTACAGTTTTGCAATTGCTTGCGCATCAGCTTCCCCAAATTTCTGGCGTTTGAGAATCTCAACGGTTTCGTCAAATTCAGATTGCGTCGAATGTATAATTTCGTGATGCTCTTTCGCTCTCTCGTTTCTGTACACATCCTGATCAGCCCGGATGGAAAGGAAACTTCCGAGACTCATGGATAATCCGTCTGCAAACAAATTTGCTAATCCGAAAAGAAGCACCGAAACTACGGGAACGGCGCTTGTGGCAGGATCCCTTTGTGCACCCGCAAAGCCTGCAACAACCGCAAATGTCGTCACAATTCCGTCGTTTCCGCCGTATACAATTTCCCGGAGGTACTGCGAAAACGCAGTCCGTTTATGTTCCTTCCGGAGATGTTCTTCAAGATCAAAGTTCATACCGTAAGCATAGCATTTTTTTCATCACGGGAAAGCTTTTTTATTTTTGCTTCGTAGATAAGTGCGGCACTTCTCGATTTCATTTTTTTGGAATACACAAGAGTAACAGGCCGTTTTGAAAGCGTATAGCGGGCACCGGTTCCGATCTCACCATTGTGTTCCCGTACTCTCCTAGTAATATCGGTGGTAATACCGGTATATAGCGTATTATCCGCGCAGCGGACTATATACACAAACCATATCATATTGTGAGCGCAGGAGGATTCGAACCTCCAACCGACTTCTTAAGAGGAAGTTGCTCTACCGTTGAGCTATGCGCCCTCATTATGCGCGCCTGGAGGGAATCGAACCCCCAACCTTCTGTTCCGAAGACAGACGCTCTATCCGGTTAAGCTACAGGCGCAATGCTCTAATTATATCAAATTGGAGAGAAAGATTAGCTTGACAATGGCGTGAATGGTACTTTATAGTCGTTTTTATCTGCCCGCTTATATATGCCAATCCCCTATTTCGAACGAGTGCACGATATGATTATCGGAAAACCAGATGTATATGGTAAAGAAGATATTATCCTTTTTGAAGGCAAACGTTGGCTTCCCATAAAACTCGGTGGTCGTCGTTTTGGATTACCTCTCGTGAATGTCGGTGACAATCAATCGAAAGCAATCGCTTTTTTCATACCCGATCCAAACATAAATTATGAACTGGCACTTGCATCTTCAAAAGAAATGGCCGGTCTACTTGAAAAAATGAAACCCAGGATTGTTATTAAAGAACCATCAACCAAATCAGGTCTTTTTATAGACACCGCAATTGCAATTCTTCACAAAAAACCGCAGAAAGTAATTCAGTTAATAGGAGGAGAGTCCGCCGATGAGGTTAAGCATATCACAGGAGATGTCGCAGTAGCATATGTACCCGTGACACGGCTTGCGACCGGAAAGGCGAAATATGTCGGAATAATGCCGGAAGACCGAAGGGCGATTGCAAAACTTACTCCGGATGGGTATGGCCTTACAATTGCAGAAGATGTTTATAGCACGGGTGCGACTGTTCGAGCTACGGCAGAGTTACTTGGGATAGAACATTTCTATATTGCTACTATTGCGAGAGAAAGCGAGTTTGATAGTTCCTACCCTCCTCCTCTTGCTAAAAATATGCGGGCGATACTTTACTTGCCGGAAATCCTCGGATTTGAGGCGAATGAACTCTATTCGATCGCTGATCGCATCAGCATTCCTCCCGCAATCGTTTTTAACTAACTCTTCCGGGAATAATTTTTTTGGTGGTAACTAACACGGCGGATGTGGGAGTTAAGGGAAATTATGAGGTTAGATCATTTCAGTGCTTGGATTAAATCACGGATTGAAATTTCGGCCCTCTTGACTTGTGACTTCAGAAGAAATTGTGCTACTTCTTTATGGAGAGGGATTGAGAGTGTTGGGGACCCTGGTTTTTGCAGGATTGCGTGATCTCCAGATGTGTGAACATGAACGTAGCCGAATTTGAGAAATGCCTTGACTGCCTTTTTACCGGAGATATTGGTAAGTTTAGGCATATGCCACCGGCATTGGAGTGCCGACGCTTCTTCGAACAATGTCAGTATTCTTACCGGTTTTGACGAGTACTTTCATATAGGCTTTAATCGCTTTTTCAGCGTTCGCTAACGCTTCCTTTTTCGTCTTTCCTTGAGACATGCAGCCAAACAAATTAACGACATCCGCAACGTAACCTTTGTAAGATGCGTCGTACGTTAACTCAATCAAGTAGTCTAATTTCTTAATTTTCATAGTAACGACATTATAGCATAACATAGCTGATATTTTGGGGTGGCGTACGGGAGTTGAACCCGCTAAAATCTGCTCCACAAGCAGACGCCTAAGCCGTTCGGCACACGCCACCAATTAAATTCTTGATTTTAAAAATCTTCGACCAAATCCAGTTTTGAAATATTTCTCTCTCTTTATTGCCTGTCCCTTATCAAGACAAGCTTCGTAATAAATTAGAATGAATGGACGTCTCGTCCTTGTCGATTCAACTTCGCCTCTCTGATGTTCTCGAAACCGCTTTTTTAAATTATCAGTAAAACCAATATAAAACTTATTATCCTCAATACTCTTTAATACATATGTGTAATACATCAATGAGCTACCCCGCCCGCAACGCCTGAGCAAGCTCATGCTTGCGATGGCGGGCAGGGGCCACCAATACCGATAGTATATCGTAGATAAGAAAGCGTATCAAACGGATAACCTCTTGACTGGTATTCCCACAAAGGTATAGCATAAACGTATCCTTCGGGGTAGGGTGACCCGTCCTTCGCATAAAGCTACGGAGGGCAGGAAGTCCCAATCGGTGGTTAAAGCCCACGAGTCCATAATAGGACATGACTACGCGAAATACGTAGGCCGACCGTACAGTCGGGATGTCCCGTTAAAAACGGGATAACCCCGCTAGAGAACTATCGAAATGATAGAGGAAGCGGGGGAAAAGAAGGAATATGAAAAAAGTCCTTTCAATCGGACCGGTTTTTGTTGTTCTTGCAGCTCTTCTTTGGAGTTTTGACGGATTACTGCGCGTAAGTTTATACTCCCTCCCCCCAATCGTTGTTGTATTTTTAGAACACCTCATCGGATTTATCTTCCTTGTCCCCATTGTTTTTAACAAAAGCTATTTATTAAAAAAAATATCCATCAAAACCTGGGGAGCGTTTGCCTGGGTAACAGTGCTTTCAAGTATTATGGGAACGGTATTATATACTTCGGCTTTAGGACTCGTTCAGTTTGCACAATTTTCCGTGGTTGTGCTTTTACAGCAATTGGAGCCGTTCGTAGTATTACTATTTGCACGGATAATTCTCAAGGAAAAACTATCCCGTGCTTATATCCCCTGGTTTATTACCGCCCTTATTGCTGCGTATTTCATATCATTTCCAAATTTACAGGTGAATCTTTCCACAGGAAGCGGAACAACAATGGCAGCGCTTTTTGCAATCGGAGCAGCTTTTTCCTGGGGGTCTTCAACAGTATTTAGCCGGTACGCCTTACTCCGACTCCCGACACTTTTAACAACTGCTGTAAGATTTGGTCTTGCCTCGATACTGGCTGGGGCACTCGTCGTAGGTTTAGGTCACAATACAGTTTTACCGACACTCACACAGGTGCAATGGTTGACACTGGTTGCAATCGCTCTTTCAACAGGAATGGTTGCACTTTCTATTTACTACTACGGTCTCAAACGAACACCTGCCCGGATCGCAACCATCTGTGAACTTGCCTGGCCACTTTCTGCAGTGGTTTTGGATTACACTTATTTCCATAAACCACTATCTCCCACTCAAATACTTGGAGTTCTGGCGCTCGTCCTTTCAATTTATAAAGTTAGTGTAGTTCGCTCCGCCGCTCCTTGAGGTATTGGCTCCAGTTTTCGATAAAATCAAGTACAACTACGAACGGCGTTTCGATTAGGAAGGTGAATAAAATTGCAATGATGTTGTATTCTTTCCATTTTGCAGCTAAAAACTCCCCTATTTTAGCAACCGGAACGGAAAACATATCGAGAATAAATTCCCAGAATGTTGTCCGATCATCAACTGAGAGTTCCCGGGCTTTATTACGGATGAGTACTGCGGCAAAAATAGTAAGCGCAATCGTGAATGTATCAAAAAATACTGATGTTATTGGGAGTTTGAAGAAATAGAAAATATACCAAACTCCACCCAATACTAAAAACATCATTGCAAAATATAAGAAAGCGACGATAAAGGTGAAAAAGATGTTCCTTCGTTTGCGTAATCTCACTTCAAAGAGTGGTTTCTTTTCATCCTCATAGACAAATCGATAGAGGGTGGAAAGTACCCGTTTTGCATTCTGCTCGGGCGGAGGCCTGATAATGGCAACAAGAATAAACATAAGAGCAGTGGGGATGAGGAAGTCAATAAATGCCGTAAACAAGTTGAATCCTTCATAAAAAACTTCGGCAAGCGGTACTTCGATAATATAAAACGTCACCCAATTGGAAAGAAATACAGATAGGGTCGAAAATATGGCAAGTCGAACAAGCCTGGTTTTGAGGGTTTTGTACCGTTTATCGTAAGCTTCCGTTGCTAACTTGGTTAATTCATTTTTTTCCTGCAGCGCCTCTTTTAATTTTTTGGGTTCCTCAACATATTTATCTAAGATATCTCCCAAAAGCATGAAGATTGTATCGACGCGTTCACAGATTGTATAGAATTGTCGTGCAAGCGGATGATCGAGAATTGAATCTGATGATTTCCAAATTTTTGGTACCTCTTCTGTCAGTTTTTTAAGTTGCTCCGCATCCGGATTATGCCACCCGGGGTAACTGAATTTTAAGAGTTGGTAAATAATAAATTCATCATCAAGCTCATAGAGCGTTCGGCAAATGGCAATAAACACATGCGTTCGTTTTTCGTCGTCATTCATGCTCCCCTCGGGTAAAACGATAATCCGTTCTGTCATGAGTTCTGTCATGGTCTGAATAATTGCTCGTTCTTTTATGGGGTTAGTAAGGATTTCTTCGATTTCACAGGCAGCAAGGTCTATAAGAAACGTCGTAAAGTTTATTTTTCTCTTAACCAAAAGCGGATCAGCAGTTGCAAATGATGCATGTTTTAAAATGTGGAGGTATTTCTTTACTGCAGTCTCGACCAGGAGAACGCTCTCCTGCGGAATTTCATCATTGGGTAGATGCCCGCCGCGAATAAGATCTGCAGTGACACTATAGGCAATTCGATATGTATCAATATCAGGCCGCAGTGATACACCGCTTATTTTTGGGAAAAGCAGGCGTTTGAGAATTCGAACGATTGCGGCACGACGAAGGACATTATCTTCTTTCCAGTCAATAACTTTCCTTACCATTTCATAAAATTTTGCAATTCTCGAGGCAATTTCATCCACATGCATCGGTGTTTCTTTCTTTTTCGTTTCACGGATTCCCACCTCAAATGAGTGGACCATCTGGTCAACTTGTTTGGTAAGTGTGAGGAGTTCTTTTGGCTCTTCTTCCTTTTTTTCTTCCATATGTATACCAAAGAGAGTATATCACGGTCCGAAGAAGCGCGGAAGAATATCAGCAGGCCTACTTGTGATAAGTAAGACTATGTCAGAAATTGTGAGTGCTCCGTCACCATTTATGTCAAGCGGAAGAAATCGTCTGAATGAAAGAGTGGTGATGTCCCCTTTTAAAATAGCGACAGTTTGACGAGGAAGATAGTACGGTACAAGGACAACGACACGGTAGCTATTTCCCGGAATTATATCGGTTAGTCCGTCAACAGAAAGGATACCATTATCAATTGATAGTCCGGTAAATTTATGAATTATCGTATCACTTTCATACACAAGAACGGTAACATCACTGGCGTTACTTACCCTACGCCAACCGAGTTTTGCTTCAACGGAAAGTGATGGCGGAGGAACAATAGTAACTGTTTTTTCTTCAATGGTATATGTTTCATTTCCGCGGATGAATGAAAGTTTTACTTTATTTTCTCCAATAGTTTTTGGTGTCGTTAGTTTTGCTTTGATTGCAGCGGTTTCTCCCGGTTCAAAGCTCGGAATTGAATCAAGAATAATTTCAAAGTCAACCGGTGCAGTGAGTGTTACACTATATCCTTCTTTTGTACCAACAATTGCCTGACCCGTATTTTGAATCGTCAATTCAAGATTATAGTGAGATGAGCTAACGAGAATGTCGGGTATAAGTGACGTACCTACAATAAATGAATGACGTTGTTTCGGTGTTCCCTTCACTTTCGATAAACCCTGGTATTCAAAGTAATGTGGATAAAACTCGTTCACTCCTAATTTTTTCCATGAAAAGTTATCAAATGGTTCACCTTGATAACTAAAAACAAACGGTGTGACTGCGACAATTGCGGGATCCTGCCAAACAGATGATGCGGCGGTGCGAAGATTATTTGCCACGGTGTTTACCCACCCTGTCTCTGTAACAAACACGGGCAAATTTTTACCAATAAAATCAAGCTCCCAAAGATAAGATCTGATGGTACCTTTCCCCCGAGCCAGCGGTGAACCGGAAAAACCGGGATTTGGGTATGAATGCGACGTCCAACCGTCTAAAAGATCCAATATTTCCGGTTTTGCAACTACCATTCGTTTAATAAATTCTTCGGCATCAAGGGTATCAGATGTATTTGCCGCAGAGGAGTCAAAGCCTGCAGGAAGAATAAAGAAATCGTCTGAAACGGACTTGAGAGCCTGTGCGTATGTCACAAAAACTTCCGCATACCCTTCCGGATTAATTTCATTTCCCCACTCTTTTGCATGATTTGGTTCGTTAAAGAGGACCACGTAGCGATTTTCAATCGGCCAATTGAGACTATCAAGAAATTGTGCAGTTATATTTGCATCAACTATCTGTGGTTTAGTCCAGTAATTTCCTTGCGGATGGGTTGCCAAACGGATAATAGGAATCAGGTGAAGTCGTCGCATTTGATTAAAAATATTGTGCCACTTACCAAAATCACGATCATTATTCTGCATGACAATCGTTACATACCCCCAATCGCCTCCACTTGAATTAACAAGTGCTGCGGTATCTGCAATGTCATTCACATCAGCAACGTGGATACCGAATTTATTGTTGGGAACAGTCCGAGGATCGTATTTAGCTTGAACAGAAGCAGGAAACAGCAATAAGAAAAAAGACAATATCAGGATTATCATGTTATAATTATGCCATTCGCGCGGGTGTAGCTCAATGGTCCGCCAAAGGCGAGACTTCGCCTCCGGCGAGTAGAGCATGTGGTTTGTATATATTTTAAAAAGCAAGCAACATAACAAATCATACGTTGGATGTACGAACGACATAATCAGGAGGTTGCACGAACACAACGCTGGACAAGGAGCATATACAAATAGATATAAACCGTGGGGATTGATAAAATCGGAAACATATTCGACATATATCGAAGCTAGACGGAGAGAAGCGTTTCTAAAAACAGGTGCTGGAAGAAAAGAGCTGAAATCAATTTTTGATTCATTATAGCAAGGGATGTAAGCGGGTGTAGCTCAATGGTAGAGCGCCAGTTTTCCAAACTGGTGACGAGGGTTCGATTCCCTTCACCCGCTCCAGGTGCCCCTGTAGCTTAACGGATAAAGCAGGTGTGTTCTAAACACAAGACTGGGGGTTCGATTCCCTCCAGGGGCGCACTAAGGGTTGAGTTTCGTTTTGAAATAATGTTGCGTTGCATTAATTATTACCTCTTCGGAAATTCCTTCCGTGTTGAGAATCGTATTGGGAAGTGAAACTTTTATAGACAATAGTTTATCGCCTTGCATAGCCATAATCTCATGGGGCCCTACAGTGTTAATTAAAAACTTAGTTGGCAAATATCGAATATCACCTACCGTTATTCGATTTTTTTCGTACACAGTCTGTTCTTGAATGTCGAACCAACGAAGAGCGGCTGACATATGCCATGGAGGCACACTCTTTTTAAGTGCGATGTATCGATTGCTCCCCCAAGCAAAATCTTCAAATCCAGAATCAAATGGTTTCTCCAGCCAATTTTTCTGTTGTGCGACAGGAATACGGAATACCAGCTGAAGTGTGTCATCAGAATGAAGATTTCCTCGTTCTAGTGTTGCTCTACCCCTCAGACAAAAAAGCGGGTCTCCTTTAAGTAGGCTTTCTACTGCTTGACTAGCTCCTGGTTCATGGAAAAAAAGCTCCTGAGATAGTATTTCAGGTGATACTGATTTCATGCACGGGATTATAGCAAAAAGAAGGCTTATAGTAAAAACTAGTTTCTGAATTGCAGTGTATCACCGATTTGAATTCTTGACGATTTAACAACTCCTCCGTTGACCTCCAATACTTTATCAATCGATTGCGAGGGGGAAAGTTCGACTGGAAACTCACCCGTCTTTGGAGGCGGGACATTTTCGTCGATATCAACGACTGTTGATTCACTGATCCAAATAAAATCAAGAGGAAAATGCATGTCTTTCATCCAAAAATGATAGACACCGGGAGAACCGAAAAGAAAAAGCACTCCGCGATTTTGTGCCATGGATTTTCGCCCTGATAATCCACGTTCTCTATCTTTTGGAGCAATGGCAAGATCAACGTAAAAAACTGAGTCACGAATTTTTACCTGCGCACTCAACGGATTTTTCCAATAGTATAAGAAAAGAATTCCAAGAATGATAATTACAAACGGCAGAATTTTTTTCATTTGTCGGGGTGGAGAGACTCGAACTCTCAACCTTACGCTCCCAAAGCGCACACTCTAGCCAATTGAGCTACACCCCGAGTGCCGCGGGTGAGGGTCGAACTCACACGAAGTGTTAAGCTTCACGGGCTCTTAAGGCCCGCGTGTCTGCCAATTCCACCACCGCGGCGTTTGTTTTCATTGTACAAAATTCAGCAATTTTTTGCGAATCACTTGACATCATCTCCATGTATGTTACTGTGATGTATAGGATAAACTATGGTGCTTATTGAATTTCATGAACACCACAAAAAATCTTCAATCGATAACTGATTTCCCCCAGTTTAATACTGTTGAACCACCGAGGGATAGATTGCCGCAGATAAAGGTAAATGGCGTTGCGCGGATATCCTCCCGTATTTTGGATCGGGGTTTTGAAGTAAAAATAAATAATAAAACTATTCGGCTCCGTTACCCGCCAACTATTTGGCAACGATTTCCAAAATCGCATCAAAAAGTCTTAGCCCAGAATATTGCCTATGCCATGACCTTTCAGATCCCCTATCTTTACACTTCTTTAGATAAGGTTTTTTACAATATGCCGGTCCCACTTGCAGAACCATTTCTTTTTAAGGGTCTTTCTCTTGCTCTTCCATCAACCGCCATTATGCAACCGCAAAAAGATAAACGGATTACCTCTAATCTCCTCAGACGACTTTTTGATATTGAATATGTGTTTAGCAATACGAAAACTGAAATTCCCTCATACAATAGAACCAGTTTTAGCGATCAGGCAATTATGCCATTCACATTTGGTAAAGACAGTTTGCTTACCTACGCCCTTGCTCAAGAACTAGGTGTGAAAGTATGGCCGGTTTATATTTCAGAACCCTACTCTCCGTTTGAAGAAGTAGCGAAAAAATTATTAGCAGAACCTTTTAAAAAAGAATTCCATACGCAAATTGCATTTTTAAGAAATACGCTTGGCGTTCTACGACAACCGTACGGTTGGTTCGGATGGGAATTACAACTTACCCAATATTCTCTCATGCTTCTTCCGTATGTGTATGCTAAAAAAGCAGGCTATATACTTTTTTCCAACGAACAAAGTTGCGACGATACGGTAGTTGATAGCGACGGATTTAAGTGTAATCCTGTATTTGAACAGTCACACAGTTGGCTTTTACAAAATTCACTCATGGCAAGCTTAGTCGGAGGAAATTCTCTTTCCATTGGCTCACTTCTTGAACCAATCCATGAAATAGCAATCATGAGAATATTACACAAACGCTATCCAGAAATTGCAAAGTATCAAAGTTCCTGCGATCTCCCGGAAAAACCCAAAAGTGCAGGTAGATGGTGTGAACACTGTAGTAAATGTGCGCGGATGTATATATTTCTCCTCGCTCATGGAATTAATCCAAAAACAGTAGGTTTTAAGCACGACCTTCTCAAACAAAAATACCTCGGCTTCTACTCAATTTTTTCTGAAGGCCGGATACAAGATTTTGGTTATGATCAGAGCGAAGCCGGAAAAAATGAACAAATTCTCGCGTTCCGAATGGCGTATAAGCGGGGATTCAGGGGTCCGGTGATGCGTGCATTTTCACGGCATTATGGCGCGTTTGCTAAAAAACATGAACGAAAACTTCGTCAGACATTTTTCGGAATTCATTCCACACGTACAATTCCTTCTGATCTCCGCCCACGGGTACTGCGTATCTATCATTCTATCCTCGATCCACTCGCTTAATTTCCCGTCGGAATCGTGACATTTCATCCCTATAAATGTGGAGTAATTTGGGTTGAAGTTCCTTTGCGATAGTTTCTGTCGAGTGAAGACCGCAATATTGGGTAAGAAGCTCTTTCTTTTTTTTAAGTACAATCGGGAGGAGTTCTTTTGCAAATAACGTAATCAGATCTCCTTTAATTCCCCGCTTGTACGCAAGGTAAAACGCTAAAAGTCTCTCTCCCCAACTTTGAAAAAGAATATTGAGTGGCCGGGTAAGTTCTTTGTGTTCGAACATATAATACAAATTTTTCTTCTTCAGAGTGAGCATGTCATCGACAAAACCAACTTGTTTCGGATTAACTCCTACACCAAGTAAGAATATATATACCCGTGCACACTCGTAACAGTTTCCGCACCATTTTTGTTTTTTAGATTTCGGATCGTCATTAAAACAGGATAACTGATAGTTTCCTACTTTGGGATATCGATGGTGAAGAATATAGAGAATTGCCATCTCGTGGAGCGGTTCGATAATACTTGAAATAATTGTGTTACTAGAAAACGTTCGCAACAAATTATTG
Organism: Candidatus Gottesmanbacteria bacterium RIFCSPLOWO2_01_FULL_43_11b; assembly: GCA_001780985.1. Classification (GTDB taxonomy): domain Bacteria; phylum Patescibacteriota; class Microgenomatia; order UBA10105; family UBA927; genus 01-FULL-43-11b. The sequence continues at coordinate 33,795 of MFJV01000001.1, read as the reverse complement.
AGGTGCACTGTCCAGAATACCCCTTGCTCATAGGTAGTATTTATGATGTACCCTTGCTTATCTTTTTCGACGTCGTTGGTGCTTTGTTCATTGGACCAGAAGAAGTATTGCGGTTTCCAAAAATACAGATACGGAATCATGAGGAGCGTATATTGTGTTAAAAGCATATCCCATCCCCACAACGTGCCTCCTTTTTGACGGAGTGCACCGAGATTTAGAGGAAATTGTGTAATTGTTTCATTAAATTCTTTTTGAAATTTTAACCGGAGTTTTGCCTTGTTGGCATTTTCAAAAGAGCTCGTCGGTTCTATAAAAAATACAGGATGAGGTTTGAGGCCTATTTCTTTTGCCACAGCATACGTGAGTAAACTATCTTTTCCGAAACTAAACGGAAGGAGAAATGAATTTTTAATTATTTTTGGAGGAATTACGCTTCTTGCTAGGTATGGGTGGCCCTTAAATGATGTTCGAAGACCGCTATTATATGCATCGCGGAGTAATTTTTCAGACGTAAATTTTGCCTCAGGAATCTCTAATACCGCTTCAGGAAGTGAATACCACAGCCCATGAGTAAAAAAAGACAGTAAATTCGGCGGAGGAAATTGATAGTCAATTTTTCCTTTGTTTTCAAACGAAAAATGAATACTAAAAAAATATGCTGCGTTATCGGAAAGAATTTGACGAAGACTAATTGGAAATGAGGACCAGACAATTTTCGGATAGATATTTTTTATCCATCGGTTGTTTACTCCCACAGCAAATCCATTATCAATAATTTTTGTCCGAATTTTCACGAGCGTTATCGTAACACTCCGTGATATAATTGTCACGCACGCCGCAGTGCTGGAACCCGGTAGACAGGCACGCTTCAGGAGCGTGTGCTAGCAATAGCATAGAGGTTCAACTCCTCTCTGCGGCACCATGAACTGGACATACAAAAAATCTGTTGACATTAAGCCATATAGTCTTCATATAGAAGTCATTGCCGACTACGGAGGCAGGCATAGCCCTGATCCGGCGTTTAGTGAAGTGAGAAATCACTTTTTGAGGTTTGATACAGGGGGAAAATTAGGTTGGATTACTGAAACTGCAGTTGCCGGATTTAGTACGATCGAAACAGGGTTTTGGATAGCACAAATCGGGCTTCATAGTGAACATCCGAACCTCGTAATATTTTCAAATACGGCTCCGCGTGGAAAAATAGCCTGGACAGGAGAGCTTACGCAACCTTTTGTCTGCGGTCTCCTTGATAACGATATTCCGATATTTACCGTTGCTGCAGGATATAATCTTTCATTTGTTAAAGACAGACTGAAGGGTTTGTGGGAAGTTGGAGTCACCAATGTTGGCACACAGTTTCGTTCACGGGATCAGTATCCTGAGGCAGCAATGGCAATTTTAAATGGTGATGTCAGTCGTGTCGGAAAACCAATTGACCCCGTCTTAATCCCCGATGTTCCCGCCAACCGCGTTGCATCAATTGATGGGTACGGTAATATTAAAACCACCATCCGAAAAAGTCAGGTATCTAAAGAAATTCTCAATGGTGCGCTGGTGAAAATATCAATGAACGGAAAAACATTTGAGACCAGCTCTGAATTGAAGATGGTAGCAGGTTCGTCCGGTGGAAAAAACAATCCGTTTATCGAAATCGTTCATGTAATGGCTTCAGCCGGTGACGACTTTTCCCTCGACGCCCCACGGGATGATTTGGAACCGATAGTTTTAAAACCTATTGGTGCGGACGAGAGGAGTTGAACCTCCACCCCTTGCGGGACATGCACCTCAAGCATGCGCGTATACCAGATTCCGCCACGTCCGCACTGTATAGAGTTACAATATGTTTTGAGCGAGTGAGGGGAATCGGACCCCCGTATCAACATTGGCAATGTCGCGCTCTACCATTGAGCTACACCCGCGTATCATTTGCTAATAGCCTAATCCATTCTTTAATTTTTAGCTGGGTTTTCGTGTCTGAAAAGTACAGACTGCAGATTCCAAATTTTACTTTTCGTTTAGTTAATGTGCTTCTGCTTGGTAACAATTGAGTTTTAATAAACTGCTCTTTTGGAATTTTTAACGCACCAGACCAATAATCAAGTACACTTTGTTTCTTTATATCAGGATATATGAACATACCCGCGCGAAGCCTTTCCTCAGAAATTTTTAAAATATTACGATAGAAACTTGCAACGGTTTGTAGCATTTTTGCATCGCTATTTATAACCGAAACTCTTCCGTTTTCCGTTTTATCTCCCTCTCCCCAATAAATTGCTAGCCCGGCAATAAATAAAGGATTGGTTTTTAACGAAAAATATTCTTCTCTTGCCTCACTTCTATAACTTTCATAGCGCAAAAGTTTTTGTTCACGCTTAGCGCTGTTTAGCCTCAAGAGCCTATTGATAGTTAGTTCCCTATTGTTATCACTGAGCCGTCGCGCAATATTTTTAGACCAATCTTTATCCGTGAACCAGCTACTTAATGTTGCTTTAGAAAGACCAATAGTTTTTCGTATCTCACCATAACTTTTTCCTGCTTTTCTCAATGCGACAGCTTTAAGAAACAAATTTTTATTTCTAATCATATCCTAGATTAGGATAATAATTGCAGTTCAAAATGTCAATGTGCGTTTACTATTGTGCCGAGACCAGGAATCGAACCTGGGTAACATGTTCTTCAGACATGCGCCTTGACCACGTTGGCAATCTCGGCTCTTCTGCGTAAAGCGCTTCAGAGTAAACAATATTATAACAAATGCTTTGTGCTTGCACTGAGCGAAGCGAAGTGGACGATGAGGGACTCGAACCCCCGGCCTTCTCAGTGTAAATGAGACGCTCTAGCCAGCTGAGCTAATCGTCCGTTATGCAATTTTACCAGAAATATAAGACCAATGGTATAATTATACCCATTGCGGGGTCGTTCAATGGTAGGACACCAACCGGCGCAAAGTCCCGCATAGAGCTTCGGGATCGTTCAATGGTAGGACAACAGCCTTTGGAGCTGTGAATCTACGTTCGAATCGTAGTCCCGAAGCCTTGTGTGGGAGAGCAGTCCGCCAGCTGGCGGATTGGTTCGAATCCAAGCCCCGCAGCCAGGATTATTTTCCTCTTTTTATCGTATACGTCTTGGGGTGATACAAAAATATTGCCGGGGCGTCGTCGGTGAGACGGCGCTGAAAATCGCCGTAAATGAGTTTTCGTTTCTCCGGATCCGTTTCCTGCCTTCCGTCCTCAAGTAATTTATCAATTTTAACATTCACGTAGCTCGTTATATTTGTTTGCGTCTGCGTAGAATGCCAAAACGGATACTGATCAGGATCCGGCGGCAATTCGGCGGCCGAAAGAAGCACATCATAGTCATCCGTAACACTGCTAATGACTCGTACGGTCGTTGGTAGCCCAAGGTCGGTCCAAGACTGCGCAATTGAATTAGCAACCTCGAGGTAGCTTGGAAACGTTGAAAGAGTCAGCGTTGCAGATTGGCTTCCCACATTACTTGCACTAAATAATTTTTTCGCCTGTACAATATCAGAGTCATATTTTTTAACTTTATCGGTATATGCCCAGGATAATTTTGAGAACGGTGAATATGCACGTTCACCCGGAAGCTCCCCGACAGCATATCCAAGTGCCTGCCGTATCCCCTTTTCCATAAGCAACTGCTTTTTTTGATTGAAAAACAACGTCACAATACGCTGGAAATTCGTTTCTTCAATAACTGTCGTTTGCCCCCATTGTGAAAGGGCTTGTGCAGAACTCATATCTTCTAAAATATCAACGTCTCCCCTCTTGTAGGCTAAGGTAGCCAGAGCCTCAGTTCTATAAAATCGATACTCGGTAACAGGAAGTGTGTCGTCTTTAAACGGAACCAGTTTTATGTAATCGACTTTATCGCCCTTAAGGCGTATTGCGGAAACTTTGTACGGCCCAAAACCACGAAGGCCAGCCTGAAAAATCGGTTTTGCTACAAGAACAGGAAACGGGCTATAGGCAGTTGATAAATGTACTTCAAGGGTACGTTCGTCTATAGGATTTAGCGTTGCTCCGCGAATATTATAGTTTATGTCCTTTGCAGATACAGATTTTTCATTATGCCACGTTAAACCATCACGGAGATGAAAAAGAAAAAGTCTTCCGCTTTCGGTCGATTCCCAGGATAATGCAAGAGATGCCTGCGGTGAACCATCTGCAGATAGTTGCGTAAGCCCGTTACTTATTTTTTGCTGAATTTTAATCGGCAGCGTTGTTGGAGTGAATTCACCGATAATACCGACCCTCACTGTTTTTGTAAAAAGTTGCGACGAGAGTGTTATTGAAAATCTGCCGATTGCAAACGCTACGGCTAGTCCTATTAAAAAGCCAATAAGGAGCGACCGTTTATATTTGCCGGTGAGTTCACGGACAACCCAGAAGAGAAAACGTATACGGCGCATTGGAATAATACTCATGTTAGCCGATTAAAAGAAGTCCGATGGATGTAAGAAAAAATAAAACACTTGCAACAATTGTTGCCGTAAATATCATCCGTTCGGCACCACGTTTACTGTGATATGCTTCTCCACCTCCGAATGCAGCACCTAAGCCTCCTTTGCTGCTTTGAAGCAAAATAAATCCGGTAAGGCCTATGGCAATCAAAAGATGAACGATAAGGAGTGCAATTCTCATAATTTTATTAATACACCTCCTAGCTTGGTGCTGTCATGCCGGATGAGGCTTCGAATGAGCCTATCAGTGGCAGCACGGGTAATAAGCGCTTGGCTTGCCAGATCAGCCCGAATAACTTTGTGTGAATTATCGTTATTGAGATTATCTTCTACGGGAAACTCATGTGATTTTTTATAGAGATCAAGGGCAGTTTTGGGCAATTTTTTATTATTGATAAGGACATAATCAAGTGTCGAGCTTCCAATATATTCTGAAAGTGCGTTGACGTGATCGCGTGCCGTGAAATTATACGTTTGTCCGTATTTAGTCATGAGATTGACTATGTATACTTTTTTTGCTTTCGAGCGCTTGATTGCACCGGAAATTCCGGAAATAAGGAGATTTGGAATGAGGCTTGTATAGAGGTCTCCCGGACCTAAAACAATGAGGTCTGCCTGTTCTATTGCGCGGATTGCATCGGGATTTGCTTGTGCTTTTGGTTTAAGTTCAACAGAAACGATCTTTAATCGGCCGTCGTGAATCGGTTCGTCGATAAAGTGCTCTTCTGATACAGTGTGCCCGTCTTCATATTGTGCCCGAAGGTTTGTTTGCGTATACGTTACCGGAATGACCGTACCGCGAATTCGAAGCACTTTACCTGTTTGTTTAATCGCTTCCTTTTGGGAGCCAAGAATGTCACTTAACGCTGCCATAAAAAGATTGCCGAATGTCATACCGGATATTCCTTTTCCTTTCTCAAATCGATGCATAAAGAGCTTTCGAAGGAGTCCCACCCCACCGTTTTCGTCAGAAAGTGCCACAAAACATTGACGTATATCAGACGTAGGAAGTAAGCCGAATTCATCCCGTATCCGTTTATTGCTTCCACCGGAATCACTCATGGTAACAATTGCGGTTAAACTAACAGGATGGTGTTTGAGACCGCGAAGAACCACGAATGTGCCTGTTCCACCACCTATACAGACTATTTTTTTACGATTGGTTTCCATATTAACCCTCACTTACCGAATGGAGGATATTTGTAATAAGCGTTATAGTAAGCGATGTAATAATAAGAGAAGCAAGGTACGTTACCTCAACTGATGGAATAACAAAACCTGAAAATGTCGCCCCTTCATACGTAAAAGGCCGTATGGTGACGCTGGGGAAAACAAAAGTAAGTAAAAAGACGACTGCAACATTAATTAACCACGAAAAAAGCCCAAACGTGAGGAGATTTATAGGAATAAAGAGTATTTTCAAAACCGGAGCTACCAGGAGCATAAGAAGGCTCAAAAATATACCGGCGGTCATAATAACCTGCCAACCTCCCAAAATGACTAAGCTTGGAAGTAGTTGACTCGTTAACCAGAGCGCAAATACGTTGAAAAGGTAAACTCGAAGTAAATACTTCATGTTAGGTAAAACGATGGTAACAAATGGAGGGTGGAAAGGCAAACAATCGCTATACCTACGAGGAGACTCCTTGAAGATAAAGGTGTATACTAAGTTAATGCCTGCTAAAAATGCTCTAAAGGAGTATGACCCTGGTGGTTACTATCATATTTATAATCGCGGTGTGGATAAAAGAACAATTTTTCAGGAGGACCGTGATTATAAAACGTTTTTGTCCTACCTCGAAATCTATTTAACTGCAGAACCCCTACAAGGAGACTCCTTGAAGCCACCATCACGAAAACTCAAAAACTATAATGGTGAGATTACTCTACTGTGTTACTGTCTAATGCCAAACCATTTTCATCTCTTTGTGAAACAGAATTCTGATCATGGAATCGATCATTTCATGCGATCACTTGCCACGAAATACGTCAGGTATTTTAACTCCCATTACCGAAGAATCGGTCCACTTTTTCAAGGAACATATAAGGGAGTACGAGTTACAGATGAAAACCAATTTATCTATCTTTCCAAATATATCCACCGTAATCCTATATCGTTATCCCCCTTCAAGGAGACTCCTCGAATGTTAGATGAATATGGTTATTCTTCATATGGCAATTACCTACACCGGTTTTCTCAGGAGTGGGTGTCGACGGAGAGTATTCTAAGTTATTTTTTTCATAAAAATCCTCATATGAACTATCGGTCCTTCGTGGAGCAAGGTAATTTTGATGACATAAAGCCCATAACCGAAGTTACTTTAGATCTAGAATGACTTCAAGGAGACTCCTCGTAGGTGGCGGTGATAGCGGAGAGCAAAGCGGTGGGCTTCGTCGCGAATTCTTTGCAGGAGGTGAATTGCCGGCCGGGAAAGGGAAAGTCTGTGTACTTTAAATCCTATGTCAGTCGGAACGATTATTTCCTCCAGTCGTTTGGCAAGCCCTATAACGGGCACAGGTGCGCCTGCTGCTGCCCTTACCTGCCCTTTTCCCCCGTCAATAACCAAAAGATCCGGTTTTGGCCAATCGTCGTGTTTAAAGCGTCTTCTGACGACTTCAGTTATCATTGCAGTGTCGTTAGAACCTCGTACTGTACGTATGCGAAACCGTCTATACCAGTCTTTGTCCGTACGTCCATCTGTAAGAACAACGAGCGATCCTGTAGCAAAACCCCCTGAAATATTCGATATATCAATTGCCTCAATACGGCGCAGGTTTGATAAGTTTAGAATATTTGCAAGATCCTCTATTTGTTCCCTGTAAATATCCTGCGCCCCGTCATCGTGGAGATATACCGAAGGGTCATATTTCCGTTTGAGAAGTTCATAAAACGATGCAATTTGATTTCTTAATACTTGTGCTTGTTCAAAACGCATGGCTTTCGCACGACTTTGCATTTCTTTTTCCATCTGAGAAAGTACGAATGTAGCTTTTCCGTTTAAAATATTTTTTATTCGAATCATATTCCGGCGGTAGATATGTTTCCCTTTCGCATTTGGGTTTTTCGATAATACTGAAGGGCATGGTGAACAAAGACCAAGGTGTGTATAAAAACACGGTTTCCCATCTCTTCTTTTCTGTTGACAAAATGGGATAACGTTCCGAATGTGCTGCATGAGCGAATAAGTCATTTTGGCTGATTGAAACGGGCCAAATACTTTATCCCCTCTTTTTGTAACTAAGGCACGAAGCTGAGTCTTTCGTGCAAACAGCACTCTCGGGAGTGGTTGAGAAAGTGTCAAGACGATAAAAAGAGGGGATTTATCGTCTTTTGTTATTACATTAAACTTCGGTTTAAATTCTCTGATGAGTTTTGCTTCAAGAAGCAGGGCATCAAATTCACTTGTTGTTTCAATTGTTTGAATATCTGCTATATGTTCAAAAAGTGGAGTGTGTACGTAACTTTTAACCCTCCGGAATAGATCAATTGCTTTCCCAACGTAAATAACGTGATTACTTTTATCCCGAAACAAGTAAACACCTGGTTGGTGGGGTAATGAAGTTAGCGCCGTAGATACTTCCATAGGACGAAAAGTATCATACCACCGGCAACGACTGCAACATAGGGAAGAAATATCCAATATATAGGTCGGACAATAAATGAGTGTGTTTCTATTTGCCCATCAACATTCACAATTAATCTTCCCTCTTCCATGAGGCTAAATGACGTTGTTTTAATTTCTATAGGAATATCAACTGACGCATAAGGAGGAATGTTCTTTTCAACTTTGGATAGATTAATATTACCTACTTTCGATTCAACGGAAATATTGGCTTGGGAAATACTATTACCGCTTTCATTTTTTACATAAACATGACCTGCTGAGCGGATCCCTCCGGTTACTTTATCAGGAAAGTCAATTGTTATAGTCAGCGGTCCTGCCGTTATCTCGTCTGGTTTCGTTTCGACAAAACTAACTTGAACATCTTTCCCTGATTTTGCTGCATTTCGGTAAAATCCTGCAGGGTACGGCAGTTCACTCGATTTTCCGTGGATCGCAAATACAATATGGTTAAAATCAAGCGTATTAAAATAGTCAACTCCCCCGGTTGTATTTGCCCACGTGGGATCCACAGGAACCCAGATATTTCTGTCGCTGTCGTAATATTCCGGCCATGCATGTAAGACATCGGAAACAAGGGAAAGAGGCCGTAATTTGCTATTGGTCGTATGGGCATATCCGACTACTTCCCGGGCAGGAATACCTGCAGCACGGGCAATTGCGATAAATAAATCAGTAAATTCCATGCAAATTGCCGATTTTGGATTTACCAAAACCCCGACCGCACCGAGTCTTGTGGGATTTTGTGTGACACGTTGATAGTCATAAGAGAGAGAGGTAACGACGTAATCATAAATCTGGCGTGGAGTACGATAGGTTTGTGCAAGTTTTGTGATTCTTGCATCATAAACCTCCCAATAGCGAGAAGGCGAAAGGTAGTCATCCGGGTTAATTGACTCAGCAACCCAATCTTTTTTAGGAGTAAGGTAGATTCGAACTGTAAGATTTGCCGTTATTTCGAGCTTTTGCCCCGGATTTACGTTATAGCGTGCGAGCCAGTTTCCGTCTGCATCGCGAATGACTGTTTTGGGTTGAGGGGAAATTGAATCAATTGTGACTGATTGGAAGGCAGTATCAGGTGGTAAGGCTACTTCCAGATCGTTACTTGCAACAGAGTTATTTTCTAAATAGTACGAGAGAGTGAGCGCAAATACCTGTTCATCCCCGTACGCTGCGACAATTCCTCCCTGCACCATCTGCTCTTTTGTCCAGGCTCCGTGATTGGGTCTGGGATTAAGGTACGCAACAGGTCCAAACGATGATGGAACAGAGAGTGTTGTCGTGTAATTTCCCAGATCCTGATCATTTTCAACTCCCGGAATGAGAATTTCCCATATGCGACCGTTTTTGTGGGCAACATCGCCATGTTCATATCGAAGCGTAAACAGGGTTTTTTTCCCAACACCGGCATTTTGGGTATTAAAGTCAATCCCAATTTCTGTTTTCCCGTCTTTTAAGGCAATTGTGGGAGTAATTGCTCCGACTTCGTCAGTAGCTATGACGTTTTTAATTTTGTCGCTATCAATGGTTATGTTGTACCGCTTGGGATAGAGATTCGTGAGTTTATTGGTGAGAGTTACATTTTGGGTTACGATCGTCGTACCAATTGGTGAAATTGCGTAATTGACGTTATAGTCAGCCTGAAATTCCCCTGCAGCATATATTTTTGACGTGAGTAAAAACAGGAAGATAAACAGAGAAAAAATAATTCTCTTGATCATGATGTTATTCTATAGTATTTTCCGTAAGAATTGTCCTGTGTAAGAATTTTTGTGTTTTGCAACATCTGTCGGTGAACCGGAAACAACAACATATCCGCCTGCATCGCCGCCTTCAGGACCCAGGTCGATAATCCAATCAGCAGATTGAATAACATCAAGATTATGTTCAATGACAACAACGCTGTTGCCTTTTTCAACGAGTCTATGGAGCACATGGAGTAATTTTTCCAGATCCGCAAAATGAAGTCCGGTTGTAGGCTCATCAAGAATGTAAAACGTTTTTCCTGTATCTCTCCGTGATAGTTCTGTTGCAAGCTTGACCCGCTGCGCTTCCCCTCCTGAAAGAGTCGTTGCGGGTTGTCCTAGATGCATATATCCAAGTCCGACATCACTTAACGTTTGGAGTTTACCCGCAATACGAAAATGGTTTTTGAAAAATTTCAACGCCTCTTCAATGGTTAGGTCTAAGATTTCCGCAATATTTTTGCCGTGAAAGAGAACTTCCAGAGTTTCATGGTTATACCGCTTTCCGCTACATACTTCGCAGGTAACATAGACGTCTGCTAAAAATTGCATTTCGATTTTCCGTTGCCCTTCTCCCTCACACGCCTCACATCTTCCCCCTTTAACATTAAACGAGAACCTTCCGGGCATATACCCTCGCAATTTTGCCTCAGAGGCACTGGCAAATGCTTCTCTAATAAAACTAAAGAGCCCTGTATAGGTGGCGGGATTACTCCGTGGTGTTCGTCCGATTGGTGATTGATCGATAAGAATCACTTTATCTATATTTTCGGTTCCTTCAATGCGTTTGTGGGTTCCGGGGCGTTCTTTGGAGAATGGATTAAAGTGACGCATGAGAGATGGATAGAGCGTCTCAACGACCAGTGATGATTTTCCGCTCCCTGATACCCCTGTTACGGCAATGAACCGTCCTAAAGGAAATGACACATCGACTTTTTTAAGGTTATTATGGGAGACGTCAAATATTTTAAGTATCATACTGGATTGCTCTTTTCGTGTATGAGGAACATGAACGTGCCTTTTCCCGGAAAGAAACTGACCGGTAATAGATTGCGTATTTCTCAAAACCTGAGAAACTGTTCCTTCCGCTATAATTTTTCCTCCGTGTTTTCCTGCCCCGGGACCAAAATCAACAATCCAGTCACTTTCCTCTATCATTTCCTTGTCATGTTCTACAACGACCACTGTATTTCCTAAATCCCGAAGTCTTTTAAGCGTTGTAATTAACCTGTTGTTGTCTCTTGGATGGAGTCCGATTGACGGCTCGTCAAGGACATAGAGTACACCGGTAAGCCCTGATCCAATTTGGGAAGCTAATCGAATACGTTGCGCTTCCCCTCCGGCTAAAGTTCGTGCAGCCCGTGACAAAGTCAGATACTCAAGCCCCACACTCATGAGGAATCCAAGTCTATTATCAATTTCTTTAATAATCGGCGTTGCAATAATAGCTTCAGTTTTACCAAGTTTACTCAAAAGACTTCGTATCCATGTGTGGGTATCGGTGATGGAAAGATCAACGACATCAGCAATAGAAAATTTATCGATGGTTATGGTCAAACTCTCTTTTTTTAGCCGTTTTCCTCCGCAGAGTTCACAAAGTTCCTCCCGCATGTATTTTTCGATTTCAATTCTCACGTAATCCGATTCTGTTTCTTTATGTCTGCGGATAAGTTCCGGTATAAAACCATGGAATTCTTCAGTAATCGCGGTCATTTCTCCGAAACGGTTGGTTCCTCTCACTTTAAAAAGTTCATCACCAGTTCCATAAAGCAGTACTTTCTTTTGTTTTTGCGTTAAATTCCGCAGCGGAGCACGGATATCAATGCCATACTGATCACATACTGTTTGGATGACCCGTGCATACCACGTATCGTAGAGAAACATTTTCGCAAAAGGTAATATTCCGCCTTCTGTAATTGAAAGTTCAGGACGTATTATAAGTTCACTATCAACAGACAATATACTTCCTAACCCCGTACACTTAGGACAGGCACCATGCGGAGAGTTAAAGGAAAATGAGCGGGGTTCGATCTCAGCAAGTGAAATATTATCAACCGGACAACTAAATTTTTCTGAAAATACATAATCATTCATTTTTTTAGGTTTTTTGGGTATGGTAAAGCCTGCATCATGGATTTCAACAAGGTACACTAACCCGTCCGATAATGTAAGACTCTGTTCCGTAGCGTCATGCAATCGGGATCGCATTGCTGAAAGTGTTTTTTTGTCAACGCTCAATCGGTCAATAACGACATCAATCGTGTGTTTATTTGTTTTAATGAGGAATATGTCTTCATCCAAATCAACGAAGCGACCATCGATTCGTACCTGCCGAAATCCCTTTGACTTGAGGTTTTTAAAAAGTTCACCAAACTCGCCTTTTCGATCACGAACAACGGGAGAAACAATAAGAAACCGGAAATATTTGGTTTCTGTTAGTTTTTCCTTTGCACGGGTAAGCATTGCATCGATAATTTGATCAATACTCATCCGGGAAATCTCCCTGTCACAGATAGGACAATGGGGGTGGCCAATTCTGGCAAACAAAAGTCTCAGATAATCGTAAATTTCCGTGACTGTTCCGACTGTAGAACGGGGGTTATGGGAGGTTGATTTTTGATCAATAGAAATTGCAGGAGAAAGACCGGTTATTGAATCTACATCAGGTTTGTCCATGACACCCAAAAACTGCCGTGCGTAAGAGCTTAAGGACTCAACATATCGCCGCTGCCCCTCTGCATAAATCGTGTCAAAGGCAAGAGAACTCTTCCCGGAGCCCGATAATCCCGTAAAAACAATGAGCTTATTCTTCGGAAGCTCCAGATTTATATTTTTTAAATTGTGCTGTCTGGCGCCTTTGATAGTGATGTATTCCATACCCAAAACGACCACCGATATACCGTGGCACCTTGCATTGTATCATGAAATTATAGCCTACGAGGAGTCTCCTTGAAGTTGAGTGAGAAGATCTCGGAAGCGGGCGGCGGATTCGAAATCGAGATCGCGTGACGATTCTCTCAGAAGCTTGGTATAGCGAACAATGGCTTTCTTTTTATCCATTGGCGTCATGGATTCTACCTTCATTTCTTCTTTTATCTCTTCTACCTTTTCAACCAATCGTGATCGAATTGGCTTTGAAATACTTTTGGGAGTAACGCCGTGTTTTTTATTGTATTCAAGCTGAATATTCCTTCTCCTTGTCACTTCTTCGATTGCCTCTCTCATCGATCCTGTCATTGTATCGGCATAAAGAATCACCTGTCCGGCAACGTGCCGTGCAGCTCTTCCCATGGTTTGAATAAGACTCACACGGCTTCTCAGAAATCCTTCTTTATCCGCATCGAGAACTGCCACAAGCGATACTTCCGGCAGATCCAGTCCTTCCCGAAGTAAATTGATCCCTACAATAACGTCGTAAACTCCGCCCCGTAAATCCGCCAAAATATCACTTCGTTCAAGAGTGATGATGTCTGAGTGTAAATAGTGAACATTAATACCGCGGTCTTTAAGGAATTTAGATAAATCCTCTGCCGTACGCTTCGTCAGTGTCGTAACAAGTACCCGTTCTTTTTTTACTACTCTTTTTTGAATTTCAGAGATGAGATCTTCGATTTGGCCGGAACTAGGGCGAACATCAATTGCCGGATCAACTAAGCCAGTTGGTCGGATCAACTGCTCCACCGTCTCTGCCCGACTTACCTCCCATTCACTAGGTGTGGCGGAAACGTAAACGGTTTGCGGCATACGACGGAGAAATTCCTCAATCCGAAGAGGTCTGTTGTCAATTGCAGCAGGGAGACGGAATCCGTAATCAATAAGCGTTTGCTTTCGGCTTCTGTCGCCATGGTACATGCCACGAATCTGAGGCACCGTCATATGTGATTCATCGATAAACAATAAATAGTCACGGCCTGCTGCTTCTTCAAAATAGTCAAGGAGTGTATACGGAGGCTCTCCGGGCTTTCTCCCGTCAAAGTACCGGCTGTAATTTTCTATACCGTTAACAAATCCCACTTCCTGGATCATCTCCAGATCATAGGTAACGCGTTCCCGGATACGCTGTGCCTCAATAAATTTTTTATTTTTCGTAAAATATTTGACTCGTTCTTCCATATCTTGCCGTATTTGAGCAAATACATCCTTATACATTCTCGGATCGGTCATATAGTGTTTTGCCGGGTAAATGACTGTGGCAGGAAGATCTTCTATTTTTTTACCGGTTAACGGATCTCTTCGATCAAGTGAAATAACTCCGCTACTGCCCATGACAATTCGGATTGCAGAATCTTCATAGGCCGGAAAAAGGTCTATTGTATCGCCCCGAACACGAAATGTACCCCGGTGAAAACCATAATCGCTTCTGCTGTATTGAAGATCAACCAAACGATCAAAAATACTTTCCCGGGTTACTTTTGTTCCCGGACGAAGTTCAAGCACAAAATGACCGTATTCCTTGGGAGAGCCAATGTTATATATACACGAAACTGAAGCTACGATAATCGTATCCTTTCGAGTTAAAAGGTTTGTTGTTGCGGCAAGCCGGAGTTTATCTATCTCCTCGTTAATTTCCGTTTCTTTTTCTATGTATGTATCGGTTTGCGGAATGTATGCTTCCGGTTGGTAGTAATCGTAGTAAGAAACGAAGTAGCTTACCGCGTTATTGGGAAAGAAATCCCTAAATTCCTGGTAAAGCTGTGCTGCAAGTGTTTTATTGTGGGAAATAATCAATGTAGGTCTTTGAACGTTTGCGATAACATTTGCCATAGTAAACGTTTTCCCGCTCCCAGTGACTCCTATGAGCACCTGTTCGGGTAATTTTAACTTTAGTCCCTTTACAAGAGCTTCTATAGCCTGAGGCTGATCTCCGGTAGGTTGAAATGTTGATTGAAGTTTAAATTTGCCCATGTTTGATATCTTGACAATTCGGATTAATTTCAATTATACCATTAATAGTATGCCGGCAATTCTCTATCCTAAAGAAAGACAGCTCCTTGATTTTATCACGCAGTTTATAGACCGTTACGGGTACGCTCCGACGCTTAAAGAGATAGGAGAAGCCATGAATATGCATTCTCCTGCAACCGTCCACGAGCATGTTGACAGGCTCCGTCAGAAGGGTTTTATTAAAAAACTTGACGGAACTTCCCGTGGTATTGATGTAATCCGGGACGAGTATAGGACAACGACCAATCCAAATGCAGTGGAACTCCCGGTTCTTGGGTTTATTGCGGCAGGAACGCCCCTTGAGCCATATACAGACCCCAATTTCTATATTTCTGTTGCCCCCGGCCTCATTCCGCAGTCAAAATCAGGCTATGTTCTTCAGGTGAAGGGAAGCTCAATGGTAGAGGATGGTATTTTAGACGGCGATTACGTTGTAATTGTGCACCAGCAGGATGCTAAAAATGGTGATATAGTCGTCGCCCTCCTTCCAAACGGCTTAGCGACGCTTAAGCGGATATATTTTGAAAAAGAGCGGATTAAACTCGCTCCTGCAAATTCAACCATGACACCGATTTTTACCACACACGTCAAAATTCAGGGGAAAGTCGTAGGTTTAATCCGTAAATTTGTGTAGTTTACTCCTTTTGTGTTGGATATATTCGGAGACGATTGGAACAATTGAGAGAAAAATGATCACAAAGATGACATAGTGAAAGTTTTCCTGAACAAACGGAATATTTCCAAAAAAGAAACCTGCAAGAGTAAAAAGAGAAACCCAGACAACACCCCCAATGACGTTAAAGAGAATAAATTTTTTGTATTCCATTGTACCTACACCGGCAACAAAGGGTGCAAATGTACGAATAATGGGAACAAACCGTGCCAGTATTATTGTTTTTCCTCCGTATTTTTTGTAGAACTGTTCAGTTTTATCGATATGTTCCTGATTAATGAATTTTATTTTCGGATTATCGACAATTTTTTGACCAAAATAGTGCCCGATCCAGTAATTTATTGTGTCCCCCAAAACTGCAGCTCCTATGAGAGCAAGAACAATGAGTCCTATATCAAGTGACCCGAGTGCGGCAATTGCGCCGGCAGCAAATAGCAAGGAATCACCCGGAAGAAACGGGGTTACGACAAATCCGGTTTCTGCAAAGATGACAAGGAAGAGGATGCCGTAGGTGAGGACTCCATAGGTCCCCACCAGCTCGGTCAAATACTCGTCAAGGTGAAGAATAATATCGACAAATCCCCCAACCCATTCCATAAACAATGATCATACCATAGTCAATGGCCCTTGTTTTGTTTCACACCCGTGTGCTGCTATAATCCTTGCACTATGGGCCGAGAAATAAATGTACTTAAATATTTGCCCACATTCGAAAACGAAATTGGGAACAAAACTATTGACGAAATTCGCACACTTGCGAGATTTTATGATAGCAAATGGACTCTATACGCATACACGGGAGCTTTAGAGGACCTCACGCCGTCTGAATTCCAGTTTATAATAAAACGTAGAGTGCAGCGGTTGCACTATGAAGCAAACAAACGATGGGCGGTTCAAATTCTGCGTGATTCACACGCCTCTGAGGACGACATTAAAGCCGCACGAAATATTTCCTGGAATGTACGTATTAATACGCTATTTGACGCGGTCAAACCGCCGAAAGGCAGCATGAATGATGACGAATATCAGCAGCTATGCAATAGTCTATTTCAAAAGATTCTTGAAGAGAATCCGCGACCCAATGGCTCTATCGCCCGACTGACCTCATTTGGTAGCATGGAGGACGGCGACGCATAGAAACTCTACGGTATTTGCCTTTTTTGTTTGTGTTATCATGGCTCTTGTGTTAGTATCGCCAGTGTATGCAGGAAAAAGTTGAAACTCGGCCAAAGAGTTCAATTGTTCAACGTATTCTTCGAGTTGTTTTTCTTCCCATCGACCGTTTAATGGCTTATACAGATCCCGGGATGGGGCCGCGCGAAGGGAAAATGAGAGAGCCTTCAATGAAACAAGAAGAAACAAAAAACGGGCTTGGCACTACTGGTATGGGTTTTTTTGCACCGAAAGAAAAGGGTTAAGAAGCTATGGTAAAAGTTGAATTAGATTGGCAGAGAATTCATTTTCCTCGTCAAACACTTAAACAAAAGCTGGAAAATTTTGTTATGGCTTATATTATTGGACCACTGGCCTGGCGAAGTATCGGATTTAAGCCACATCTGAGCGAACTAATTAAAATAGATAAAAATACTGACTGGAAAGCTTTTGGGCCGTTCGACCCTGACCCCCGAGGCGAAGGTTTCTAATTCAAATATTCTTCTTAGGTTATGAGGTTATGAAATTGAAATAGTAACTAAATTTGTGGTTTTTGGCTTTACAACAGGCCTCATGATCTTTTAAGACATTTTGAGGCATCCGTGCGTCGATGAATCCATTTGCGGTTGTCGTTCCCTCATGCGGGGCGCTTCTCCAGGAGATTTGTTCTTCTACGGAAAGCTCATCGGGTAGAATTCCTCTACAAATCCAAATAATACTAAATATTCTCTCAGGTAAAACTTGAGTTCGTCCATCTCTTGGTATTTCCACTGTATATCCTGTCATAGAATGGCTGCATCATAACGCTTTTGGTTATTTTGTCAATATTCCTCAAGAGTTGATGTATCACCGATTGGTAGTCCCATTTCCTTTGCCTTCAAAATTCGGCGCATGATTTTGCCTGAGCGGGTTTTGGGAAGTTTATCGATAAATTCTATTTCCCGTGGGTAGGCGTGCCCAGCAAGATGCTTTTTTACATACAAGGAGAGTTCGTTTTTTAGTTTTTCAGATGGTTTTTGACTCTTTTCTAAAACAACAAACGCTTTGATAATTTCACCCCGGAGTGGATCTGGTTTTCCTATAACTCCAGCCTCAACGACTGCAGGATGGGCAACAAGGGCAGATTCTACCTCAAATGGGCCGACACGCTCTCCTGAGGTTTTGATGACATCATCAGCGCGGCCAATAAACCAAAAATAGCCGTCTTTATCCCTCATACCCCGATCCCCGCTTATGTATAACCCATTTATGAAATAGCTCTTGTATTTAAGGGGACGGCGCCAAATTGTTTTCATCATTGATGGCCACGGAGGTTTGAGAGCAATATTACCCTCCTTATTCGGTCCGACTTCATTTCCATGATCGTCGACAATTGCGGCAGTAAGCCCTGGAATGGGTTTTCCCATAGACCCTGGTTTAATCTTCATAGATGGATAGTTAGCTATACAGATTGCACCCGTTTCGGTTTGCCACCAATTGTCATGAAACGGCAGTCCAATCACCTTTTTTGACCATTTTATAGCCTCGGGATTAAGCGGTTCCCCGACAGAACAGAGATGCCGTAAATTACTGAGGTCATATTTTTTAAGAAGATTACTATCAGTAACCATAAGCATCCGAATTGCTGTCGGGGCCGTGTACCAGACGGTTACTTTGTAGCTTTCGAGTATTTCGTACCATTTTTTCGGGTCAAATCTGCCTTCATAGATTACTGCTGATACGCCACATGCCCAACTCCCTAATATTTCATACGCAATTCCTGTTACCCAACCCGGATCTGCCGTACACCAATACACGTCTTCATCTTTAAGATCAAGAACCCATCTGGCTGTCATGTATTCCTGTAATATCGCCCTATGCGTGTGGACTACTCCTTTCGGCTTTCCCGTTGTACCTGATGTATAAAGCATGAAGGCATAATCATCCGGATCCATGTGGGCAATAGAAAGCTCCGCTGAGGCATGGTTGAATGACTTCTTATAGTCATCCGTGTCGACCGTAATAATATGAGCAAGACCGGGGAGTTTTTTTCTTACTTTGTCTACTCTTTTTTTTAATTCACTGTTTGTGACCAGTACTTTTGCATCAGAGTTTGCGAGTCGATCTAATAGTGCCTGTTCCTGAAACGCACTAAAAAGTGTTCCTGCAATTGCTCCGATTTTAATTGTTCCGAGGAATGCAAAGAAAAGATCAGGAACTCGCGGAAGAAAAAGAAACACACGATCCCCCCGACTAACGCCGAAATCTTTTAGAATATTCCCAAACTTATTGGAAGCAATCGATAGTTCTTCAAACGTGAATTTTTTTCTTGAATCATCTTCTCCGTGCCAGTAGAGAGCAACTTTGTTTTTACGCCATGTAGAAGTATGACGATCTATGGCATTATAGGCGGCATTTATGTGGTGATTAAACCAGTCAAGCTCACGTCGAACACTATTCCATGAAAAAGACCGGTACGTCGTCGCGTAGTCTTCTAGATTGGGGGCAGACTTCATTTCGATTTTCTGATGGTGAATTTCTTATCAAGACCCTTGAGGATTTGCACTACGCCTGTATACTCAAGCTCATCCATTCCAGCCATTGCCGGTCCATAGAAACCCTGTTGTCTCATTTCATAGGTCTTCAGTGACGCTTTTTCCCGGACCATGTCCCAGAACGGTTGGTCGAATAGGTCTACCAGTTCAGTGAATTTGCCTTCATGAACACAATATCCTGCTGCTGAAACTATAGTCGGACCGTCGAAGTAACTAATTATTGTATTCTGTTTGACTGGCATTACCGCTACATGATGACTTCCTCGGTTATCTCCTAAGACATAGTACGCCTTTGCCCATGGAGAAAGAATTTCTCCTGTTGATGGAAATTGCTTCTGAGTTCTAACTATTGCAACAGGATCATCCTTACCGACATATTTTCCGGCAATATTATGGAGCCTGCTTGTCGAGACAACAGCTCCCTTAAGTCCACTGGCGTTCTCTATGACACTTTCAATAACATAATGATTTGGATCCCGAAGAAGCGCATTAATTTCATACATGTCTTCAGGAACACGCAGTGTAATTACTCTGTCAGCTTCTGTGTAATTTACGTCCATTATGTTATATGTAAACCCTGCTTTCATATCCGGAGCAAGAAGAAGCCCTGCATTGTGGTAAGGATCTGCGAATGCTTCAAAAATCGGCTGATTAAACATTCCAGGTCCACATTTGTCTGCTGCAAAAAGAATAAAGGGTTCTGCTGCTCTTTCTTCAAATTCAATTTCACATGATCCCGGTCCCATACCACGAACGTTTCCTGAGAATGCGTCTTTGAGAAGGTCCTGGCCAGCGCCATAGAGACCCTGTTTTTTAGCAATCTTTGTTGTTTCCACAAATGCATCCCATGCAAATTTATGAATATCAGAATTATCAACACCACGGGTGTGACTCATGAGGAAAGCAATATCGTCACCCGTGAAACTTACCCGTGCGTCTTTGAGGAGTCCTTTCTTTACTGCTTTTGCGGCAACTTCACGTGCTTTATCGAGCATCGCCTCACTTGGTCTATTGTGTCCACCGACTGATCCGGTATCCGCTTTAATGACAGAGAGAGTTGTTTTCATATCTTTACCTCCTTTGAATTTGAGCAAGTAAATTATTGCCGGTCATTTGACTCGGAATTTCAAGACCTTTCCATGCTAGCATAGTCGGCGCAATATCTGCAAGTTTTCCTGAAGGGAGAACATTTGGATTTCCCGTGAGAGTTTTGTCAATCATAATAAATGGTACGGGGTACGTTGAATGCTCTGTATCCATTTGCCCATCAGGTGATATCATTTCTTCGACATTTCCGTGGTCGCCTGTAATAATACACGATCCATCATGAGCAAGAGTCTCCCGAACTATTCGCCCTACACACTCGTCAGTTATTTCACAGGCCGCAATAGCGGCCGGAATATTTCCTGTATGCCCAACCATATCAGGATTTGCAAAGTTAATTAATATAAATGCATAGACATCAATTGAGAGCCGATCAATGAGTTTTTGCGTGATTTCTCTCGCAGACATTTCGGGTGCTAAATCGTATGTGGAAACTTTTTTTGAAGGAATAATGAGCCGATCCTCTCCTGAAAACGGATCTTCACGCATACCATTGAAGTAGAAACCGACAAACCGTTCTTTTTCCGTTTCACTTAAGCGAAGTTGTCGCATTTCCAACTCTGAAAAAATCCGTCCTATGGGTATTGCAACGGGTTCGAGAGGAAAAGCAACGGTCACCGGTAAATTCTTTTCATATTCAGTCATTGTTACGAAAAAAATATTGGGGAGTGTTAGTTTCCGTGTAAACGGTTTCATACGGGTGTCTACGTCAACTACGTGTTTGTGGAAGTATTTAACAGCATACGGATCAAATGATTCCTCTTTCGTATGTGTTTCAAAATCCGGAAGAACAAATGCACGGGTAAGTTGCCTCGGACGATCTATTCTGTAGTTATAAAAAATTACCGCATCATGGTTTTTAATTCTTGGAAAATTTCCAATTACCGTCGGTTCAATAAATTCATCAGTTTTTCCCTGCTGGTAGGCTTTTTCAATTGCTGTGACTGCATCTGGTGCAGTTTGAGTAGTCCCTTCAGTAAGTGATTTATACGCAATTTCAGTTCTTTCCCACCGCTTATCTCTATCCATTGCGTAATATCTACCCATAATTGTGGCAATGTGTACGTTTTTCATTCGGGAAATTTTAAGTTCCACATCAGCAACGAATCGTTTTGCGGATTTAGGAGGGGCATCACGGCCATCTGTAAACAAATGTAAGTAAACCGGACAGGCACAACCACCTAATGCCATAAGTTCAAGGAGAGCGAAGAGGTGGTCGCGACTGCCATGAACGCTGGCATCGCTAATAATCCCCATAATGTGGAGATTCGAATTATTTTTGCTTGCATATCGAACTGCACCTTGGAATGCTTCGTTTTTATAGAAATTTTTATCGGCAATACTCATATTTATACGAGGAAAATCTTGATACACAACGCGTCCGGCACCGATATTAATATGCCCGGTTTCAGTGTTGCCGTCTTCGTTTAGTGGCAGTCCAACTGCTTCTCCTGATGCAGCAAGTTCAGTATGCGGATATGAAGCCCAAAGTTCCGGAATATTTCGTAATGAAGCCATGGAAATCGCGTTTCCCGGACCCGGTTTTGCCAATCCCCAACCATCAAGAACAATGAGCACAAAGGGTTTCTGCATTTTATTTGAAGAGCTCCGATTCTATTTCAAGGAGTCTGTTATACTTCGCAACTCTTTCACCCCGAGCCGGTGCTCCGAATTTCACATAATCGCTTTGCACGGCAACAGCAACATCAGAAATAAATGTGTCGTTGGTTTCACCGCTTCGGTGAGAAACTATAGTCTTTATATTGTTTTTCTTGGCAATTGCGATTACCTCGAAAAATTCAGTGAGTGTACCAATTTGATTTGGCTTAAGAAGTATTGCAGAACATGCTTTTAAAGATATAGCTTTTTCAAGTCGCACTTTATTCGTTACTAAAATGTCATCGCCAATGATGAATACTTCTTTTCCAAGATCCGCGGTTATTTCAGTCCAACTTGCCCAGTCATCCTCTTCAAGGGGATCTTCAAGAAGAAGAAGGTGGTACTTACTGTGTAGTTGTTTGAAATACTCAATAAACTGCTTTGCAGTCAATGGTTCTGGTTGGTCTTTAATTTGATATCCTTTTTCTTTTTTAAACGAATTTGCAGCAACATCAAGGCCAAAAAAGATATCTATACCAAATTTATACGGCGTACCCTTGATTGCTTCAAGAATAACTTCAAGTGCTTCAACGTTAGTAAAAAGATTTGGTGCGAAGCCACCTTCGTCACCTATAGAGTGTATTGCATTTCGGTACACTAAAACTTTCTTTAAGGATTGATACACCTCCGCACCAATTCGTAATGCTTCACGGTATGGTTTATTGGTTGCAGGTACGATATGAAATTCCTGAAAATCAAGATTTCCTGCTCCATGCTTACCGCCGTTTATGATATTAAATTCCGGCGTTGGCATACGTTCAACTTTGGTTGGCAGAAGCGTATTAAAAAGAGTATTGAGATATTTATAGAGAGGCGTACGTGTGTGATTTGCGACTGCAACTGCATTAGCCAGAGAAATACTTAAAATACTATTTGCTCCGAGATTTTTCTTTTCCGCTGTTCCGTCAAGATCATTCATTGTTTTATCGAAAACCGTTTGATTTGATGCATCCATTCCTTTAAGTTTGGCAGCTAAAGTTGTATTAACATTTTGTACAGCTTTAAGAACTCCCATACCTCCATAGCGCTCTTTGTCCCCATCGCGAAGCTCCACTGCCTCATATTTACCCAGTGATGCACCAGCCGGAACAGCAGCAGTTCCCCGATATCCACTATCAAGAATGACTGTTGTTTCAACTGTGGGATTTCCCCGTGAATCGAGAATTTCTCGTGCATTTATAGAGTAAATTTTTGGGTTCATAGTTTTTTTCGAATGAGTTTTTTTTCGGCGTTTGAAATAACATCACGTACATGCTCTGCTACATCCATATTAACCGAGATACTCGTTATACCCCATGATACCAATTTTTCAACAAGTTCTGGGTAGTCTGAAGGTGCTTGTCCGCAAATTGATGAAGTAACGCCTCTTTTACTGCATGTTTTTATCGTTCTCTCGATCGCCCAAAGGACCGACGGATCAAGTTCTGAAAAATCATGGGCAACCTCACTATTATCACGGTCAGTGCCAAGGATAAGCATAGTGAGATCATTTGAACCAATGGAAACTCCGTCAATACCGACGTCAATAAAATCATCGAGTCTAATAACATTCGTTGGAATTTCTACCATGAGCCACAATTTAAATGACGATGATCTACTTAAACCTGCTGCACTGACTATTTTTTTGACTTTGAGTAATTCTTCCGGCGTTCGCACATATGGGATCATAAGCCACAAGTTGTTGTATGAATTGCGGACTTTACGGATTGCTTCAAGTTCCAATTCGAAAACATCAGAATTTGTTATATACCGAGCTGCACCACGAAATCCCAACATTGGATTTGGTTCCTCAGGTTCATATATTTTTCCGCCCGTTAGATTTCTATATTCATTCGTGCGAAAATCTGTGGTACGGTAGACAACCGGTCGAGGAGCAAAACTTTCGCAAAAGAATTCTAATTGAGTACTTAATGTATTCACGAACACTTTTTGTTTTCGGTCTTCAATTAATTTCTTGGGGTGAACGCCTATTCCTGCAATCATAAACTCAGCTCGCAGTAGTCCCACACCATCAACATTAAGTTTTGAAGCAAGAGAAGCACGGTCTGGCTCTGCAAGGTTTACGTAGACTTTTGTAGCTGTTTTTATTTTTTCATGATGTATTTGAACGCTTGGTTCAATGTTTTGGGTTCTTTGAACCGCTCCCTTATAAATATCTCCCGTTGCGCCATTAACGGTGATGACAAAATTATCCAGAAGTGTCTTAAGCGCCCCTTCTGTGCCGACAACAGCCGGAATGCCAAGTTCACGGGAAACTATAGCAGCATGAGAGGTTCGGCCACCTTTTTCGGTTATGATTGCGACACATTTTCTCATTGCCGGAACAAAATCCGGATTAGTCATCTCCGCAACTAAAATATCACCAGGAACG
Source organism: Candidatus Gottesmanbacteria bacterium RIFCSPLOWO2_01_FULL_43_11b (assembly GCA_001780985.1). Taxonomy (GTDB): domain Bacteria; phylum Patescibacteriota; class Microgenomatia; order UBA10105; family UBA927; genus 01-FULL-43-11b. Next base: position 9,507 of record MFJV01000001.1, on the reverse strand, counting down.
ATTTTATGAATTTCTTTTGGAGAATGAAGAATTTTTACAGGACCTGATGCAATTCCGGGACTTGCCGGATCTCCGTGTAAAAGAATATCTTTTTTTAAAAGTGCTGCGTTTATTTCGCTACGTATTTTTCCGGTCGTTGTAATCGGCCGCGTTTGTACAATATACACCCTTCCTTTTTCTATTGCCCACTCAACATCCTGAGGGAAGTAGTAGTGCTGCTCTAGTTTTTTCCCTAGACTTGCAAGCGTATGAATTTGTTCGTCAGTTAATTTTTGCTTTTTTATGACATCTTTCTTTACTCTATTTCCCTTCATCACTTTTTCCTGTGTGTGAACAGTCTTTTCGAGAATTTTTTCAGTTTTTTTGTCAACGACATAGTGATCCGGGGTAATTTCTCCTTGCACAATGAGTTCTCCAAGGCCTGAAATTGCTTCAATAACGAGTTTTGTTTTGTCGTTATTTAAGGGATCAATAGTAAACATCACTCCGGAAGCTTCTGATTGGATCATTTTTTGGACGGGAACTGCAATATAGACCTTCATGTGATTAAACTTATGCGTTGCCCGATAGAATATTGCCCGAGCGGTAAAAAGGGATGCCCACGCCTCTTTGACCTTCTCTATAAGATTCGCCTCACCCTGAACGTTAAGGAAGGTTGCCTGCTGTCCTGCAAATGATGCTCCGGGAAGATCCTCTGCTGTTGCCGAGGACCGTACGGCAACGAACGGATGCTTCACGAGCCCCTTCTCCAAAGAAAAATATGCGCGAATAATTTCTAGTGCGAGGGATTTAGGAAATGGTGATCGCGTAATTATGTGTTGTACTGATTTTGCTGCCCGGTCTAACTGTTTAGAGTCATTAACATCAAGATTGTGAAGAATATCGATAATTTTATGGGTAAGATTGCCGTCTATTAGAAATTCTTTGTACGCTTCTGCTGTAATAATAAATCCTGGCGGGACGGGAAAACCAGCATGGGTCATTTCACCGAGGTTTGCACCTTTTCCCCCGACTGTGGCAATGTCGTCTTTATCCACATCAGAAAACTTCACCACGTATTTTTTTGCCATATATTCAGTATGCAGGGGGACTTAGTCTTTTGCAAGCTCTTTTTTGAAGTAATCAACCCAAGGAATTTTGCTTGGATCGAGATTATTGAACATTGCTAAATAAAACGAAGTAAATCCAGAGAGTGTATATGCTTCCAACGCCTGCGAGAGTTTTGTTTTCCCTGTCAAAACAACGTTAAGTGTTTGTATGTTTTGTTTTTTTACAACTTCTTCGGTTACTCTGTAACGTTTTTGAACTTGCGCTGAGTACAAATCCGACACGAAAAAAAGAAATAATCCATTTGTGTGAAGCGTATCGGGATATTTCAATCCCTCCATCAGATGGTGATTAAGTTCCGGAATATTTCTCGGGTCGGATATAATCTTTGCCGTTTCATTTAGCTGATTCCCAAATCCATTCCCGAATCCTTTGAGAAACTCTGATGTAATAATAAATGTATGTTTGTCTTTTAGCTCTTTCGCAAGATCCTTGGCTTTACTTTGAATATTTGACGTTTGCTCCCGTATAAATTTGATAGCTTCTTCAACTTCACTACTATCTATTTCGAGAAGATTTAAGGCTTTGAGTAAGCCTATGTGACCCATGAGAAGGTACCCGCCACCGATACGGGGTTGATCTGAAGGATTATGCTTGGGAGTAAAAACATACCCTGTGTGCTCCCGAAGTATTTGGGCAATTTGGCCTCCGCTTGTAACTCCGGTAATTCTTGATCCGCGTTTTATTGCGTCATTGGCACAGGAAATAACCTCTTCAGTCGTTCCGGAATACGAGGAAAGAATAACGAGTGTATCGGAATCAACATAGGAAGGAAGTGTATAATCTTCAACGATTTCATATGGCTCTTTGATTCGATCACGGAATAATTCTTTGATTGTTTTTGGCGGAAATCTGGATCCACCCATACCGCAGACGACAATGTTATATATATTTTTGTATCTGTCTCCGAAAGAAAGTGATGAAGATTCCGTCCATGCCTGTTCACATTGATCCGGAAATAGCATTGTGGAGCCTAAAACATTTGCACTATCGAGTTCATTCATTTTCTTTTTCCTCCAAAGGATTCTATTTTTGTTACTAGTTCGTCTGTTTTTTGCTTAAGAATCTCCCCTGTGTCGGCTTCAACGTTTAGTCGTAACAATGGTTCAGTTTTACTCGCCCTCACATTAAACCAATATTGATCATACCACACAGATATTCCATCAACCTCGTCGGTGGATTTGGCGTCGGGGAAGCCTTTACGAAGCAAATCAAGCGTTTTTGGAATATCGGCAAGTACAAAATTTATTTCTCCGCTTGCGGGATAGATTGAAAGTTCATCAACGATTTCTGATAATTTTTTCGTTTCATCAGAAAGTAATGATAGAATAATAAGAGAAGTGAGTGCACCGCTTTCTGCTCGAAAGTAATCCCGCCAGTAATAGTGGCCGGAATGTTCTCCTGCAAAAATTGCTCCTGTTTCTTTCATGTATTGTTTTATGTAGCTGTGACCCACGCGTACCCGTTTGGATTTCCCTCCGTATTTTTGTATTGTCTCAGGAACAACCTTGCCGCAAATTGCGTTATAGAGAATAAGCTCTCCGGGATATTTTCTTAATATATAACGGGCGAGAAGAGCTGAGGTAATCGTACCGCTGACAAATCTTCCTTTGTCGTCAATAAGAAATACGCGGTCAGCATCACCGTCAAAGGTAAGTCCAAGATCTGCTTTTTCTTTTCGTACTGTTTCAATCAGCGTTATGTTGTTTGACTCAATGAGCGGATTGGGGACGTGATTGGGAAATGTCCCATCCAAATCCATAAATAACGACTTCACCTCAAACGGGAGATCCTCAAACGCTTTCGGGATAAGTTTGCCTGCCATACCGTTTCCTGCATCAACAACAACCTTGAGTGGTTTAAACGATGATAGATTAACGAGCGATCGTATTTTATCTTTCCATTCATCCATGACATCTATGTCTGTAACTTTTCCTGGAGTTTCTGCATTCGGTAATGGATTTTCGTTAAGAAGATCACGAATAGCAAAAAGGCCACTTTCGCTTGTTACAGCTATTGGTCCCTTTTGAACTAATTTTATTCCGTTATACTGGGGAGGATTATGAGACGCAGAAAGCATGAGAACCAAATCATAAGGTTTTGTTCCTGCGATAAAATACTGTATCTCCGTTCCGACCAGTCCAGCATCATAAACATCAACCCCTAAAGATACGAAGACTTCTACCATTGCGTCACGAAGTTCTTTGCCTGATAGCCTCATATCGCGGCACATTGCAATGGATTTTGGAGAGAATTTTCGAACGATTGCGTACGCAATTTTTTTTACAACATCCGCATTAAGTTGATCAGGATATATTCCACGAATGTCGTAATCTTTAAATATAGATAAATCCATATGTTATAACGATATCAGAAATTGTCGTATGTGGCTACCGAGTGTGAATGGCGATGCTCCTGACTTTATGGAATACTCAATATCCAAAAGTGTCCGGTAAAGGTCAAGTAATTTCTCTTGTGAAAACATTTTGGCTTGTGTTCGTAAGCGACTAGTCTGCCATGGTTGCAACCCTTCCGGAGAACTACCGCTTATCACTATGAGAAGTTGCCGTATTCTTCGAAAGAGCATCATAAAGACAATTTCAACCGGTTGAGTTGTTTCAAGCTTCTGAAATAATATCAAAGCATTGCTTTTCCGGCCGGGAACGATGCTATCTAAAAATTGAAAGAGAATAATCGGTGTTTTAAAAAGTTTACCATCCACTTTTCCGAGGCTTTTTATGACAGTTGCACTTAATTCTTTATTTTCCCATAAAATAATTTGACTGTTTGATTTACGAAGTATTGTTGATAAAGATTCAATGATTTTTATTTTTTTTCCAAGTTTGCCGAATAAATTTTCAATAATAACAACATATTCTTTTCCAAATAGTGAGCCTGATTCGAGTGTTTGTGTAAGCATTGTTGCATCAACACTCCTGCCGTCTAGCTGTCGTAATTCTTTAGACTTCGCTTCTTTTTTAAAAGTATTAAGCGCTTGTCGAGAGGCGTCAATATCGTCACCGTGAATGAGAGTAATCATTTTGTTTGTAGATTTGAAATACCGTTTCTACCGAACGGTGATTAATTTTTTTATGAATCCCGCGGTGCGGAACAAGCGCACCAGAAAAATTTTTAGGGATATGCATGAGTTCATGAATTAGGACCCGAATTTTATCATCATCGGAGAGGTGATCAAAATGCGCGGATATTACTTCAATTATGTAATGAGGAGAAACATCGAGTGCTTGTTGCCAAATCTTTGGAAAGCTCCAAATGCGCGCCCGTGCCCGGCTTTTGGCCCCGAAACTTCTCATGCACACAATACTCCTCCCCTGTATATAAAGAAATGGTGTGTGTTTGAGAATATTCGAAACAATTTTTTTTACATCCGGAGCTCGTTTAATTTCCATTGTTTTTTATAAAGTGAAACGATAATACCACCGGCAGAATGCTCGGTTTGCATATGAAGAATTTCCTATTTACTTTGTCGTTAAGTAGAGAATATCGCCAACTTTAACCGCTTGGTCAACTTTAAAACCGCCTGATTCGCCTACGGCAAGTTCTTTGACCTGCTTATGCTCGACCTGTAATGATTCAACTTTTTGGGTAAATTCATTGTCATGACCTGAAACTTTTACCGTATCACCTACTTTAAGCGGTTGATTCATGACTTCAACAATGGCGACACCGATTTTGTCGTAGAAATGGGTTACTTTACCAACTTGAACATCCATTATTTTTCACCCCCCTTCAGATAGTACTTCTTACCTTTCATTCTATCAGGAAGTAAGCTTTCTTTGGTATAGGGGTCGTATTTTGTCGGTGCGTTTCGGATAGTCATCGGGATGGGAAGATTTCCGTATTTTCTCACATCATCGAGCGCCCGAAAGTACGCATCGTAGGCACTTCTGTCTTTTTTGGCGTTACTTAGGTAGACAACACCGGCAGCAAGGTTTTCCTGACATTCCGGGTAACCGATTTTATGACATGCGTCAAAAACCGCATTGGCTACAACGAGTGCCGTCGGACTTTCGACGTCTTCCGAGGCAAATACAACCATTCTACGTGCTATAAAAAGTGGATCTTCTCCTGCTGCTACCATTCGGGCAAGGTAGTAAAGCGCCGCATCAACGTCACTTGCCCTCATGGATTTAATAAACGCACTAATTGTGTTGTAGTGCTCATCACCCACTTGATCATATTGAAGCATTTTCCTCTGCGCCGCCTGCTCAATTATTTCACTCGTTATAGAAGTATGCGAACCTTCTATGATTTGAGACGCGATTTCAAGAATGTTGAGAAGTGCTCGCGCATCACCATTGGCAACTTCAAGCAAAAATATTTCAGCATTTGCATCCATTTTCCTTTGTAGATACTTCAATCCTTTCCAAGCGATTTTTTTTAATTCTTCTGAACTTAGTTGTTTTAATACAACAACTCTGCATCGTGATAAAAGCGGGGAAATTACCTCAAATGACGGATTTTCCGTGGTAGCACCGATTAAGATGATCGTGCCTTTTTCAACTGCCGGAAGCAACGCATCTTGCTGTGCTTTATTAAATCTGTGTATTTCGTCAAGAAAAAAAATTGTACGCCCGGTAACGTTTTTTATGATTCCCCGAACTTCTGCAAGAGTTGTTGTTACTGCAGATTTACTGACAAATTCACTATCTGTAAGTGTTGCGAGAAGATATGCAAGCGTTGTTTTTCCGCATCCTGGTGGTCCCCAAAAAATCATTGACGGTAAAAAGTTGGAAGAGAGCATTTTTCGAATCACGCCGGATTTTCCAACAAGGTGTTCTTGTCCAACAACTTCATCAAGGTTTTTCGGTCGAAGAATATCAGCAAGCGGACGAGCTTCGTTCATCGAAGGTATTGTACCACCATCCTAAGCGTTGCAGCGAATTCAGATGGAGACGCATGGCGTGCATCCGTAGTTTCCGTTGTGAAGTTACCTTTCGAGCGACATTCGATCGAGCGAAAACAAGTAATCTCTGAAATTCGTTTGACATGGTAATATTATAACGTAAATATGAATAAGATCATCCGTTTTGCTTCGATCGGTGATTGCTGCGCTGATATATATGATGATGGAACGGTAAAACTTGGCGGTACTGCATACAATGTGGCCCTCGCCGCATCAAAGGCAGGAGCACATACGAGTATTATTTCTGCAATCGGAACTGATTCTATTGGAAATAAATTTTTGCAAAGCTTCAAAAAAAATAATATAGACTTTACTCATCTCACAAGAATTTCAGGAAACACCGACACGATAAAGATTAAACTCGTCAACACTAAACCAACGTACAGCGATTGGAAAACGGCTGCTATTAAGACAGTGACAAGTGATCGGACATTCCTACGTTCCCACGACGCAGCACGGGCAGTTCTTTTTACCTCAACCAAACGGCTGTTTGATGAATTTTGTTCCATAGATTTGAGAAAAACGCTAAAAATTGGGGATTTTGCCGGTACATCTCTTGATAGTTATCCGGTTTCCATTATCAAACAATACGCTAAATCTCTCGATGTAATTATTAAAAGTGTTGAAGATTCACGGTCGCTTGCAATACTTCAGCAGTTATCTTTCCATTGTCTCGTCCTTGCTCTTTTAGGTAAACGGGGAAGTATTGTGTTTACGAAAAACAAAATGTACAAAGAATCGTCGTTAGCCGTTCAAACGAAAAATACTACGGGTGCAGGAGATGTGTATCAAGCGTATTTTGTTGTGACGTATTTACAAACAAAGGATATTCAAAAATCCATGAAGATCGCTTCCCAAGCGGCGGCGAAAGCCATCTCTTAGATAATTTTTTCCCAGGGGAATCCGTTTCTGCCAAAGTGACCGTAACGGGCGGCCTCTCTATACATCGGGCGACGAAGCTTAAGTCCTTCTATAATCCCTCCCACAGAAAGGTCGAGAAGTTTCCATGCAAAATCCTCGATTGTTTTCATCGATTTCTTTTCCGTACCAAAGGTCTCAATCGCTTTTGCTAAAGGTTCGCGGTGTCCTATGACATAGGCAACGCGAACTTCTGCCCGTTTCGCAAGGCGGTGTGCCACAATATTTTTTGCAATATAGCGGGCTGCATAGGCTGCACTTCTATCAACTTTTGTCGGATCTTTCCCGCTAAATGCTCCTCCACCATGACGGGCAAATGCACCGTAAGTATCAACGATAATTTTTCTTCCTGTCACCCCTGTATCGCTTGCCGGCCCGCCAATTTCCCATTTTCCGGTTCCGTTAACAATCACATCTTTGAGTGCCGGGGCTTTCAGTTTATACTTTCGTACAACTGGTTTGACCACATGCTCAAAAAGCAAGTTCTTAAGTTGTCCGTTGGATACTTTCGGATCATGAGGAACGGCTAACACAACCCGCTCTACCGCTTTTGGTTTCCCGTTTTCGTAGACAATCTTCACCTCACTTTTCCCATCCGGTCGAAGTGCCGGAATAATCTTTTTCTCCCGCACCTGGTCCATCCTTTCAACAAGCCTATGGGCAAGGAGAATCGGCATGGGCATAAATTCCGGGGTTTCGTCGGTGGCGTAACCAAACATCATTCCCTGGTCGCCGGCTCCGCCATCATCGACACCAACTGCAATATCCGGTGACTGCTCGTGAATGTAAATTGACAAAGGCGATTTATATGTAAAATTGTAGAGATCTTTTGTGTAACCTAACGATTTAATCACTCCGCGTGCGATTTTTTCATAGTTAAGTTTTTTTGGAGTCGTCACTTCACCGGCAAGAACAATTCGGTTTACCGTAACAAGCGTTTCAACTGCAACGCGGGACTTGGGATATTGAGCAAGGGCTGCATCGACAATTGCGTCAGATATCTGGTCGCAAATTTTGTCCGGGTGTCCTGCTGCGACAGATTCTGAAGTAAAATGTGTTTTCATAGTTTTCCCCTGCGAACCAAGGGCCTATCTTAATTTTGAGCACCGTGTCCCGGTGCCCACCGGGATCGGTTGTTGTGTAGCAAAGCTACATCTCTTGATAGTTTATATACTAGACTAGAGGAGTTTGAATGGGTTTGTCAAGCCCCCTAATTCCACCAAACGCAATTCTGTCGAGGACTTTTTGCGGTGTGCCGAGCATGCGAGCTGGGTACACACTAAATTCTCCCCACCTATCGGCAATGTTATCAAGCGCGCTGGTTAGATTCTTTTTTGATGATCCAAAGAAAGAAAGTTGTTCATGGGTAACAAGCGAAAAACAAGATACCGCAAGAATCCGGACGGGACTATTTGGCGCTTTCAGAAGAATACGCAACGCTTCACGATACAAATCACGGGTATCAATAAGCGTATGGACATGTTTTTCTCCATGATTCCAAAAGGTATGATCGGCAAAAAGACACGAAATGTGAATGCCGCACGCAGCAAAACCATAACTGCGAAGGCGTCTACCCATTTTTTCAACAAGCTGGCAGAGAATTTGATGCAGTCTCGGGTCTTTTATGGCGTATGGCTTGGGGAGTGCAAAAGAGTGCCCGACGGTTTTGGTCCCATTATAATCGTAAAGACTTGACTCCCAACCATGGAGCATGAGCCACCAGTCATAACCAATCTTTGAACGGAATGCGATTTTCAGCATATCAGCTGATGCAGCGTACATACGAAGTGGAGTTGTTATGCCATGTTGCCTCAGTCTCCCACCATTCCCTTCTTTAATGCCAGAAAGCTCCTCAAGTTGAAGACTCCCTAGAGTTTCTTCAATATTTTCTTTCCAAATGATATCCAATCCGTCGGGTTTATGTAAATTTGAGGCAATTTTTGCCAAATAGCGGTTTGTTGAAATACCAATAGATACAGTGAGCCACTCTCCGATTTCTTCTTTGATGCGCCGTTTGATTTCTTTAGCGAAAGAGGTCAAATCTCCTTCCTGAAACTTCATAACCATTTCGTCAATAGACTTGACTTCAATGTCGCCTCTGTACGTTTGCAACAATGAAAGGAGTTTTCGATTGACGAAGCGGTATTTATCCGGATCCGAGGGTAAAATAACAAGATTTGAACAAAGCTCCCGTCCTTCACGAACCTGCATCCCGGTTTTAGCACCAAAACACTTAGCCTCGGTTGAG
>MFJV01000001.1:0-277 GCA_001780985.1 Candidatus Gottesmanbacteria bacterium RIFCSPLOWO2_01_FULL_43_11b | reverse complement strand
TAGGCGGCTACAGCGACCGGACTACCCCGTAGAAGTGGATTTGCCTGCTGCTCAATGGTCGCAAAACAGGAGTTCAAATCTATATGCATCACGGTTGGTTTAGCCGGATTGAACATGAAGTAACCTCCACTGTAATGTTTCAGTATCCAGTTGCAATTTGAAGAACGTATTGCCGTCGGTGGCAGAAAAAACATGAATAAGGTTTCTGCCTTCTCGAAACGTGTGATGGAGACCAATTTGAGTAATATTGTAGCTTCTTCCCCGCCAGAAGAATCCG